>NZ_JAMXSE010000025.1:0-100765 GCF_024124685.1 Pseudoalteromonas sp. OANN1
TTTTTTGCGATGTCGATACTGATTGTTGTAATCTGCATTTGGTCTTCTCCCATTTTGATTGTTTGCAATTCAATCATGGCACACCGATGCCGAGTGTGGGAGGAGACCATTACATCAGGTTAGTTATTAAAACTTGACTTAAAGTAAAAAATATTTGACTTGAAGTTGGTCAAAGTTTACGCTTTCAATGTAAAGAATATTTAACCTTGAGTAAAGTGAGGGTAACATGGAAAGCAACAATAAGATTAAAGCGTTTTTAGACTCGTTGAGTTTCCGTGACTTAACGATTGCGATAGAGTTTTTGGTAACAGGTTATATCTTGTTTTTTTATTTAGGCGAAATAACAGCGGCTACAGAGCAGTTACGTCAAGATCCGAGTTGGGTATCAGGACTGTTGTTCAAGGTGATTGTTATTTCTATCGTGACATCTATTGCAGGTCAGCTGCTACTAAGCTTTGTTAGCGATAAAGATATGGATAAGCCGTTAGATGAGCGTGAAAAGTTGATTGCGCTATCTGGGTGTAAACCTGCCTATTGGGTGCTTCAGGTTGGTGTATGTATCTCTATTTTCCAGTATTCTGCCGAAGCGCAAAATTGGTCGCAAGCGCTTCCTTTTGAACTACCATTTGCACCACTTCATATTTTGGTGATTGCATTTTTGCTGGCTGAATTGGTCGGTTATGGAACCCAGCTCGTCAAAGCTCGTTTGGGAGCTGTGTATGGCTGATTTACCAATAAAAAACAAAATCAGAATGCTACGTTTTATGAGCAGTGAAATGACACAAAAAGAGCTTGCAGAGCGAGTGGGTGTCACGAGGCAAACGATTATGGCGATCGAGGCTGCAAAATACTCACCTTCGCTCGAAGTCGCCTTTAAAATAGCGCATGTATTTAATGTCTCTATTGAAGAGGTATTCGAATATCAGCCATAAAGTGCCCAAAACAAGCGTGATGTAAAGGGGCTTTACGTCACGCTCTTTTGTTCCTGTGAGCACAGATGCGCTTTTTGATTTAAATAGTTTAATAATTAGGCATTGTGATCTAGGCTTTAGGTAAATATATTGTTACTACTAAAGATAGTGCCTATACGATGAACTGAGTCGTCATATTATAAGGCCGATTGTCATAGACTTGCTCACGAGGTGTCATGGTTAAGCAGTACATATCAGTGAATAACTTGATTGGCATGGCTATATTGGTGTGGGGTTTGGTATTTTCTCCTGCCAGTGCAAGCGAATGCAGTAAAACGGTGAATATCGGCGTTGTTGCCGATTGGCCGCCATTAACTGTATTTGATGAGCTTGGACCTTGGGGCCTAGACGTAGACATTGCTGAGATGGTGTTCCAGCATGTTGCCGTGTGTACCACCTATATTCGCCTCCCTTCCAGCGCTCGCACTTTTGAAGAAATGTCAAAAGGAGTGATAGATGTCGCAGTAATGGTTAGCTACACTAAAGATAGAGAAGCACACGGAGATTTCTCTCTGCCCTACCGTTTTGAACGTATGCGATTATTCTCGTTATCACCTCCCACAGCGCTTGCCGATCTCGCTTCATTACTAAAGCAATCGAAAACCATAGGATTAAGCATCGGATCTTACTATGGAGAGGAGCTTGGTAAGCTTAAACAAGATCCCCGCTATAAAGATCAGTTTGTGAGTATTGCCAGTGCGCAGCGGCGGGTTGAAATGTTAATGAAAGCGCGCGTTGATTTTATTGTGGATGATATGATCACGGGGAACTATTTTATCAAAGAGCGAGGACTTGACGCTGCACAGGCTTGGCCTTATGTGGTACATGATAACCAAGTACATTTTTTGCTGCGTAAAAATGTTTTTAGTACGAGGCTGAAAGGTAAAATTGATGAAGCGATCATAGCGCTTAAACCTAAGATTGAGTTGTTAGTAGCGAGTTATCAGTCAAACGCTTCTTTTGGGATTTCAACTGTCTCAAATAGATTTCCTAGTTACCAACCGTTACCGCTTTCAAATCCTAACTAGCAAGGATGTTTTGTGCTAACTTAAGCCCCCTCATTTGCTTAAATTATGATTGTTTTCTAGCCAAACCAAACTTAATCAAATTGTCACATCAAAACGGTAAATTATCGCAAATACCTGCAAAATCTCAGATTTTTTAAAATTTTTTAAGATTTTTTGTAATCCTTTAAAACCCCTTAGCTATCATGGGATTAACCTAGGTACGAACGTCAAAAATTTGGCTTTTTACAAAAAGTCAACCTTGAAGTCTCATCTTTATCACCCTAAGATTTATTTTAATTGAACGGTCAATTAATAAAAAGCTATGCCAAAAGTCGGAATGGAACCTGTTCGTCGTCAGCAGCTAATTGACGCCACTTTAGAGTCAGTTGCCGAGTTAGGATTACAAGCAACCACTATTAATAGTATCAGTAAAAGAGCAGGTCTCTCATCGGGGATCATCAGTCACTATTTTGGTGGTAAACAAGGCTTGATTGAAGCAACCGTGCGCTATCTATTAAACAACTTGAAATACAGTTTGTTGGACAAAACCTTTGGTGGTTGTAGTGCCGAGCAGCGGCTCATGTATATCGTAGAAGCTAACTTTGCCATGGTGCAGCAGCAGTCAAATACGACGCGCACCTGGTTGAGTTTCTGGGCGCAGTCTATGCACGATGACGAGCTTCACCGACTACAGCGTGTTAACAGTCGCCGTCTGCAGAGTAACTTAGCGACTTCGTTTGCTGCTTTTATGTCGCGAGCACAAGCAAAAGAAGCGGCTGAGCTTGCCGCCGGTATGATTGACGGACTCTGGTTAAGAGCTGTGCTAAGCAAAGCTGACCATCATGCGTTTCATCACAGTGAAACGCTCGCAAAACGCTACATTCAATCACTTATTAAGCAGTTTGGAGGATAATGTGACAGTCCCTGTATATCAAAATTTTATTCATGGCCAGTTCTTGGCAAACCACTCAGGCGAAAAGTTTGCAGTAAAAAATCCAGCAACGGATGAAGTGATCTATGAGGTAGAGGTTGCTGACAGTCATGTTCAGCAAGCTGCGATTGAAAGTGCTAAAGCGGGCTTTGCATTATGGTCAGCGATGGCGCCAATTGAGCGTAGTCGTGTTTTACATAAAGCGGTATCTCTGTTGCGCGAGCGCAATGATGAGCTTGCTAAGATTGAAGTGTTAGATACAGGTAAACCTTGGCAAGAGGCTGAATGTGTAGACATTCAAACTGGCGCTGATGTGATTGAATATTTTGCAGGGTTGGCTCCCGCTCAAGTTGGCTCTCAGCAGCCAGTGGGAGGGGACTTTTTCTATACTCGTAAAGAGCCCTTGGGGATTTGTGCAGGCATTGGCGCGTGGAATTATCCACTGCAAATTGCGTGTTGGAAATCAGGCCCTGCACTTGCCGCTGGTAACGCCCTCATTTTCAAGCCATCGGAAGAAACACCACTAGGCGCGATTAAGCTGGCCGAAATCTTTATTGAAGCCGGTGTCCCTGCGGGCGTATTCAATGTGGTACAAGGTGCCGCTGAGGTGGGCCAATGGCTTACTACCAGCCCTGATATTGAAAAAGTATCGTTCACCGGTGAAGTGGGTACTGGCAAAAAAGTAATGCAAAGTGCGGCAAGCAATTTAAAAGAAGTGACGATGGAGCTAGGCGGCAAATCACCGCTTATCGTTTTTGAAGATGCTGATATCTCTCAAGCGATAAGTGCCGCGATGTTGGGCAACTTCTACACCCAAGGTGAAGTGTGTACCAACTGCACACGCGTATTTGTTCAGCGTAAGGTTTACGACGCCTTTTTAGCTGAGTTAAAGCAGCGTACCGAACAAAATATCATCGCGGGCGATCCGCTCGATCCAAACGTAAATCTTGGCGCTCTAATCTCAAAGCAGCATCACACACTGGTGATGGATTACATTGCAAAAGGCAAAGCTGAAGGCGCAACCGTACTGACCGGTGGTGAGGCACTTAGTCCTGAAACGGCGCCAAACGGCTACTTTGTCGCACCGACCGTATTTATCGACTGTCATGATGATATGACCATAGTCAAAGAAGAGATCTTTGGTCCAGTGATGTCGGTATTGGTATTCGATGACGAGGAAGAAGTCATTCAGCGTGCAAACAACACCCACTTAGGTTTGGCTGCGGGTGTGTTTAGTAAGGATATTCAACGTGCACATCGTGTTATCCACCAGCTAGAAGCTGGTATTTGTTGGATCAATAGTTATGGCAACTCACCCGCTGAAATGCCCGTTGGAGGCTATAAGCAGTCGGGCATTGGCCGCGAAAATGGCATCGAGACGCTAGATCAATATACCCAGACTAAGTCCGTGTATGTTGGTATGAGCGATATTGAAAGTCCATTTTAATCGAGGAGTATGATGACTGATTTTGATTATATTATTGTAGGTGCAGGTTCAGCAGGCTGTGTGCTTGCAAACCGCCTATCGGAAAATCCAGCGCACAAAGTGCTACTACTCGAAACTGGCGGTAGTGATAAGAGTATTTTTATTCAGATGCCAACCGCGCTATCTATTCCAATGAATACCGATAAATATGCTTGGCAGTTCCACACTGAGCCCGAGCCGCACTTAGACAATCGCGTTATGCATTGTCCTCGCGGCAAGGTACTTGGTGGTTCATCGTCAATCAATGGCATGGTGTACGTTCGAGGTCATGCTAAAGATTTTGACGAGTGGCAAGACAGTGGTGCACAAGGTTGGGATTATCAGTCTTGTTTACCTTACTTCAAGCGCGCTGAATCTTGGTATTTAGGTGGCGACGAGTACCGTGGTGAGCAAGGTCCGCTTGGCACCAATAATGGTAATGAAATGGCAAACCCGCTCTATCGTGCGTTTATTAGCGCTGGTGAGCAAGCGGGTTATGCGTTTACCAAAGACTATAACGGTGAGCAGCAAGAAGGCTTTGGGCCAATGCATATGACCGTAAAAGGTGGTAAGCGTTGTTCATCAAGTCGCGCCTATTTAGACCCAATTAAACATCGTAGCAACCTGACAGTTGTAACGGGAGCACTGGTACAAAAAGTGTTGCTAGAAGACAAAGTCGCAACCGGTGTTGAGTACAGCGCTAAAGGTAACCTGAAAGCAGCGAATGCTGCAAAAGAAGTCATTTTGAGTGCGGGTTCAATCGGTTCACCGCACTTATTACAATTATCTGGCATTGGCGATAAAGAAGCGTTGACTGCCGCAGGCGTTGAAGTAAAACACCATTTACCTGGGGTTGGCAAAAACCTTCAAGATCACTTGGAGTTTTATTTCCAATACAAGTGTAAGCAGCCCATCACCTTGAATGGCAAGTTGGGGTTAATTTCTAAAGGTTTGATCGGTGCAAGATGGTTGCTTGATAAGTCAGGTCTTGGCGCGACCAATCACTTTGAATCTTGTGCCTTTATTCGTTCGAAAGCGGGCGTTGAGTGGCCAGATCTTCAGTACCACTTTTTACCTGCGGCCATTCGCTACGATGGTAAAAGTGCCTTTGATGGTCATGGGTTCCAAGTTCATGTCGGCCACAATAAACCAAAGAGCCGTGGTGAAGTAACGATTAAATCAGCAGATCCAACGGTTGCGCCTAAAATACAGTTTAATTATCTGGCAGAACAAGAAGACATTGAAGGCTTTAGGGCTTGTGTCAGGTTGACTCGTGAAATCATTGAGCAAAGTGCGTTTGATGACTTTAGACAGAGCGAGATCCAACCAGGTGAGCATATCCAAACCGATGAAGAAATTGATGCTTTCGTGCGTCAAGCGGTAGAAAGTGCTTATCACCCTTCTTGTTCATGCAAAATGGGTGAGGATGAAATGGCGGTTGTAGACTCGCAAACCCGTGTGCACGGTGTAAAGAGGCTACGCGTTGTGGATTCATCTATTTTCCCGACCATTCCAAACGGTAACCTCAATGCGCCGACTATTATGGTCGCGGAAAAAGCAGCGGATATGATTTTAGGCAATTCGCCACTTGCCGCTGAGGGAGCAAACGTTGCTATGACACAAAACTGGCAACAGGTTCAACGTAGTTCGGAGATCTAGTTTCGCCACTCGTATGGGAAAGTTCGTGCCCCATATGAGACCTGCAGTGGCATGCAGTGCAAATCGTTTGCACTGCATTAATGCGGGAATAATGTAAATAAAAACAACGGAGAAAAAATGAGTTACTTCTATCAATTTTGGGAGGGTGACAATGACAGTATGGCTTAGTGCAGGCATCATTTTCACCCTATTGGCAATTGCCTTTATTTTATTGAAGTGGGGGAATTTACAGTGCGTTGGTGTTACACCGGTTAAAACGTTCACTTTTATTGCAATCTTATTTACTTCTGGCCTAGATGTTGGCCTGATCATGTTTCCGCTTACGGAGTTTGCGGGTTACGCAGACATAAAAGCAAGCCCAGAGTATGCATTTACTAATCCGCTGGCCATAGAGTTTGGCTTTTGGGGATTTTTAATCTGGGGGTTCTACTTTCTTACGTGCTTTTATTTCTGCGTAATAGAGCCCAAAGTGAAATTCTTTGAAATTCCTTGGGTTAAATTCATTAATAACCTAGTTATTATCGGTACTTGTGCGTTTACCGCATTCTTATTGTTGTCTAATCTACCTTGGTATTTACCAAGCTTAGGCGATGGTGAGTCGATTATTCCTAGTTTCTATTTGATAGTGTTTGCGGCGATTGCTTTTGCGGTTTATTCAAGCACCAGCCTTAAGTACGTGCGTTTTTTAAGTATCACGACAACATGGGTCTTTATCGGTTTAATCGCCTTTATGTGGGCGTCAGCGTTTGTCTTTGGTGACAGTGCGATGTCGAGTTATACCAATAACTTGGCGTTGCTCGGTGGGTATTTTGCCAATTTAGATCAGTTTGTGTTGCCACTGAATGACTATCACGAGTTTTATCTGTTTTGGTGGTTTGCGTGGAGTATCATGATTGGGCAATTCACATCGCGTTTTGTCGGTGGTTTGAAAACCTATCAAGTGCTAGCGGCGATGTTGATTTTCCCATCTATTCCAATCGCAGCGTGGTTTAGTGTGCTTTATCACTACCATGAGGCTGGGATCCCAACTGCGGGTATTAAAAACTTTGCAATGGTCTTTGTTGGCGTGGTGTTTGTAATTAACTCACTCGACTCTTTGATCCGCCTATATACAGACAACCTTAACCTCACGGTTAGCCGTTTAGGAAAAAGAAACTATATTTTATTTAATATCGTGGCGTTATCACTGCTTACGCTGTTATTTAAACTCAACTTTTTACAGATCCAATGGGTTGGTGCGTTAGTCATAGGCTTGTTCTTCTCATGTTTTGGTTACATTGCTTATAGCAAATACAAAACAGTGAGCAAGATTGATAGCTCGCCAAAAGACAACCTTATCGACTTTAGAAAAATTGAATCAGTAAACTAGGGATACAACTACATGACAACTTTAAAGAAAACACTTTGTGCACTCCCACTTATACTCGCCTCTAACTATGCGGCGGCAGACTGGTCTGCAACGCTTACAGGTGCATCTGACTATACCTTTAACGGTGTGAGTCAAACGCAAAATGACCCAGCCCTACAAGGCAGCATCGATAAAGCCTTTGCTAATGGCGTGTATGCTGGAAGCTGGGCGTCTAACGTCGACTTTGGTGGTGACACTGACCTAGAGTGGGACTTTTACGTTGGTCGCTTTATCGAGCTGAACCAAAGCTGGAGCCTTGACTATGGTATTGCTTACTATTCTTATCATGGTGGTGACAACTCAAGCGATGGTAACTATCCAGAGATATATACTAAGTTTGGTTACGCGAGTGAGTTTGGCCAAACTGAGTTTAATTTTTGGTACAGCTGGGATTATTTCGGAACCGAAGCGGGTCACACTATTGCGATGTTAGCGCATACTTTTGAAATTGCAGAAGGTCATGCATTACGAGCAAGCTTTGATATCTCCAATTCATTGGATGGCGATAAATATACATGGGATGGTAACGATAAATCTTACAATCACTATCGTCTTGCTTATCAAACGACATTTAAAGGCTTTGATATTGAAGTGGCGGCTGAAAATACGAGCTTAGATTGGGATACGGCTGATGAACGTATCGTACTTTCTGTGTCGAGAACATTTGATTTGTAACTCACATTAGATGTGATGACTGTAATACCAGCCTAACCTAGGCTGGTATTTTTTTGCCTACAAGGCACAATGATTCAGTATTGTTATAAGGATGATGATTATGGATCTTAACCAAGTTACCCTGCCCGTTGATGATATGGATGCAGCTTGTCAATTCTATCGAACGCTAGGTTTCACTCAAATTGTTGATACACCTCACTATGCTCGATTTGAATGCCCTGAAGGTAATGCAACCTTCTCGTTATCGTTAGAAATGCCTCCCATCAATAATGGTGCAGTTATTTACTTTGAACATGAACAGTTAGATGAGTGGGTCACTGAGCTTGAGGCCCGGGGTATCGTATTTGAGCAACTGCCGACAGAGCAGCGCTATCTGTGGCGAGAAGCCATACTGTTTGACCCTGCAGGGAACAAGATCAAATTATACTGGGCTGGTGAGAATCGACTGGATCCTCCTTGGCGTGTAGAACTTAAAGGATTTTAGTAAGTTCATTCTTGTTTATTTAATGTTAAATTTTGTTTTACAAACATTGTTAAATTGTGTAACTTTAATGGTGACTGTACAACTGGGTAAGAAGTCCGAGTGGAGTCGCTTAAGTTAGGGGATTTTTCACCAATCGCCTGATGGATTGTTTTGAAAGATTGAGAACGACGTATTGAACATTTCTACAGATCAAGTTGTACCATTCTCCCAATTTGCCGTTACCAGATAAACGGATGTGCTGTTGCGGCAAATTATTTCTCTATCCTTGACTAATTGCTAGGCCCTAGTTTCAAGCTTATGAACTTTCTAAAAGATATTCCAGCTGATGTAACCGAAGAAATTTCTGAAACGGTGCTGTCTCATCCAAATATTCGTATTGAACGGATAGTATCAAATGGTCATACCTCGCCAAGCTCTGGATACTACGACCAAGATGAAAATGAATGGGTGCTGGTATTAAAGGGCTGTGGTGAGTTGACTTTTGATGACGGTAAAATAGTAACCTTAAAGGCGGGCGATAGTCTTAATATTCCCGCACATCAAAAGCATAAAGTAAGTTATACAGACACTTCTGAGCCAACTATATGGCTCGCCATCTTTTATTAACTACCAAAGTTCAACTGAGCGAAGCTTAGATAAAACTAAAGTCGCCAACAAACACTTGGTTGTCGTTGGAAACTTGGGTAAACCACTCTTTTAGGCTTTCAATTGCAGCGGTTGTTTTTGCCGCAACGGTATCGCGATGCGGCGTCACGGCGTAAACGCTATATTTTTGTAATGACCACTCTGAACATAGCTGTTTTAGCCTCCCCGATGAAAGGTGATGTCTAATTTCGGGTTCAGGTAATACCCCATAGCCAATGCCATCTAGAGTGAGCTGAATGCAAGCCTGCATATTATTCACCATAAAACGCGCTGTTGGCAGCGCCACTTGTTGATGAGTTTGTTGGTGGCTCAAATGGTAAGGGTTTTGTTTACTACTCGAATGACCAATCAAGGCGTGAGGCGCTAAGCTGTCAGGATGCGATAAATTGAGTTGTGCTAGTGGATGATGGCAACTGACACAGGGGATCAGTTGCCAGTCAGCAAGGTGACGGGCAATAAGGTTTGAGTCCTGTAAAGGGCCTATACAGATAGCCAAGTCGACACCTTCAGTAATGATGTCAATGGGCTCATCGGTTAGGATTAAATCGACTTTTATTTGTGGAAACTGCTCACTCAAGTAGCGCAGAGGCTTGCTGAGTAGCCCGCCTCCAAACCCGATGGGGGCAGAGATCTTCAATATGCCAGAAGGCGTATGTTGTAATAACTCAAGTTCATGCTCCGCTTGCTCTGCGGTTTGCAGTATTTGTATCGCGGATTTGTAATAGATAGAGCCCGCTTCGGTGAGCGTGAGGTTACGAGTATTTCGATTAAATAAACTTAGGCCTATGTCTTGCTCTAATTTGCTGATCTGCTGGCTGACGGCCGAGGTGGTCATATGCAATAAGTCAGCGGCTTTACTCATACTGCCAGCTTCTACTGTTTTTGCGAACACTTTAAGTCCGCGAGTCAATTTCTGATTCATTGTTAAGACCTGCTTAAAATACCTTTAAGAAAAACCGCATTGCTCCAAAATACGCAATCATCATACCATTACAAATGAAAATAATTGTTATTTATCTTGTATTCTATCATGGAGGTTTCTCGATGTTGATGGCCTGTCGTAGTTTGGCGCCACTCTCTTTAGCTGTTGCAGCTGCCCTGCCTTTTTCCTCACTTGCGCAAAGTGATGCAAAATCAGAAATAAAAGAAGAGGTGGAAGTGATCGTCGTATCCGCTTCTGGATTTGAGCAACTGCTAAAAAATGCCCCGGCGTCTGTTAGCGTTATCAATCAAGAAGAGCTACAGCAGCGCTTTTATCGAGATCTTACCGATGCCATGACAGATGTTCCCGGAGTTGTAGTAACTGGAGGCGGAGACAGGGAAGATATTAGCCTTCGCGGCATGGGCAGTCAGTACACGCTTATCTTAGTCGACGGGCAAAGACAAAGTTCGCGTGAGACTCGGCCAAATAGTGACGGTCCTGGTGTTGAAGGTGCATGGACGCCTCCTGTTGCTGCCATCGAACGTATCGAAGTTGTGCGCGGACCTATGTCTTCGCTGTATGGCTCTGATGCAATTGGTGGTGTAATTAACATTATCACTAAAAAAACGCCTGACGAGTGGCATGGAGAAGTCAGAGTTGACGCAACCAGCCAAGAAAACAGTCGCTCAGGTGATATTTATCAGGCTAATTTCTTTGCTGCAGGCTCGCTAATCAAAGATACCTTAGGGGTACAAATTTACGGCCAAACTACGCACAGAGATGAAGACGAAATCGTGTCTGGCTTTAGAGGTCGCGATGCAGATACGCTGAAGGTAAAACTGGCCTATACACCATCAGATGAACACGAATGGTTATTGGATTATGGTATTGCTTCACAGACGCTTGATGCAACGCTCGGTAAAACGGTAGCACCGCTTGCGCCAGGTGAGCCGTGTGGCCGCCGTGGTTGTCCTGAGTCCACTACAACCGAATACGATAGCGAGTCAATCTCTTTGACGCATAACGGTTACTGGTCATTTGGTAGCTCTCGTAGTTACTTAAAACATGAAGAGTTTGATAATAAATCCCGTGAGATGACGGTCAAAAACGTAGACTTCCAGTCTCTTTGGACGTTACCGCTTGGCGAGTTTCATACTAGCTCAATCGGTGTCGCTTATCTCAATGAAGATTTGACCGACAAAACCAGTAACCGCATTAGTGATTTGCAGCAAGTCGACAACGATCAGTGGTCGGTATTTGCTGAGGATGAGTGGCGCGTCGTTGAGCCATTTGCCCTAACTATGGGCCTACGCTACGACAAAGACGGTAACTTTGGCGGCCACGTTAGCCCGCGTTTATACGGTGTTTATACTGCATCAGACGCCGTGACGGTTAAAGGTGGGATCTCAACCGGCTTTAGAGCGCCGAACTTACGTCAAAGTACTGCGGCGTGGGGCCAAGTGAGTCGTGGTGGCAATATTTATGGTAATCCAGATTTAAGCCCTGAAACCTCAATTAATTACGAGGTAGGCGTTTACGTTGAACTGGCTAAAGGGATCAGTACCTCTGCAACGGTATTCTATAACGAGTTTGACGATAAAATTTCACGGGTTTCGTGCCCACTAACTCAATGCACGGACGGCCCTAACGAGTTTGGCTCGTTACCGACAACCTATGTCAACGTTGATGAAGCCGTAACCCAAGGTGGTGAAATTAGCTTCTCGGGTCAATTGACGGAAAAACTAAAGCTTAGCGCAAACTATACCTACACAGATTCGGAGCAAAAAACCGGAGTGTATACTGGTAGCCCATTAAACCAGTTACCTAAACATTTGTTCCAAACTTCGCTTAATTATCAGTATTCTGATGAGCTGAGCACGTGGTTACGCTTCCATTATCGTGGTGAAGAAAGCCAGCCTGTAACGGGGCCTTCGCAAAGTAGCTTAGTCGCACCTTCGTATAACCTAACTGATTTAGGTGCAAATTATCAACTGAACGAAGCAATTAAGCTTGGATTCGGAATTTACAACCTCTTCGATGAAGAAATTACTGAAGCAGAATACGGCTACTTTGAAGATGGTCGTCGCTATTGGGCTTCATTGGCGTGGAGCTTTTAATGACACGAGCTCGCTCAGCGGCTAAGTCGTCGAATCGGCGACTTAAAAAGCTGTTTGATTGGCGCACTTGGCATTGGATGAGCTCTGCCGTGTGTTTGGTGGGAATGCTGCTGTTTGCCGTGACTGGGATCACCTTAAATCACGCAAGCCAGATAGAAGCTGCACCTACTACATATGCTAAAGAAGCGGTGCTGCCAAGCGCTCTGTTGACCCAGCTTAACGCGGCGGCAGAGCAAACAGCGCTGCCACACAGCTTTCAATCTTGGTATCAGTCACACACAGGCTCGGCGTTACCTGCACTACAGCAAGTGCAGTGGAGTGAGTACGAATTGTATGTTGCGCTGCCAAGAGCTGGTGGCGATGGCTGGTTTAGCATCGCCCTTGATAGCGGTGAGTTTTATCAAGAGATCACGGATCGTGGTTGGGTATCATACCTTAACGATCTTCACAAAGGACGTAATACAGGATTTGCATGGCGTATGTTTATTGATGTGTTTTCAGTAGCTTGTGTAGTGTTTTCACTCACAGGGTTATGGCTTTTATACAAGCATTCTCGAGGAAGAAAGTCGACTTGGCCGCTCGTAGCAGCAGGCTTTGTATTACCTGTTTTAGTGCTGATGGTACCCGCGCACGCTAAAGCTGATGAAGTTGAAATCACTATCCCGCGCTTAAACGTTGCGGAATATCACCCACCTTATGTAGCAGTATGGCTGGCAGACAGCAAACAACAGCGAGTTGCCGATATTGCCGTTTGGTATGACGTTAACATGGCCGATAAAGAGGGTGAAAAGTGGTTAAAAGACTTACGCCTTTGGTGGCGTAGAAGCGGTCGTAGCCTATCCATGCCTGTAGATGGCGTGACTGGTGCTACAAGGCGTCCTGGTACGGCAAAGATTGATTTAACCCCTTGGCGCGATGAGTTTAAAGCCTTACCTGCGGGTGAGTACACGCTGTTTGTAGAGGCTGCTCGTGAGCTTGGAGGTCGTGAAGTATTGAAACTGCCAGTGACCTTACCTATCACTGCGCCTGTCACTGTGATTGCAGAAGGTAAATCTGAACTCGCTACAACAATTTTAACAATGGAGCCTTAATCGTGAAAATTTCAACGTTAGTTTCTGGTGTCTTAGTTGCCTTAGCCGCATATAGCCCGTTAAGTGAAGCACACCGAGTATGGATAAAGCCAAGTACCACCGTGGTATCTGGTGACAGCGAATGGATCACGTTTGATGCTGCCATTGCCAACGGGATCTTTAACCCAGATCATTATGCTTATCCACTAGAGCGTCTATCTGCACTGTCTCCTTCTGGTAGCAAGGTTGAGCTTAAGAACGCCGCAAAACTTAAGTATCGCAGTGTGTTTGACATTGAGCTCAATCAGCAAGGCACTTACAAAGTGTTTAA
Organism: Pseudoalteromonas sp. OANN1; assembly: GCF_024124685.1. NCBI lineage: Bacteria > Pseudomonadati > Pseudomonadota > Gammaproteobacteria > Alteromonadales > Pseudoalteromonadaceae > Pseudoalteromonas > Pseudoalteromonas sp. OANN1. The sequence goes on from NZ_JAMXSE010000025.1 coordinate 13,686, forward strand.
TCAAAGTCGCTCGCTGGTGGCGCGCTGGACTGATGAAAACGGTGAAAAGCATTACTGGCCAGGACGCGGCAAAGTTGGTTCAGTAGAAGCCTTTAACAAAGAAGTACCAAAAACGGCAAAAGATTTAAGTGTGACCGACGTTGCAAGACGATTAGAAGTATTTGTAACTTTGGGCGCACCAAATAATACCGCGCTTAAGCCAACCGGCAAAGGGCTAGAACTAAACCCGGTTACTCACCCTAATGATTTGTACACCGGTGAACCAATTACCTTGCAGTATACGATGGATGGTGAACCTGCAAAGGGTGCAGAAGTGATAGTGGTACGTCAGGATGAAAAGTACCGTGATAACAGTCAACCAAGCAAATATACAACGAATGCCAAAGGTGAAGTGACGCTAACACTATCTGAGCCAGGCATGTATTGGTTTGAAGTGGAATATGAAGACGACAAAGCACAAGCACCCGCCACAAAGCGTGCCGGCAGCTATGTCACTACCCTTGAGGTATTACCGCTTTAACCCATCGTCCCCATGTGGTTTGAGACGTGCAGTCGTCTCTGCCCATTTAATTTAGTGGTCATAACAGAGACGCCACTAAGTGCCCAAAGGGGGAGGCGTTCCTTCCTCCCCCTTTTCTTCCTTCTATGACTATTAATCACGCAGCGGTAGAACTTTTATGTTGGTAAGTTGAGTGCAAAAATACTCATTGTGAGAGACCAGTATAAACCCACAAGGAAGCTGATTAAGCATGGCAGCAAGCTCTTCTTGTGCTTCAAGGTCGAGGTGATTATCCGGCTCGTCAAGCAGTAAAAAGCTTTGCATTTGCACCGCCAGCACGATGGCCGCTTTCATTCTCTCGCCACCACTGAGACTCGTGATAGGTCCTGAAATCTTATCTAGACCCAGACCAACGCTTGCAAAGCTGGTGCTTATATTATGATGTGGCGTGTCAAGTGAGCGCTCGGCAATATCTAAAACGTAAGGGCCCTGCTCAAGCCAAGCGCAATGCTGATCTAAGTAAACACATGTCGTTGGGCGCTGGATTTCTCCACGCTTTAACTCTAGCTTACCTGCAAGGGTTTTAAGCAAGGTCGATTTTCCGATGCCATTATCTCCAATTACCCTGAGCTTTTGTGTTGTATCCGCAAAAAGGTTCAGTGTCTTTTCCGGTCCAAAGCACAGTTCGGCTTCACATAAGCGGATCTTTTCTTTCGCTCGCAGAGCTGAATTAAAATGAAACTGCTGTTTGTCTTCTCGATAGTAAACCGCATTTTTCTTAACCCTATCTTGAGCTTGCTGAATTTTATGGGTTTGTCCGGCATGACGCTTACTCCCTCTGTCTGACTTAAAGTCAGTAACTAGTTTACTTTGGCTACCAGCACGCACTTGTGCTTTTCCTTTATTGGCTTGCCGTTGATGTTGCAGATCCGCTGCAATCATGGCTTGTTTCAGTGCTTTTTGTGCTGCGCGATTTGCCAAATGTTGTTGTTTTTGTCGAGCTTGAGTTTGAAGTAGTGTCTCTCTAAAGGCGTCAAATCCAAGCGAGTGATGAGTTAGCTCCCCCTGTTTTATGTGCAGTATATGGTCGGCTGCGTCCAATAAAATAGGATCGTGTGTGACGGCAACCACACCATGCTTGTGGTGCTTTAGCTGCTCAGCTAGCCAGTGCTTATTGACGCTGTCCATGTGGTTACTCGGCTCATCCAGTAATAGGATTGCAGGTTGAGATTGTAGTATCTCAATATAAACACGCATTCGCTCTCCTGGACTAAGCCTTGTAAAGGGGGTTTCCAAAGTGAGTTCTAGCGGTGCAAGTGTTGCTTGCCAACTTGATTCTAACTGCCAATCATCTGAGATTAAGTCAAAATCGTGCTCAGAGGCTAACCCCTGATGGGCTCGATGCAGTGCTACTAGCTTCTCTTTAAGCCCGAGTAGTTCAGAAACGGTGGTAAAGCGGTTAGTCGCATCTTGTGGGAGATAAAAGCATTTCCCATGGCTTTGTCGCTCGCCCGAGGTTAGAGGCTGTTCACCGGATAAGGCTTTGAGTAAGTGTGATTTGCCCGCTCCATTAGGGCCCGTTATCGCAATAAATTGTCGCTCTATTGTTAAGTCGACATTGCAAAATAAACACTGACCATTTGCAAGTGTCAAGCTTGCTTGTTTTACCTGTATCCAAGGCATAATTACTGCTCCTAGTTGCAGCAGTGCAAAAGGCTAAAGGCACAAAGACTCGTAAAAGCCATAAACAGTAAAATAGAAAATGAGAGTCTATAGATTAGTCTGAGAAGCCTCAACGATAACCATAAGCCTTGCACTGGAAATTAATAATAAGTTCGTCAGTTACAAAGGGCTTAGTTATTCATTGTGATGGCAACTCCTAATGAGGAAATAAAACGAATAGAGGCAAATAATTAGCGGTAAATCGTGCCTACGTTTATTTTGCAGGCACAAGGGCCTGTTGATCTTTGCTGTTTGACTTTTGTTCTCCTGAGTGTGTTTTGGTCGCGACGCTCGATTTGCCGCTTAGTAATCTAGGCAAAAGTTGAGCAACAATGAACAAAGCGCACTCAGGTGAACCCAAAGGGCAGCGCTTGATTGGCATTTCTTCTGTGTTGCCCCACAAGGATGTGGGGTAAGGTGACTTTGCAGGAGCACAAAGTCTTTATCGCCAGACTCACATAGAACAACTATGCTACGCAGGCTCTGCCTTGTATAAATACCAATCAAACTGCGGCAAAAACAAACTTGAAGGATAAACAGGCCCTAGGTTAAATGTCAAGGCGTGGAATTGATTAAATTACAATTGAATGGGCATAAATGGTTTGATTAAGACGCCTACCACAAGGGCTAGCAACACACTGACAAGCGTGCCCAACATCACGTATTCGGTGAGCTTTCTGTCTTGGCTTTGGGTTAGATCGCCAAAGCGAAACACCGGTTTAGCGGCGAGAATAAAGCCGATAGCAGCCCAGCTATCCAGTAACACGCAGCTCAGTAGTAATACACGTTCAAGTTGACCAATTAAACTTCCTGCTTGCGGCAGGCTATCAAGAGCTGAATTATTGAGTTGCCAACGCTCAAGCAGCATGCTGGTGAATATCGATGCAGGATGCAATACCATTAAATAGCCCACAACCAATATTAGCAGCTGGACATTGGCAAAAGGCTTGGTAAAGGCACTGAGGGCAATCTCAGACTCTGCAATTTGCCAAGTGACGGCCACTAATATAGTGATATGTGCACATTGGTCTAGCACAAAAGGAATAACGCCTTTGCTAGAATAGGATTTAGCTAAGTCGATACAATAGTGGCTAATACCTACCGCTAGCGCAAAGAGCAGCGCATTCCACTGTACTCCCCAAAACAAAGTCGACTGCCAAAGTAGGATGATTGCAAGTGCAGCCCCGCCATGCGCCACACTATGCCACAACAATTTGATGGACTTATAGTGGCGGGTATTTCTGTCATGCACCCAGCTCATAGGTTGGAGGTAAAAGTCAGTGATTGTGTGGCCTATTACTAACCACAATAACAATACTTGCCATTCGTTCATTAAGTCCACCTCGTGATATGTAAGTGTTGAGCATTCGACTATTGGTGCGAGCGTGCAATTGCTAAAAATTGACCTAATAAAGCATAGTGTGCGCTATTGAGTAATTTAGTCACGTTCACCCGACTGGTGTTGAGTTGTTTTGCAATATCGGCATGGCTCAACTTAGGGTGTGAAATATGAATAAAAGCGGCCTCTGCTTGTTTTTGGGTTAAGTTCGAAAGTAATAAATCCACGAATGCCAGATTTAGTGCAAAGTGGGCATTGCTGTCATTGTTATACCTGAGTCTTGCTTGTCCAATTGCGTCCAACCCTCGGCCCGCAAGCACCAGTGCAGCACCTGTTGCGGTTGATAAATCTGCTGCTGTGATATTAACTTCACCGACCGCGAGGCTGAGTCTGGCATCGCTATGTCGGCTAATTAAAAACAACCGTAGCTGTAATGCCACATTGAACAGTTTCGTAGCATCTGGCAACACAAGCTGAAAACCGTCGCCGCGGTAAAAACTATAATAGCCCTGCTCCGCAGTCGCTATTTCAGCTAAGTAGTTCTTTAACTCACTTTGCAGCCTTGTAAGTTGTAATTGTGACAGTGATTGGGAGCCGACAATGTCTGCTGTGATCACCGCACCTTGAGGTATTGACGTCATAAAAGTAACTTAATTTGGTTACATTTAAGTATGTAACTAATATTGGTTACATTTATTTTGGTCTGAAGTTGGATAAAAAGCAAGCAGCCGGTAAGTTTTGTTCACTTTAGTAGTATTTTACCAAAGCGAACGTAGGTATGGAGGCAGATAAAGCTTCCATAGATGTGAGAAATAGACGTTTATCAACAGTCCTTAAGCTTACAGGTTGATAAAGTTTAAGTTTTTGATTTTGTTTATTTTTACCCTGCTTATCCTTATACTGATAATTATAATAATTGGCGTTGTTAGCGCGTGCGATAGGTACTCTGGGGATTTATGGTAGAACAATATTGGGTTGGTGACTTTTTTGTAGATTTATCACGTAACCAGATTTCACACCAAGGTGAATGTCAAACACTGGCACCAAAGGCTCTGGCGGTACTCACTTGCTTGGCTCAGAATCAAGGCAAAGTGATGAGCCTTGATACCTTGCTCGATACAGTATGGCCAGATACGGTAGTCTCTCCTAATACTTTGCAGCGTAGTATTGCGCAATTGAGAAAGGCGCTTGGGGATGATGGTAAGGTGCAAGGTTACATCCAAACGCATGCTAAAAAAGGATATAGCTTAGAGTGTGAAGTACGTTGGGGGGAGCAAACGAGCGAGCTGACGAATGCCGAGCCGCAACTTGAGGTGATGCCAGTCCCTGAACCTGAAATGCAACAAGATAATCACCTCAATCAAAGTCAGAATAAACATAAACTCAGTCTTTATGTGTTTGTTTTACTTGCCTTCACTATTTTGCTCGGGGCTATCGGTTATCAATATTTTTCCATCAAAAAACCTTCACCACTGATCTTTGATACTTTGCGCTCATTGACCGCAACTGACGATAAAGAATTTGATGCAAGCTATTCCCCTGATGGTCAGTACATTGTTTTTCACCGCTATTTAGATAAGTTTTGCGATAATAAGATATGGGCAAAAAAAGCGGATACCCAGCAAGAGATCCTACTCACAGAGCGCTTTGGAGCATATGGCAGGCATAGTTTCTCAAAAGATGGTGAGCAGTTACTGTTTTTGGCCACCGACGCTTGTAGCGAGCCCGTTACACAAAAGCGCTGCTACGACCTTGTAACACTCGATTTTACTAAAGCATTGAAAAGCCCTCAGCAGCCAAAAGTTATTCTCCAGTGTAAAAACTCAGTGGTTGATAAGCCTATCTGGCTGAACGATGGCAATGTGGTATTGAAGCAAAAACAAGGCGAGCGCTGGAAGCTGATCAATTATTCCATAGATGACGACAGTGGTGTCGACCTTTATACCGTAGAAGACGGGACGTTGATTGATTACGCCTATTCACCTCAAGATGATTTAATCGCGGTCAGTAGTATTCATGCTGATGGCCTACATTATATCGATATGCTAAAACCCGACGGTGAGTTGATCTCTAGCCATCAGATCCAGCGGCCGCCGGAAATTACTAAATTTCACGATATCTACCCAAGTTTTGACCCACTCAACCAACAATTGATTTTCAGTACCGGACGTCAGCTATTTAGCCTGACTTATGAAGGACTTGTGAGTAAAATTCAATTGCCGTTTTCAGATCGAATGAGGCAGCCCGAATTTCGTCCTGATGGCAAAAGTGTACTGATGATCAAAGGGCCTTACGACGGTGATATCGTCAAATTACCACTGACACAGCTAGCACAAGGCGCTCAAACATATACCAGCTTTGCACGAACCAACCTTGGTGAAGATCAGGCTGTTTTTCAGCCAGATGGAGACTTAGTGGCATTTTGGTCGGAGCGCTCTGGTACTGAACAGGTGTGGCTAAGCGATGGCAATAACACGCGACAACTGACTAATTTCCCGTTAGATACTTTTATTCGCGGGATCCACTGGGCCGAGGATGGTCAAAGCATATTGGTCAGTGCCAGTGGTGTACTGACACAAATTGCTTTAGATGGTAGCTTGACACCTTACCCGCACGCCTACCCTGTTTTACGCTTATATCAATGGAAAAGTGCAACACAACGTGCACTAACACAGATTAGGGTAAAGGGAGAAATGAAGTTAGCTGCTTATGATTTTGCTCAACAATCGTTTGAAATACTGACGCAGCGACCTGTGCTTTGGGCACTTGAAAGTGAACACGGTAAAATCGTGTATAAGGATAGATTTGATCAGTTTTGGCAAATCGGCGCTGTTGAACCTCAGCGGCTCAGTGCACTAAACAATCAAGGCGGCAGAGGAAAATCTTTTGTAATGCGCGGCAATGGGATATATGGCGTCAATGAAGACAATCAACTTTGGTCCTATGATTTAGACAAAACGTCGTTTACTATACTCGGCGAAGTGCCTACCAGTGTTGACTATCTCACCGACATTAACGATAACGATGTATTATTGATAAATCGAATATCGGCCAAGAAAGAAGTGGTAGAGCTTACGGTTGCGAATTAATAACTGGAGTATAAAATGAGCCAATTAGCTCAATATCAGCGTTTTAGGCAAGAACTGGGGCAATTGCTCGCACAATACAAAGGCTATGGGTTTGTACTCGGTTTTTTGCTAAATCTGAGTATTTGGCATATTGCATCTCAGTTTGTTGCTGATCCCTTTGTCTCTAACTTTTGGAATCAAGTGTTTGTTTCCTTGCTCTTTTCTGCGGTTTTTTATCTGCGCTCAGAGCGTACGGTAAGTTGATGTGGCGCTAACTCCTCGTCCTGAAGTTAGTTCATAAAGTTTGGGTCCACTTAAAAGCTAATTACCTGTTGTCATAGCTTTTAAGCGGACCATTCAATTAAGTGAGCTGTTATAAGACTAAAATTCTGATTTTAGAATATCAATGGCACGCTCTACTTGATTGTCAGTACCATTGATAATGCTTTCTCTGGTTCTTGGCACTAAATAATCTGGCGCAATACCTGCGTTTATCAAAGGGTCACCATTATGTCGGTTCGCGAGCATACCTGTGTATTGGAACTCAGCACCTAGATTGCCCTCTTTTAAACCGCCAAAAAACGGAACCCAAAAAACGTTACCATTAATCCCTGAAGTGTGCTCTCCTAAGATTGCTAGGCCACCACTACGTGCAAATACCAAAGCATGTTCATTCTGACTGATACTTCTTCTAGAAGAAAGTACTATGGATGGAATTGAAAGTGGGTTGGCATCTCGATGAATTATTTGCTGAACGGGGTAGAGCTTTTTATCTGTTTGATTTGGTGCTCCTTGCCATAATAGTGCCAAAGTATCATTGGTCGCATCTTGTTTGATAAACCAGCTTAATACGCTTCGCCATCCGTCCCAGCTTTGTGGGTAATGGCGAAAGTCGATTACAACGCCATGAGCATTTTTTAACGCTTCTTTTATCGCATTCAAGTCATCTGGTATAACGTTATAAATATTGATTTTATATATATTGTCGCCTAAATCTTCAATTTTTGACGTTGAATGGGGGGTGTAAGGTAATCCGATCAAAGGTTTTACTTCACTCTGCTCTAGCGGTGTTATATTTACCTGAAAAATCTCCCCCGCCGGTTTTTTAACGGTAAAGTTAACAGGGGTCTTATCTTTAAAATAAACTCCTTGTCTTGCAGTGTGGCTCAACCTATGTAGTGTATTTTTAAGCGAGTAAAGCGCTTTCTTTGATAGGTGTTCTATTATATCTTCACCATTAATAGTAAGTACTTCATCTCCAATTTCGATACCAGTTTGCTCATCTTGTTGAACTCTCGTTACAATGGCTTTTCCCTCTACGATCTCGTAAAAAAAAGTACCATAGTACGCGTCGCTAACCGTAAACATATCAGGAGTCTTAACTATAATGTGGTTGTCATTCAATTTAGTGAGCTCGGTTTTAATTAGCTGTAACCTTCGCTCTGGCTCTTCAGTTTTGCAAGCGGTTAGTAACGGGATAAGACTTGCTGACCAGTCAATATCAATCTGCTCAAAGTAAGGCCAGAAATGTTGAATATTGGCCCACATTCCCGACACGGTAGCCATACAAGCTTCGGTACGCGCGAAGTTAGACTCAACCTGCCAACGGCCTAATTGAGTGAATGTACCACCAGAGAGTTCAGTTTTAACGGGCAGGTAGAGTGGTAAGTAGAGGGGACTTTGATAAAAGTTAAGAGTTACAAATTGCTTGCTGGGGGCGTATTTCTCCTCTTGAATTTCAGCTAACGTAGCTGATACTAGCAACCGTGTATAGACGCTGAAATGCGCAGACGCATTTTGTATCCAAGTATATGTTTGCGTATCAGGGAGCAATTTTGGGATATGGTTTTGTTGTGTAACCAAGTAAGGTGCAATTTGCCTTATGAGTTCAATCCCCTTTTCTTTACGCTCTTTACTTGGTGTTTGGTTTAATTCGACAATGCTTTCCGCAATGAAAAGTGACCAATCCGAGCCTCTTACCTCGGCCGATGGATAAAAATACTGAACAGCATGCGCTAATTTAACAAACTCAGAGACATCATCGATAAAGCTTTGGTCGAAGCTCACATCAGGAAGGGGTTTAGGTGATGATGGTAAAGGCGTATTTGTTGGAGGCTTGTTAGAGGTCACATCTGTTGGAGTTGTATTATTTGTGTCACTGCCACATGCCGTCAGTACAAAACATAAAATTATGCTAGTAAGTTGCTTTATCATTTTTATATCCTTATGAATTTTTTAGGTACAAGTTAGCTGTTATTTGAGCAGCTGTAAACTTTTAAGGAGCAAATGGGTAAGTTTGAATTGGCAAACGTGTAACTACATTGCCTATTTTACTTTTATTAATACAATTCATTTTCAGTGTTTAAATTCATTAAAGCCAGTTGAAATTTGGTAGCAGGAGCATGTTTATTGTTTCATGCGAGTAATCAATTAGGGGCAGAATCACTTTGACTAATTAAAGTGAGACGTATACCTTAAGGCTGTTGCTGAGATGGAGACGGGATTTAATGAAAGCAATTGAGGGTAAGGAAAATGCGGTCGATTTCATTGAAAACTATAAGTTTGACGAAGCTGTGCTGGAGTGGTTTGACTGGTATATAGAAACGCACTTTGAATATAAATTATCTGATGATGAGATCCAGGTGGTCGTTGAGGGTCTAAAAGACTATCTAATATTTGTGGTTATTTCACCAAAAGCAGTTGCTGCAGCAAGCAAATTAGTTGATGAGTTATTCCATGCATTTATTTTGCATACAGAACTATACCAAGTATTTTGCAAAGGTGTTGGGCAGTTTATACATCATTATCCAATTAGAAAAAAAGTGGTTCTCGGGAATGAAACTCCACTAGAAAAGATTGAATATAATGATCATTACCAATCCATAATAAGAACATACTGTCTAGCTTGTCAGACATCAGATCTCGATCCGCTAACCACGAATCAAGTTCCCTACCTATTTAAAGTCGATTCAATATTGCCTGAAAAACACGCCGTCTTATTCGACATCAAGTTTTTTCAATCTGTATTACCTAAGTTAGGTGTACATAACTTTATAATTCAAGAGTAAAGGAGATAGTCATGTCATATTTAAAAAATCGTGCTAAGCGTAATGAAGCTGCCCATTCACAAGTTGAGATTGAGCTGACGAAACCTAAAAAGTTTGTAGATGTATGCCTAGCAGGTGTTTGGCCTCGAAAATAAGTAGCCCAGAAGCAAAGCCGGTTTATGCTGGCTTTTTGGAAAGAGTATGCTGGATAAAATTGAAGCTTTAGAGCGAGCGTTACATTCGCCAGAGCTACGAAAAAATATTAATCTGATCTCGGACTACATCCATGATGAGTTTTCAGAAAGTGGACTATTTTGTGATGGTATGACAAAGGATGACATTATTGAAGGCTTGAAGAGTGAAGATCTCAGTGAGCATAAAATAATTAGCGAGGATTATAAGTTAGTTGAGCAGTTTCCCAATAAGGTTGTGATTGAGTACGTCTCCGCACTGGAAAATACCTTGGGTGAGAGGTCATATGACGCACTAAGGCAGTCTATTTGGTATTTATGTAGCGATGATAAATGGCGCTTGATAGGTCACTCTGCAAATTTGTTATAATGCCAAGCCTGCACTCTATTGATAAAAGAGTGGACGAATATGTGTGGAAGAAGCACGCATCCTGCGTGCCTATTCATAGTTAACTGCGTGCGGCTATAAACAATATTGTGAAATGATCTTATATACTTGGTTGATATTGTCGCCCGCTTTAAATTCTTTACTAATTGGTGTCGGATCTGAGCCAATCCATATTTTTAGTTCCGCATCGAGGTCGAAGTGACCCGCAGATTCTTTGCTGTATTTTGTGATTTTGCTATACGGAATGCTGAGCATTTCTACTTTGCTGCCCGTCATGCCTTGCTTGTCGATTAAAATTAGGCGTTTATTGGTAAAAATAAACAAGTCGCGGATCACCTTGTAAGCTTGTGCAACTTCTTCCCCTGGAATTAGCGTATCTGCTAATAACTTATCTACTTCGCTACTGTCTACTTCACTTGCATTACCGAGTAAACCACTTAATAGTCCCATTGTTGTTCTCCGTTTTATTTCATTCGTCTTGGACCGATCGCAAAATAGTGCTTAGGTCGAAATGAATTAATGATGAAAGTGCAAAACCAGCATAGGAAAGCACGCTGATTTTGCCAAATAAATAACCTGAGTTTGGATAATTAATGCCTTTCTAGCAGCCAGTTTTAGTGCTAACTGTGTTGAATTCACTTCCAATAGCCTGCTATTAGTGCGTAAATTCGCCTAGTTATCCCTAAAACTCTCTGGCTAGATAAGAAAGTTATTTAAGGTGAGTTTAAAACAATGAATTAGCCCATTCCTTATCCAAACCTCAGGTTAAATAACCCGAGTTTGGAGTAAGGAGTTAGCTTATATCTCTTATCAAACAAATTTTACCATCGCGAAATGCAAACTCTGAGCGGCCTTGCAAGGAGATGCTTTGCCCAGCTTTCATGCCATTGGCCAAGTCTTGAGCTAATTTCGCTTTGTAGGTCACATGAACAATAAACAGATCATTGTCTTGCGTGGTGGCGGTTAAAGATTGATTGCGTTCGGAAAATAACTTAGCAGACTGATTTGCTAATTCTGCAAATTCCATTTTACTGGTTGTACGCGTTGTAATTTCACCATTGGCGAGATTTTCAAACACGACATCATCAGTAAGCTGAGCTAGCATACCCGGAATATCAAAGTGATTGTAGGCAGAGATATAGTTTTTCACTAAGGTTTCCATTTTTCCTCCTTGGTGTAATGGATGCTAATAAAAACTTAGATCGGTTTGTTCAATTTCACACACTCTTTTTACCACTTTTTGCTGTGCCATCATTCGCATAAATCGGCCCAAATGCGTATAGTCTTTTGGCGCAGTATTAAACCCACTTGCCCAATGAGCCAGCATAAATAAATAATAATCACAAAGCGTGAGCTGTTCATCAACTAAGTAGGTGTGTGTTGCCAACTGCTTGTCGATGAGTGCAAACATGTCGCCGACTCGTTGCTCCGCGGCTTGAGACATGGTCTTGCTGTTCACTGGTGACAGCTGATATTTTTCAGGATAGAAATACAGCATGAGTTCTGGCTGAACCGTCGTGGTTAAATAAAAAAGCCACTGATAAAACGTGGCTCTCTGTGGGGTTGCTGGCGCTGGGATAAGCTGTCCTTCAGGGTGCTTTTCGCATAAATGCAAACAAATAGCTGCACTCTCGAAGATGATTTGGTCACCGTCGACCAATGTCGGGATCCGTCCTGTTGGATTGAGTTCTAAATAGGTCGCAGACTTTTGTTGTTGTGTTTTTCTATCGACCAAGAGCAGTTCTTTTTCTAGTTGTAGGTGCTCGAGTACGAGATGCGGTGCCCAACTGGCATTTCGGGGGTAGTAAAATAACTGATACATCTTTTGCTATTCCTTGACGATACTTTTTGTTAGCGTGTGGCTGGTTTACTGTTGATAGTTACAACTTTTTCGGAGGCTGTAAACCGCTATTTTGCTTTTAGTAGGGAGAATCAAAAATGTATATTGGCAAGCTGTCAAAGCAAACTGGGCTGTCAGTCAAGACTATTCGCTTTTATGAAGAGAAAGGGCTTATTCCTACCCCGGAGCGTGTTGGTAAGTATCGCGTCTATTCTCAATTAGATGTCGATCTGCTGTTATTAATAAAAGAAGCAAAATCGCTCGGCGTGTCGATTAAGCAATTACAGCAGGTGATTGAAATTAAAGGGCGGCAAGTCAACTGGGTCGAAATCAACATATTTTTAGTCGAACTTAAAGTATCTTTCATAGAGCAAGTTGCGCAGCTTCAGCAAAAAATACAGCGTATTGAACATTGCATCGCATCGCTTGATGAATGTCCACAGATAAAACTATCCTAGTCTCAGGTAGAGTAACTTGACTCTCCCGTAAAGGGGAGACAGTACACTCGTTTCTCAGTCATGTGATAAGGAAACGACGATGAAAAAAATACTGCTACTAAACGGTAACCCCAAAACCAAAAGCCTTTGCCATGCTATCACCACAAGTTACGAGCAAGCTGCAAGCACCCAACATCAAGTACGCAGAATGGATCTTAGTGAGATGCACTTTGAAATCAATTTGATGTATGGCTATGAAGCGAGCCAAACATTAGAGCCATGCCTCAAGCAATTCCAAGAGAACTTACTGTGGGCACAGCACATTGTGATAGTAAGCCCAATTTGGTGGTTGGCGTTACCAGCCAAGCTCAAAGGGCTAATAGATAGAACATTACTTCCAGGCTTTGCTTTTAAATACAGTGAGGCCGGCATTGAAATTGAAAAGCTTCTACCGCATAAAACCGCAAGAGTCATTCTCACCTCAGACACGCCGCAAACTTATTTGGAAGAAGTTGCTGCTGGGCTTATGGCTCAGCTAGAACATGGGACATTGGGATTTTGTGGTATAGAACCAACTCAACATACGTTATTTGGCCCTGCGCACTTAGCAACTCCTAAGGTAATTGATAACTGGCTGAGTGAAGTGACAAGTTTAGCCGTGCGGGGTGAGTGAATATAAACACACAACTTCCATTGCTAAGCTTATTTTAAATCAAAATTTGCAATGCCGAATGTTGCTATCTTTTACACCAAGATGGCAACTTGGGCGGAGTGTATGCGAATTTGGAGTTTATTACTTTTTGCGTTTCCATTATTGGGAGTTGCAGATGAGCCAATTCTGCCACTTGAGCCTGCAATAGGGCTTGATACCGATAAAGTCACCTTAGGCAGATCACTCTTTTTTGATAAGCGGCTTTCACGAGGAAGCCAAGTTAGCTGTGCATCATGCCATCAATTACGCAGCCATGGCGCAGATGTAAAGCCCCTTTCCAGTGGGATTAATGGCGCACTCGGTGAGCTAAAAACTCCAACTGTTTACAACGTGGCTTTAAATATTCGTCAAGCTTGGGATGGCCGGGCGCAATCGCTGTATGATCAAATCGACTCACCCATCTTAAACCCAAAAGAGCATGATATGACTTGGCCAGAAGTGGTTGCTAAGTTAAATCAAGATAAAAAGCTGGTCGCGCAATTTACTAAAGTGTACTCGCAGGGAGTAACGAAACACACGGTAAAAGACGCAATAGCGACTTTTGAAGGGTCGTTAATCACGCTTAATGCGCCGTTTGATTTATGGCTTAAAGATAAAAGCGTAAAACTGCCTAAGTCGGCTATTGCTGGTTATGAGTTATTTAAACGGTATGGTTGCATTAGTTGTCATCAAGGGCGCAATGTCGGTGGCAATATGTTTGCTAAAATGGGCACCTTTGGTGATTATTTTGGCGATAGAAATACACCAATTCAAAAAGCAGATTATGGTCGTTTTAATGTAACTGGTAATGAGCAAGATCGCTTTGTGTTCAAAGTACCGAGCTTGCGACTTGCTAGCAAACAAGCATACTTTTTTCACGATGCTAGTCATAGCAGCCTAGAATCCGCCGTTGCGACCATGGCCAAATACCAACTTGGCCGCAATATCTCAGACTCCGATATTAACAAGCTAGTTGCCTTTATTGACAGCCTAGCAGGACATCACCACGAAATGGATTTGGAAAACCACGAATGAAGAATAAGGCCTTCATTGGTGTGCAAGCGTTACTGCTGTGCGCGCCAATTGCGCTTTTTGCGTATTTTTACTCGCAACAAGAGCTCAGCAGTCAAACACACCAAGCACGAGTTACCCTGCTTTTTGAAGCTAAAAGTATTGATGCCAAACTGGATGCCGCGGTGTTACAAATGCTTAGTGCACAGCTCAATCAATATGATGAGTTAGCGCAATTAGCACATGCAATTGACGCTTTGAATACACCAGAGCAGGATGCATTATTTGCAGAAGCCACGCCTGACATTCGACAGCAATTTGATGCTTATCGTCAGCTACTCAGCAATAAAGTATTGCAAGTCGAATCCATTAAAACTGCGGCGGCAAATATTAAAAACAGCCTGCTTTATCTACCCGAGTTGCTAATCGAATTGGAGCAGAGTGAGCCCGAACTGGCAACCCACGCTAATAGAATGCTTGCTAATTTAATGTTGGGTCAGCTCTATGAATTTGTCGCAGAGCCTTTACTGACCATCAGCTCAGAAAGTAGCTTAGAGCAGCTTATCTATCAGCATTTTAACGTCGCGCTTGCTAACAGTGCAGAATTAAAAAAGGCAAAACAACGCTTTTTGTCTTTGCCTAGTGACCAAGCTTTTTCAGCGCTTTACGCGGCATATAGCCAGCACCACAGTGAAACCATAGAAAAAACCAAGCATCAAAGTGAATTGCTTTTACTGCTGACCATTGTGCTATTTTTGCTCTTGATTGTGTTTGCAAACCGGCTTTACGTGGCCAAAAATAAAATTCTGAGCACCAGCCAAACTTTGTCTGATGCCGTAGCGCGTTTAACCGAAGGCTTTGCTCTTTTTAGTCGCAGTGGCAATTTGCTGCTCTGTAACAGTGCTTGGCGTAATCATTTTGCAATTGCCGATAGCGAAAAAATGCCACGCAAGTTAGAAGAGTGGCAGCAGCAGTTTGGAGAAATTTTTAACTCCGACGCCAATTTGCATCAAACCGAATCTGGCGCTTGGTTACAGGTAAAACAAACGAATACACACAACAATGGCCAAGTGTTTGTGAGTGTTAATGTTTCCCTTTTTAAACAAGCGGAAGAAGAGCTTCGCAAGTGGGGCCATGCCATTGAGCAAAGCCCCTCCTCCATTGTGATCACCGATCCTCGTGCTCGCATTGAATACGTTAACCCTAAGTTTGAACAAGTTACTGGGTATTCACTTGAGGATGTGAAAGGACAAACACCCAAAGTACTCGGTTCCAAAAAAGGGTTTACCGACTACAAAGCGCTGTGGCAAACCATTAAACAAGGCAAAGTCTGGCGTGGTGAGTTTTACAACCGTCGTAAGTCTGGAGATTACTATTGGGAGTATGCATCTATTTCCCCGATTAAAAACCAGCAAGGGGAAATCATTAACTTTATTGCGATCAAAGAAGATATCACTGCACAAAAAAGCGCAAGTGCACAGCTTAAGACCGCAGCGGCGGTATTTAATGCAACCCAAGAAGGGATCATGACCACCAACGCAAAACTTGAGATCACTGCGGTCAATCCTGCTTTCACCAAAATTACTGGATATGAAGAACATGAAGTGCTCGGCCAACGACCTAATATTTTAAGTTCAGGTAAGCATGACAAACATTTTTATGAGCAGATGTGGAGCACCCTCAACTCGCACGGACAGTGGGCAAGTGAGATCTGGAACAAGCGTAAAGACGGTACGTTATATCCAGAGTGGCTAGCAATCAGTGTCGTGCATGATGACAAAGGGCTGGTGCAGCAATACGTTGCCATATTGTCTGATATGACCGAGCGCAAAGCGCAAGAAGAGCAGATTGAATATCAAGCCTATTACGATGTGTTGACCGGACTGCCTAATAGAACGCTATTACTTGAGCGCATTGAGCAAGATATTAAACGCATGAGCCGTACTCATCATCAAAGTGCAGTGTTATTTATTGATTTAGATAGGTTTAAGCGTGTCAATGACACCATGGGTCACGAGGCCGGAGATGCCTTACTTATCTCCGTAGCTAAGCGCTTAAACTGCCTGCTGCGTAAAAGCGATACCTTGAGCCGCTTTGGGGGAGATGAATTTGTATTGTTATTGAGCCAAATTGCGCATCCGGATCATGCTGCTCAAGTAGCCGATAAAATTGTCAAAGCACTGAGTGAACCATTTGTGATCAACGGCTTTGAGGTATTTACCGGGGCAAGCATCGGGATCGCGATTTTACCAAGTGATGCAAAAGATCAAAAAGAGTTATTACGACTTGCCGATTTAGCCATGTATAAAGCAAAAGAGGCGGGGCGCAATCAGTATCACTTTTTTGCGCAAGAAATGCAGCAACAGGTGAATCGTCGAGTTGAGCTGGAGCAGCTACTTCGGGCTGCGCTTGAACACCAGCGTTTAACCGTACATTACCAACCTATTGTCGATACGGTGTCGGGTAAATTATATGGCGTTGAGGCGCTCATGCGCTGGCCAACTGATTTCGGCCAGTATATTTCCCCCGCTGAATTTATTCCGGTTGCTGAAGAAAGTGGCCTTATTGCTCCTCTTGGTGAGTGGTTACTTGCTAAGGCATGTAATGATATTCGCAGATTAAATAAAGCGCTCGGCATGAATTGTTATTTGACGGTAAATGTCTCGAGTCAGCAGTATCGACTCGGCTTTAACGCCACTATCATTAAACAAATCATGCAGCAATCAGGCTTTCTTCCAGAGAACCTAACGCTTGAAATCACAGAAAGCATTTTACTTGAAGATGATAAAGCCGTAACCGCTTGGCTGCAAAGCTTAAGGGCAACAGGGGTCAACTTAGCAATCGACGACTTTGGCACTGGCTACTCTTCGCTTAGCTATCTTAAACGCTTCCCCATCAATATATTAAAGATCGACCGAGGTTTTATTCAAGATATAGATCAAAACCAAGATGCTGCCGTTTTGGTCAACGCGATTTTGTCGATGGCAGAGAGTTTATCGCTCAAAGTGATAGCTGAAGGCGTAGAACAACAAGGACAACTGGATTGCTTAAAAGGCTTGGGCTGTCAGTATGTACAAGGATACTTTTATGCCAAACCAATGGCGATTGAGGGATTAATCGATTGGGTTGAGCAATTTGCCATTGCATCGGAGCGAATACCTCCCAAACTGTGGTTGGATTGAGGTGTGTAGTTGTTAAATTGCAGTATGGAGTGATGTGATCCAATTAGAGCTGATATCTGGGCTCGTAAATGGGTTCCCAATCAAATGACAATCCATTCTAAATAGGTTGGCAAAGCTGTTGAGCTTTGCCAACGACTCAATGCAAAATGGCAGTTAGTAAAATTAAGATCTGTAAAAGTAGGCAAAGTACATTAGTAACAATGATTGCTATTCGCTGAAATCTCAGCCCATACATCAGCCAAAAACTAAACACCAACACATACCCGATTAAAAACGTAAAGGACAAGTTGGTTGGGCCTTGACGCTCAAGTTCGCTAAGCAGCTGGCCGAATAATGCGATAAAACCGATACCGCCGAAGAATACACCGGCGAAATCCCAGTAGGTATCTTTCGTTTGATAAAAGCCTGTCAGCCATGTTTTCATTCGCTTACTTCCTCTGATAAGTAGATATCCTGATAGTGATTGATACGGGCAACAATATGGTCATGGTGAATAGTGCAAAAACGGTTAACTACGACTACGTCACAGCCAGCACTAAGTGCGGATCTTACCCCTTGATCTGAGTCTTCAAATGCAAGACATTTAGAGGTTGCCACTCCCAGCCGTTTGGCCGCCAATAAAAATGGCTCAGGGTGAGGCTTACCGTGCCCAACATCATCTGCGGTAATTAATATTTCAGGAATAGGTAAACCTGCTGTGGTGAGTCGTGCAACTGCATTGTGACGATTTGCAGAAGTTGCAACGGCCCATTTGCGTTGCTGTGTTTTTATTTCGCTTAATAACGATTTAGCTCCAGGAATGGCAGTTACGGTATGGGCAAGGTCGGCTTCTGCTTGTTCCAACAGCTCGACTTCATGCAGGCTATCTAAATGCGGAGTAAATTGTTCTATAAAGTCTTTGAAACGTGCACCTCTGCCCATAGTTAATACCATTTCTAAATCGACATGATGTTTCTCACACCAAGGCGCGACGGCCTGTCGTACTGCAACTTCAGAATCAACAAGTGTACCATCCATATCGAATATCAATCCCTGATAATGGTTCAGGTTGAGTGAATTAAGTGCCATTTTTACTCCTTATGATAATATTTCATGCATAAACAGGCGTTGGTTGATATTAAACCGGCTTTATCATGCATGTGTGTGCAAATAATACGCTTGTATCTCGATCTTTTTCAAGTAAAATTACGCAAAAACATGCAGGAACATGCAATGCTATTGGCAGAACGTCATCAATTCATTCTCGATCAGCTTAATTTACAAGGGCGGATCACCTCAGTGTCCTTGGCGCAGACGCTTGATGTGAGCGAAGACACAATCCGTCGGGATTTAAACAAACTGGCTGAGCTTAAGCTCCTGCGGCGTGTTCATGGTGGCGCTTTAGCGCTGCAGGATAATACTCCTGACTATATCGAGCGTTTAGATAAGCCCGATACCAGTAAAATTCGTTATATTGAACCTGCTTTGGCGATGCTCGTGCCTGGACAAACGATAGTGATTGATTCTGGCGAGACGTGCCGTTATTTGGCTCAGCACTTACCTAAAAATATGCCGCTGACGGTAGTTACTGGTTGTCCACTGATCGCCAAAGAGCTGGCCTACCATTCATTAGTGGATGTGATTGTGTTAGGCGGCCCTATGTTTAAACCTGCAATGCGGGTGGTAGGCATGACGGCGATCGAAATGGTGAAACGGATCCGTTTTGATATTGTTTTTATGGGGATTTGCTCGTTCCATATTCACCACGGTTTTAGTGCAAGCTATGTCGAAGAAGCGGAGATCCTCTCTGCGACTATTCGTCAAAGCGATCACACTGTGATTATGGGACCGAGTCATAAACTAGATAAAGTCGCTACTTATCAGATTGTTACAGCTAACGAAATTGACACAATTATTACCGATGAAGAAATTAATCCAAGCTTAAAAAAGCAGATTGAGTCGCTAGAGATAGCGCTGACTTTGGTCTAGGTTAATACGGAGCCACTTGATTGCTTGAGTAGCCTACTTACGGTTGTACTAAGCAACCGCTCATTTAAGGCTTTAATAAGGCAAAAATGTGATTGTTGTAGAAACGCTCATTTTTGAATATAGCGCGTTTTAACACCGCCTCTTGCTCAAAACCTGACTTCTCTAGTAGCTTCATTGATGCACGATTGTCGTCAAATACGGCGGCAAAGACCCGTTCAATACTGGTCGCGTTAAATACCTCTGAGGTAATGTGTAAAATGGCTTTATGAGTAATCCCTTTACGCCAATGGCTTTTTGCGAGCCAATAGCCTATTTCACCAGAGCGCTGATATTCAAACTCGCCAGGGGTAATACCTATACAGCCGATAAGCTGCTGACCATCGCAAATCGCTCGGACATATCCGTGTTTACTGCCTTCATTTACCCACCACATAGCATCTTGCTCAGTGTAAGGTTGCGGAATTTTTGTTGATAAATACCGAACGACATCGGGATCGTTCAAAATCACGACTATGTTGTCAACATCATTGGCTTGGAACGGTCTTAGCTTGAACATTGAGCTCTCTTTCAATAAATTTAAACGTAAATTCATCAATAAGTTACCATTCCCTCTCGAGGTGTACAATGCGTGCTTTGTGCAGAGAAAAGCAAGCTGGGGTTGATTGTCGTCATCGGATTTTATTTTGCGTATTCTGATTGCATTAAATAAGGTTAATTACTTTATGGACGAGGAATCTACAATGCTAACTTTAAACCTTGCACCGCAAATTCTTCCATTGAGATTACCTAACCTTAACTCGGGATAAGAAGTTAGTTAAGTTACTAAAATATCTAAGTTCAGGTTACCTATATTGTTTTTACTTTTTTTGCCCTAATTAAGAGAGTGAGATAACAAATTAATTGCAAAGGATTAGGAAGAAAACACGATGGATAAAAATACCTTAATTGAATTGGTGACTGAGTACTTTAAAAAGATTGATGCTGGAGATTCAAGCTATTTAGACTTATTTCATGATGAAGTGATTTTCTTTTTTCCAAAGTTTGGTGACGCTGTTGGTAAGCAAGCATTACTTGAGTTTGGCGATAAAATTGGCAGCTCACTCAACAGTATTTGGCACGATATTGCGCATTTTAATTTCATTGTGTCTGGAAAAACAGTTGTTGTTGAAGGGCGCGAAGGCGGTGTGATGCGTAATGGTACGCACTGGCCTGATAATCAAATTTCATCTGGCCGTTTTTGTAGTGTGTTCGAATTCTCTGATAGCTTGATCACAAGAATGCATATTTATGTTGATCCAGACTTCTCAAGCCAAGATAGTGATAGAATTTCAATATTATCGCGCTAATGTTGACTGTTTTGATAAAGAAAAGGATAGCTGAATTATGGTTTTCTCTGAAAGTGAAAAAAACACCTTACTGGCCCTCAAAGGAGTCGGCCCTACGGTGATAAAGCGTTTTGAAGAAATCGGTATTTGCAGTTTGAGCGAGCTTGCAACTTATGAAGTTGAAGAAATTTCTGAGCGGGTCGCTTCAATGTTGCGAACAACCTGTTGGAAAAACAGCCCACAGGCCAAAGCTGCCATTCAAGCTGCAATCACAAAGGCGCGTGAGATGAACTAGCGTGTAAAGCCCCTTTACGGGGCTTACTTAAAGTAGTCTGGTAAACATATGATCTAGGCTTATTTGACGGCTTACTAAGCAACAGCTTCTACAAAGTTGATATCAAAGCGTCCGTCAGGATCTTCTACTTTGATAAGCTCGTTAAGCGGTTTATTTTTCAGCGCTTTATTCTCAGCAAAGATGTCTAGTAATAGTGGTTTTACTTCGTTTCCGCATAGTGCCTCGGCGAGCGCTTCATGAGATAGCTTGAACAACAGATCCATATTCTCGTCCTCGTCTTCAACGAGTTCTATATCTTCCCAGCTCTCGAAAATGTCTCTCAGTTTACTGACTTCTGGACAATCATCTTCAAAGTCAGACAAGATGATAAACTCGTCTGAAGCAACGTTTTTATGCTGTTCGAAACGGCTTTCGGGCAGGCTGTAGATATTCCAGTTTACATCGTAATGCCAAAATTCAACAGATAACGACATATGAGAATAAGTACTTTGATTTACATAAAACTTTAACTCGTTGATACGCTTTTTAATGAGCGTAATTAAAACGTTTTCGTAGGCTTCAATAAGCGTATTTTTATCAAACATAATGTATCCTAACTGCAGTCTTAAACAATAAAACTACGTGCTCCTAAATTGGTTCTCAGTATTATTTCCACTCTACTATGTAAATGTGAACTTTTGTTACTGGTGTTTGCTAAAAGGTAATTTATCCAAAACAGATCAATTTAACCATCAGTGTAGAAAAAATACCAGCCTATGCAGAGCCTGTGTGGCTTTAATTTGACAGTATAGGTTTACTCAGAATAAGTTAGCTGTTTCGTTATAAAGCCACTGCACAATAGGGCCTTTGCTTTGATCTCTGCGTTGCACTATGCCCATTTCGACGACTAGAGGGTTGGGGATATGCTCGGTTGATAGCTCGAATAGTTCTCCCATATACCACGGTGTGTTGACAACATGTTCAGGTACTAATGCCCAACCAACGCCTCTAATGACTAAACCCATGATGTAATAGTAACTGTCAATGTGCCAGTGACTTGTGGATATGGCTTGTGACTGAGTATTACCAATGCGGTCGCGTATTACGAGCTGCCGATGTCGATTTAGTTCTTCAATGCTCGGGGCAGGATGTTGTGCCAGCGGGTGGTGAGGGGAGCAGATCAAGATCTGTTTAAAGCTGTTTATCGAAGTGAAATCTAGCGATTCTGGCAATGGTTTTTGGTGAAATAAAATGCCTATTTCTGCCCTTTTTGCGCTCACCCATTGTGCAATATCGTCTTGGGAGCCATTAATGATGGCTAATTTTAATAGCGGAAATTGCTGAGCTAATCGTTCAAATAAAGATTCAAATGCGATAATGGGCACTGCTTCATCCATGGCAACGGTGAGAGACACCTCTTCGCCACTATTAAGAGAATTGGCTCTTGATTGCAGTCTCTGACACTGCATGAGTACCGCTTCGGCTTCTTTCAACAGATCGAGACCAGCTTGGTTTAACACTGGCAGCCTGGCGGAGCGGTCAAAAAGTGCAAAGCCTAGATCGGCTTCCAGATTGGCAATTGCGGTGCTGACCCGAGATTGTGCCTTCCCCAAGTGTCTTGCTGCAGCTGAAAATGATCCCAACCTGACGGCGGTGACGAAGGCTTCAAGTTGATCGAGTGTCCAATGCATGATGATTTAATCTATCCGAATTTCGGATGGATTCTAACTTTTACCAATCTCAATTACAAGGATAATAACGGCTTTTCATGTTTAAGGATTTCATTATGCTGTTAGATTCTGCGAACAAAGCACATGCTAAATACGCCAACGTTACCCGTACTTTTTGGCGTTATACCATTCCTGCCGTTGTCGCAATGATGGTCAATGGATTGTACCAAATCGTTGATGGTATTTTTATTGGTCACTACCTTGGTGCTCAGGGGTTGGCTGCTGTAAACCTTGCTTGGCCCATTATAGGGATCATTATTGGTTTTGGCGTTTTAATCGGGATGGGATCTGGCAGTTTGCTGTCGATTTATCGCGGCGCTGGCGACAATACAGGTGTGCAGCAGCTGATGAGCACCAGCTTTTGGTTCATCGCTATCTTGACTGTGGTTACAATGACTGTCCTTGTATTATTCGGACCGAGTTTGCTCGAGCTTCAAGGTGCATCGGGCGAGCTTTTACATTCCAGTTTGGCCTACTTACAGGTATTAAATTGGGGCGCTGGGGTTACCATTGCGGCAGGTGCGTTGCCGTTACTACTAAGAAACAACGGTAAGCCAGAAGTGGCAACGGCTTTACTGATTGTAGGGGCGCTCAGCAATATAGTGCTCGATTATTTTATGATTGTGAAAATGCAATGGCAGCTGCCCGGTGCTGCACTTGCTACGCTGATTTCACAAGGGATAGTCGCACTTGCAACACTCTACTTTTTGCTCACACCTAGTGAAGCAAATAAACCCAAAGGTGCGTTTAATCAGCCTCTAGCTCTGGAAATACTAAAGCAAGGCGCAGCAGGACTGGTGATGTTTTTGTATTTTGGCTTCATCGTTGCGTTACATAACAAGCAGTTGCTGATATTTGCCAGTGAAGTTGAGGTGGCGGCCTTCGCTGTGGTTGGTTACCTTGGCGTTATTTACTATTTTATCGCAGAAGGCGTAGCGAATGGTGTCCAGCCGCCTATCAGTTATTATTATGGAGCAAGCCTTTACCAGCGCATTCACACTATATTTAAGCTGGCGCTCAAAGTGAGCTTGGGTTTTGGTGTGATGATGGTAACTATGTTTTATCTGTTTCCGAAGGATGTACTTGGGCTCTTCAGTGAGGATTTTGCTTTGCTCAACGCGGCCGAGCGTGGTTTGCAGCTGCATCTATCCACGTTATTCTTGGATGGTTTTATATTTCTTACCTCAATGTACTTTGTTGCGGTAGGCAAAGGCGGTAAAGCGTTGGCTATTTCGCTTGGAAACATGTTGGTGCAATTGCCGTTTTTATATTTATTGCCCTTCTGGCTTGGTGTTGATGGGGTGTGGCTTGCGGTACCTATCTCAAACATCACGTTAACCGTTATTATCATCCCTCTGCTTTGGCGTGACTTATGTCAGTTAAAGCATGCAGATATGGAAGCTACGTCAGAAGATAAGCAGTGCGCTTAGTTGCATACTGAAGGCGCTTATTTTAAGCGCCTTCTTAGGGTTATCTTTGGCGTACGTAGTAATTTTTTACCACACAATCTAAATATCTCACAGCATTCACATGTCTAAATTTAAGCGGTTCGTTTAAAGTTCCGAATAAAGGTGTTCCACCACCTAAAATAGTTGGAATGGTCGTGATAATTAGCTCATCAATGAGATCTTGTTGAAGAAAGCTTTGTATGGTTTTTCCGCCATCAATGTAAAGGTTTTTAAAGTCCTGCTGAGCCAGTTGTTTGACGATATCTGTCAGCTCACCTCGCACAAGCGATACCTTATCTGAAAAGACTTTTGGTACATCTTTAAGCGTATTACTTAATACAAAAACAGGTTTATTATATGGCCATTCGCAATCAAATCCTTGGATTGTCTCAAAGGTATTACGTCCCATGATGATGGCATCTACGCGGGCCATAAAATCGGCGAACCCAAAGTCTGAACCCTCAGGGTTAGGTAATTCGTGTAGCCAGTCTAAGCAGTTATTTTTATCCGCGATAAAGCCGTCTAGGCTTGCCCCAATATAGACGATGTTTGCCATTTTATACTCCGATTGAACCCTAAACCATTTCAAGATAAAATAAATTCTACGGTGTAGAATTTATTTTATCTTAGCGAGAGTAAACAATGAGTGTCAAGGATAAGAAGCGTGGCCGACCGTTGGCGGAAGGTGAAGCACTAAGTCAGGAGCGGATCATAC
Source organism: Pseudoalteromonas sp. OANN1 (assembly GCF_024124685.1). Taxonomy (NCBI): domain Bacteria; kingdom Pseudomonadati; phylum Pseudomonadota; class Gammaproteobacteria; order Alteromonadales; family Pseudoalteromonadaceae; genus Pseudoalteromonas; species Pseudoalteromonas sp. OANN1. The sequence continues at coordinate 38,561 of NZ_JAMXSE010000025.1, forward strand.
AAGCAGCAAAATTGCAGATGAAGGAAAGTAGAAAAGTACCTAGTATTCGAGCGTTGGCGAGCAGCCTAAATGTCGATGCGATGGCAATTTATCACTACTTTAAAAACAAACAGGCTTTGCTCGAAGCTTTGACCTGCTCTTTAGTCGATGAAATATATGAACCTAGCTGCGATGAAAAGTGGCAAACAGAACTACAACAGCTCAGTGCAAGTTATTTACAGCTACTCGACGACTATCCAGGGTTGTTAACTGTGCTGCTGTCAATGGACTCAGTAGGTCCAGCTCAGGTATTTCAAACTCGATTTGAAGAAGTGACTCAAACGCTTGAATTACAAGAACAGGCACAACAAGATGCGATTTGCTTACTGGTTGATTATTTACATGGGGTAGCACTTGCTATGGAGTGTAACCCAGATAGAGAAGCGTTAAATGTCTCGATGACAAGCGGTGCAATTGCACTAATTTGTAAAGCGATTGAGGCTTAAGTGTCATTGTGTTGTGGTGTTGTAAAGGGGCATTACAACACATATAGGCGAAGTACCTGTTAGAGGCGCTTGAGATAATGGTTTGGAGTGGTACCTATTATTTCTTTAAAGTCTCTTATAAGGTGGGACTGATCGGTATAGTTCAACTGAGCCACAATGTCTGCCATTGTAGTCGCATCAGATTCAAGCAGTGCAAGCGCTTGGTGTAGACGATACTTTCGAATTAGCCATTTGGGACTAAAACCTATGTAGTGTTGGCAGAGCCTTTGTATTTTTCGTATTGGCATGTTGCACTGTTCGGCCAGTTGCTCAACCGTAAAAATATCGCTGTGATCTTGCAAAGTGTTGAGAATACCTTCAGCCATAGCTGCACCTGTGCTTAAGGGGAGTGTAAACGGCATTAAAAATTGTGATAGCACTTTTACCCGCTCTGCATCATCACTTGCCGCCGTTAATGAAGAAATAAGCGAACTCGATGGCACATCGCAAAGATGCTCCAAAGAAAAGGTTTTATCGACACATGCCAAAGGGGTGATATCAAATTGCGCTACTAGGGCACCTACCCTAAATTTAATTCCCAAGATCTGCCCTTTTCCATGCATTGTGTAATCGTATACTTTGCTTACAGGACCAATAATTTTTATTTCATCGGTACTTAGTAGTAAATGAAAGTTGGGATCTGGTAAGTTTCGTTGTGTATGGGTTTTATTATCCGGCAAACACCAGTCGACAAACCAAAACTGCTCGACAAGACCTTTTAACTCTGTGCATGGGAAATACCGTCTAAGCTGGTAGTTTGGAGCGCTTTGTTGTTGGTGGAGTACACCGTTGATTGGGCTAAGGTTAGATTTCATCGCTGCCTTGTTATGGATAGAGCTCATTGTTTGTTGTCGCGTTTTTACAATACCAATTTTAAATTGCGTGCTAGATTTAAAACAAGCTGCATGAAACGGCAGAGCAAGGTGAAACTCTTCTACTATAAAATTAAGGGAAATGCGATGCAACTAACAGGTGTGTACGAAATTATCAATTGGCAAGAAACCACAGAAAAACAATTTGATGATGGTGCTAAACTCTCCAAAGCCGTGGTGAGCCTCAGTTATGACGGCGAAATTGAAGGCTGTAGCGAAGTTTATTATCAGCTTCACTATACCGAAGAAGGAGATGTTGAATTTAATGGCTTTGAAGCAGTAATCGGGTGCTTTTCTGGGCAACAAGGCAAAGTTGTATTGATGCACGACGGTCGTTTTAAGCACGGTAAAGCACATAGTAATTTTACGGTGGTACAGAGCGATGTTGACGCGATTGCGGTGGGTGACAAAGGGTCATTTGAGTCGACTGAGGGAAAAAAGGCAAACTACCAAATAACACATAACTGATAGCTTCAATGTTATTGCGCTAGGCTAAGTAGCGGTGTCTTCTCATGTCTAGCGTGTACAGCGCATCAACTAACTCAGCAAAGTGACTAATGACGACATCTGCTTGCTCTGCGTAGTGAGGTTTGTCATTGGGGGCAAACAAGCATGATGGCATATTGGCGTTATGTGCCGCCTCTATATCGTAGAGGTAATCGCCAACATAAACGCATTGATAAGGTGGCACTTGCCAGGTCTGAGCAACTTGCAGCAGTGCGGCTGGGTCTGGTTTGGCTGGCGCGTCGTCCCTCGTTAAAATCAATGGGATTGGCAATCCCGCTGTTTTAAGCTTCAGTCGCGCCGCTTTTGCAAAGTTTCTGGTAACAACGGCAAGCGGGACACCCATTCTCGAAAGGTGCGCAATAGACTCCTTAACCCCAGGAATAACTTCACAGTGCTGTGCGTCACATAATTCATGTTGGTGGACGATGTTCATGGCCTCTTCACGCATATAAGGTGAAGGCAATCCACTGATAAAACTGAGTAAGTCTTGCCCTATCGGACAGCCAATTTGTGCCCGAATAAGTGAGAAATCGAGTTCAGATGTCACTAGTGTGCCATCTAGGTCAAAAATGATGCCTTTAACCGGTATCCTATCCATTTTTAATATCCTTTGGTTTCGCATATGTACTGCGTAGCCCTACTTAAAGGTAGGTACGTAATTGAAGTTTGTAAAGATCAAGACGATGGAGTTTTGCTTTTGCGAGATGAGTGGCTCACTGATGGTAACGGTGAGCCACTTTTTAGGCTTTTCGAAGTTTTATGCGAGTTTGCGTAGTAGTCCTTGTGTGTTTTGTTTCATGGTATTCGCCACCATAAAGTAACCAATTACAGCGACGAACGTTGCGCCAGTTGCAGGCCCTAATAGCCAAATATAGGGGTGCAAGCGGCCATCCACATCGAATGTTTGGACTTGGATCACAAACAGTGCAATGTCACTGACCACGGCAGCTACCAGCCCTGCTAATCCGCCAAGTAATAAAAACTCATAAAGCGTGGCGAGTTTTATCAAACGACCTTTGGCACCGAGAGTGCGCAAGATAACGATTTCTTGCATACGTTCGGCAAGGCTTGCCTGAACCTGAGAAATGAGCACCAAAGAACCGCTGATAAGCACGATACTAAGTACAAAGCTAATCGCCAGTGAGACTTGAGAAATCATCGACTGCGCCTGTTTGAGCTGGCTTTGAATGTCGATCATGCTAACTGTCGGATACGCTTTCAAAAACTGGCTAATAACCTTAGTGTCTGCTATTTCAAGCTTGGCGGCAGTAAAGTAAGTCACTGGGAATTGGCCGGCGATTTTATCGTTAAATATCATCACAAAGTTAGGTTTCAGCGAGCCCCAATTGACACTACGTAAACTCGTTACTTTGGCTTCAATTGTTTGGCTATTGATTAGGAAGCTAAGTGTGTCCCCCACTTTTATCCCTACCCGCTCGGCAAGCCCTTGAGCGACGGAAACTTGAAGCGCATCAGAGTCGTCAAACCATTCGCCATCGACTACTTCATTGCCCGCTGGCAATTCATCTAGCCAGGTAAGGTTGAGCTCTCGCCCTACCCCTTCTCGTGCATCTTCGTCTTTTTCTTCACCTTCTTGTAGTGAGACCCTGCGCGCAAACTCTTCGCCATTTAGCGCATTGACACGGCCCAAAAAGACGGGGTAAAAATGTTCATGTTTGATGCCACTTTCATCGAGTTTGCTTTGCATTGGCTGAATTTCTTGTTCCATGATATTGATAAAAAACGCATTAGGTGCGTCTTCTGGAACTTGCATCTGCCAATCTGAGATCATGTCATTTTTCAGTACCACTAAAAACAACATTAATTTGATAGCCAGAGCAAAGCTAATAAGCTGTACCGCATTTGCATTAGCACGTTTTTGCAGTGTGGCAATGGCAAGAGACCAACTTGAGCCAGGGCTCAACCCCAGTTTTCTGCCCGCTGAAAATAACAGTCTTGAGATCACGTATAGCACGGCCATGAGTAGCAAGGTTGCGCCGAATAAAATCGCGGTGATCTTAATATCGCGACTAAATAGCCACATTAATCCAAAAATAGTTAATGCCGAGAGCGCCATATGAATTCGGCTAATCGCGATGGTGTCTCCGAGGTTACGTCTTAGGACGCGCAGCGGCGGGATATCAAATAAATCTAATAGTGGTTTCAATGAAAACATCATTGCACACACTACACCCACAGCAATACTCAACAGCCAAGGCCTGAAGCCTGCTTCAGGCAGGGCTGTATCCATAAAGTTAATCAGGTAAGCGGCCCCAATACTTTGCAGCCCGTAACCGATAGCAAGACCGACTACAACGGAAAAAAAGGTCACTAAAGAAAGGTGTAAAAGATAAATACGGCGGATGGTTTTGCGACTACCACCGAGAGTTTTCATCATGGCGACAGGATCATACTGGCGCTCACAATAGCGCTTTGCAGAAACCGCCATCGCTACGGCAGCGAGCATGATACCGAACAATCCAGCAAGGAGTAAAAAGCTCTCCGAACGAGCTAAGTTTTCACCTAAAGGTGATTGCCTGTCTTTTATTCCCTGCCAAGATTGGTTGCTCTTGAGTTGCGGCTTGAGCCAAGTGTAGTACTCTCCCAGCTGCTGCTCTGTGCCCGAAAATAGTAGGCGATAAAATACTCGGCTTCCGGGTTGAATGGCTTTCGTCACCGCAATATCATCATAATTAATAAGGACGCGTTTGTTCCCCGCCAGCGAGAAGAAAGGGGCATCAGGCTCGCTAATAAGCACCTTACTCACGGTAAACTGCCCTGCCCCTATTTCTACCACGTCGCCAATTTTAAGACTAAGGGAATAAAACAAGCCTTCGCTGAGCCATACATTGCCCTTTTTTGGGGCGGCTTGAACTTGGTAATTCTCGCCATTAAGGCTATCTCTTAAAGTAAGTTTACCTCTAAGTGGATAGGTTTCTGTCACAGCTTTTAGCGCGCCAAGAATTAACTCATCGTTGGCAAATAACATCGAGTCAAAATACACTTGCTTGGCGGTATTTAAGCCAAACTCTCGTGCTGTGGTCAATACTCGGTCGTCGAAATCATGGTTGCTCGAAAGCCGCCTGTCAGCAGCGATAAAATCTGCGGATTTTTGTTCTAGATTCAAACGGATCCGCTCGGTAATGGAAGACAAGCTAAACACAGTCAATACTGCAAGCGCAATTGCAGCTAGGATGATGGTGAGCTCGCCTCGTCTAAATTCCCTAGAGAATAAAGTAAGTGCTAACTTAAACCACATTGACAGCCGCTCCTTGTTTTATTACTTCTAGTTTTCCAGCTTCAATATGAATGATGCGATCACACTGTTGAGCGAGTTGCTCATCATGGGTAACAAGCACCAAAGTGGTGCCATTCTCTTTGTTTAGGTCAAACAGTAAACGCTCGATAAGATGGCCGTTCTTACTGTCTAGATTGGCTGATGGTTCATCGGCGAATAAGATTTTGGGTTTGCCAACAAAGGCTCTGGCTATAGCCACTCGCTGCTGCTCACCACCCGAAAGTTGTGAGGGATAGTGAGTTAGTCGATGAGACAAGCCAACTTTTTCTAATAACTCTGTCGCTTGATTTTTCGCACCTTTGTCCCCAGCTAATTCAGCAGGAAGCATCACATTTTCAAGCGCGGTTAAGCTTTGCACTAACATAAATGACTGAAATACGAAGCCGACTTTTTCTGCTCGCAGTTGAGCTCGAGCTTCTTCATCCATTTTTTGCAATGATTCGCCATCTAAATGAACTTCTCCTTTGGATGCGATATCTAAGCCGGCAAGCAAACTAAGTAAGGTTGACTTACCAGAGCCTGAAGCGCCAACGATTGCCACGGACTCACCTGACTTGACAGTGAAATCGATATCACTAAGGATAGTGAGATTACCTTCGACGGTCGAGACCTGTTTAGTAAGGCCTTTTACTTGGATCATATTTAACTGAGAAAGCACTGACATGAAGTACTATTTCCTAAAGTTGTTGTTCATACTTGTTATTGTAATGACGCCGTTAAGCGCAAATGCCAAGCAAAAACTCATGATAGTTGGTGATAGCTTAAGCGCCGCTTATGGCCTGAAACAAGATGATGGTTGGGTTAAATTGTTACAAAATAAATACGAAACAGAACAAAATCCGATCGAAATTATCAATGTTAGCGTTAGCGGTCAAACAACAGGTAATGCTGTGGCAAAAATAAATCAGCAATTGAAAACGATTTCGCCTACTCATGTATTAATCGAATTGGGCGGTAATGATGGTTTACGTGGCTTCCCTGTTAAAAGGTTAAAGGCAAATCTCACACAACTGGTGCAATCTAGTCAACAAGCTGGCGCCAACGTTGCCGTAATGGAAATCCAAATACCTCCTAACTTAGGTCCACGTTATACCAGTATGTTTACTGAGAGCTACCAACAAGTGACAGAGCAAACCGGTAGCTATCTAATGCCCTACTTTATGTTAGAAGTGGCGGACAAACCGGAGTTAATGCAAAACGATAACTTACACCCAAACAAAGAAGCACAACCTCTAATCCGCGACTTTATGTATAAAGAAATCAATCAATGGTTGGCAAAGTAAGCATACTAAGCACGAAAAAACCCGCTAAGAGCGCGGGTTTGGGTGTGTTTTAGTTTGAAACTTGAACGTCAAGCGATTACTTGAAGTTTGCGATGCTCGTTTTAGTCGCATCTACCGTTTTCCAAGCATATGATTGACCAACTACACCGTAAGGCACACCGCCAAGAGACCAGTTCGGGTTAGCGAAGTAGTCGTACTGTGTTGCATTACCAAATACATGTGGATAAGCCATGATACTGGCGAAGTTGTCTTGTACGCCGTGGCCCATACCGTCAACGTATACACCACCGCTGGTGTCACCTTGTTTGCGTGAATGCGCTAGACCTTGGTTGTGACCAAGCTCATGAACAAATGTTGTTGCACCACAATCGATACCTGTAATGCTGAACATACGGTTGCTCATGCTTGAATATAGGTTGCCATTGCTACCTTGACCTACCCAAGCTAGACCACATGTGATGTAGTTACCATTGCGCTCACCTGTACCAAGTACTGCAACCATATCTGCACGCCAAGTATTACGTAGGTTAGCTACATAGCTGCTGTTAGTCACAGAATCTAACCAAGCACTCGTTGGTGTGATGTTGTAGTTACCTAAATTTTGCGTGCCTGCAAGACGTAGTTGCAGATCGATACCATTTTGGCTGTAAACTTGGTTTGTAAACGCAATCAACTGATTGATTTTAGTGTTAATGTTTGATGTAGCAGCCGCTGACTGATCAGTATAAAGAATGCCGATATCAACGGTGACTGCTGATGCGCTTGCAGATAGAGCGAGTGCTGTTGCCAGCGATGCTGCCTTTACTGTTGTATTCATTGTTTTTCCTTTCTTTTAGTTAACGTTACTTTTGGGTTGAAAAATATCTTCCTTCACAGACACTGAGTTACGTTCTGTTTCGTCATGACTATCATGCGGATGCAGTTCTTCTTCTTTGTGAGAGCGATATAAGTCTCGCTTGGCTGCGATCCAGCCAAATTGGTCTTTTGATTCGAATACATAGTTGCCGCTTGGCGCGGTGAGTTGACCATATACGGCGTCTTTTCCTACCGTCAAAACGGTGGTATGGAAACGACCATCAGCACCTGTGACCTTACCAAAGACGCTTTTATCGCCGTTTTCTGCTAAGGATATGCCGGTCACTTCTGCTACAAATGACTCTTGTGTTTGCGGAATAAGCAATTCAAAGTTATCGCCGCCTTCTAATTTTCTGAGTGTAGGTAAATCAAATTCAATATAAGCTTCATTGTTTAAGTCTTGTGGTAACACCTTTGCGGCTGACAGCACGGCTTTTGCTTTATTCGATACCTTATTCACCGCATAAAAGTCACTGCTTTTTTGTATTGGCGCTGCTGTGATGGTGACTTGCTTAGAACCTTGTTCAAGCGTATCAAGCTCTAGGGTCGCCTTCGACTCATCTTCTGTGTTGTTCGAAACTTGAATTACATTTGCATGTGAAAGTTGAGCTTCAGGCATCATTTTCCAAAAAGCAATTCCAATAAAACCAACAAGTAATGCAACAATGAGCAATCGCATAATCCACCACGAATACGTTAATAAGTGGTGAAATACTATTCATTTTGCGGGTTTGTGATCAACTTTTAATTTACCAAGTGTTTTCATCTGGATTCATTAAAATTAAATATCTTCATGATATATATGTATAAATCTCATTAACAAATCTTTACAATGTGGTGTGGTTAAATGTGTTAAGTAGTGGGGTTGTCAAACTAATGTAACTAAAGTGTGTCTTTTTAAAGTAATTGATTAGATTGACTTTATTTTTTCAATTAGTGGCATTATTTATCTGTTAGTCTCTATCTAGTTGATTTGTATATTTAAAGTTTTCAGCTTTAGTTGACGCTTTTATTCATAGTCCTGATGCGTGTTCAGGGTATTTTGCCATTTGTTTTGAAAACTGTTGTTTGACTTGGTGAAGTAACTGATCGGGAGTGAGCTCTGTAGTATTGTTAATCGCCGGCATAACAACAAAAGTTTTACTACGGTAGTCTATTGCCATAGGCACAATGGGGACTTCGGCGGATTGTGCTATGTAGATAAAACCTTTTTTCCATTCTGAGGTGTATTTACGAGTCCCTTCTGGGGCTAGGCCCAAAATTAATTGGTCGTTGGCATTGAAGATATCGCGAACCTGCGTGACCATACCATGAGGTGTATCTCGCCTAACCGGAATACCGCCCCATTTACGTAATAGCCAGCCAAATGGTGGGATAAAAATGGTGTGCTTGCCTAAAAAACGAATTTCAACATCAAGTGCAAGCTTGACAGCAATGCCAATAAAGAAATCCCAGTTTGATGTATGCGGCGCGACGGCTGCTACGAATTTGTCTTCACTTGGGAAAGTGCCAGCTATCCTCCATCCCATCATCTTAAGCATCAAGTTTCCAAGCTTTCGACCAATAGGGCTGTTTGAGCGTGGGATATTGGGTGGAATATTGATCAAGGTAATGGCCTTCTTTGTTTTTATTATTTATTGATGGTGAATTTATTTTAGTTGACAACTTTAGGTAGCCAGCGCTGGTGTACGATACCATCGTGTAAAATGAACTACTGAATAGGCAGAGAAATCTACAAAAGCATGATTGAACTAATGTCGATCCCTTACTGCTGTATCCCCGCCCCAGATTAATTAACCAAAGCCGATAATTCAAGTTTCAATAGCTTGTCGCTCTGAGCTAGGTTTAGTTGGGTGATATGCACTGGTGGATAGGTTGCCAAGTATATTTGGGGTTAAACAGGGTATCCCTTGTGTGGCCACTCAAGTTTGGGTTTTGCAGTTTTAATGCTTTTCTCTCTTCAAATTTAGCTTTTGCAATGGCTTCACGAGTAATTGGGTGATTGAAAAACAGTTTATCAAACGAGCCGTCTTCTATTGCTTTGTTGAGGCCATAGGTAAGGCGCTCCTTGAGTCGACGATTGTCTTTATTGACGAAAAAATACATGGCGGCGGGATAACAAAACGCGAACTTGGACTCTACTACTGCACTATTCATACTTTGTAACTCGGTCCATGGTTCGTGAAGCGCACGAGGAAAGAGCTCAAAGCGCTTTTCTTCTAGCATTTTAGGTAAAAGGGATGCCATGCTAGTAACCACAACAAAGCCATTTTTTTCGTAGATTGAGGTATCAGGCCAATCGATACCACTACCAAGTGTTAAGCTCATTAATTGGGCGGGAGAGTGAAGTAGAGAGAGTCTTTCTTCGCTATCTTTGTGGATAAGAAATAAACGCGCGCCCATCATTCCTTTTAGTAGCGGCACATATACCGTCGCTAAACTCTTTTCTCTTTTGATGGATGTCATACTCCAGTGAACATCTAAAAGCTTCCCTTGCTCCAAAATTTCTAAGGTGCGTCCTTGAGGGGTATGATCGAAAGAGTTTTCACTGAGTTGGTAAGCGCCATATTTATCGCGGCTCTTATTTAGAGCCAGCCTTAATAACGCGATGTAGTAGTCTTGTTTTGGATCTGCAAATTCTTTAGAGATGTTATAGCGCACTAAATCGTTTGCACAGACGCTAAATGACGTCAGTAATATGCAGGTCAACACCAGCTTTATTGAGGCTATCATTCCTTTTCCTCATCGTGCATTAAAAAGTATTCTTTAACTTTAGCGCAGAACTTGAGTTGATAAAGTAAAAAAGACACCGAAGTGCCTTTTTACTTTAGCGAGTTAGATAACCTAAAACGTGACGCTTAGCCAATCATCATTGCCATCAAAGTGCAGCGACCTGACTTTTCCTTTGCCTTCGAAGTTTACTAAATTGACTTGTTCTGACCACACATCTCTGAGTACATTGTGACGCATTTTAAGCTCTGTTATTGGTGAGAACAGCGGGGTTTCTTGATATACCCAAAAGAATTGGCCATCGATTTCCGCACCAACCAAATTTAAAGGCAGCACTTTCCCTGCGCCTGTTTTGATTTCAACGTGCTTACTGACATAATCCGCAAAGCTTGCTCTATCTGCAGCATTGTTAAAGATGTCGGCATTGTGACTCAGTAGGCTCTCTATCGCGTGCTCAGTATCATGGAGATAAAATCTGTGCATGATCTCGATATTGCCACTGCGTTCGTTAAATAAAACAGTGGTGATCGCTGCTTTTAATTGGTGCGCCTGACAAAGCGGCGAAATCAGCACCAGTAAACAGGCTAAGCGCCAGGTTTTCATTAGTTATCCTTTTTCTCTTCGAATGGTTTTAGCTCGGCTTTCACGTCTTGCATGATATCGCGATACACTTTACCTTCACGCTCTTTCTTTTTATAGAGTTCTAGGCGGGATTCTATAATGCGCCTTGGGTAATGGTTATTCTCGATATCAACGTCAGCAGTTTCCCATCGCGGATCAACAGTCACGGATGCAAGCGGCTTATCTTTATCTGTAATAATTAGCTTGCTGACGTTACGGGCATTGCGACGCCAAATCTCGGCAGGGATAGTTCGCTCTTCTTTGCTACCATCTTGGTACGTGAGCTCAAGTAAGATTGGCATCACGAGTCCACCGACATTACTAAACTTAAGCACATAATAGTTTTTGTCTTCTTTTACCGCGCGCTCAAGGGTACGTTTTTCCCAAGGTTTAAGCTCAGATAAAAACTCACGATACTCATTTCGTTCTTCATTGGTTACCGTAAACTGGTCATTACTATCGTAAAAGTCTGTTATGTCTTGGTTTTTATCAATCCAAAGTGCGCGCCCTTGTTCTTGATTGCGTTTGACGAATAACGACATTGGTTTGTTCTTTTCAAACTCACGTAGACGGCCAAAGTCGATGTCTGGGTTTTTGGTGTCTAACCGCAATTGATAGATTTTATCCAATGAGATATCGACATGATCTGTGCTGTAAAACCAGCCGCGCCAGAACCAATCTAAATCGACCCCAGAAGCTTCCTCCATCGTTCTAAAGAAGTCGGCAGGCGTTGGGCGTTTATATTTCCAGCGTAGGGCATATTCTTTAAATGCAAAATCGAATAGCTCACGACCTAAAATCACCTCGCGCAGAATGTTAAGAGCCGCTGCTGGCTTAGTGTAGGCATTTGGACCTAAGTGCAATACGCTGTCTGATTGTGTCATGATGGGAGACTGATCTTCAGATTTCATGTAGGCAGCAACATCTCTTGGCTCAACGCCCCAAGGAATGGTGGGATCCCATTCGCGGCCAGCAACGCCATCTAAAAAGCTGTTGAGGCCCTCATCCATCCATGTCCACTGGCGCTCGTCTGAGTTGACTATCATCGGGAAGTAGATATGCCCTACTTCGTGAATGACAACGCCGATTAAAAAACGTTTCTCGGCCAGTGAATAGGTGCGAGAGCCATCATCTTGCAATTTCGTACGAGGACCATTGAAAGTGATCATCGGATACTCCATCCCACCGACAGGACCATTTACCGACTGCGCGGTTGGATAGGGGTAATCAAACGAGAAGCGTGAATAGACTTCCATGGTATGAATAACGGCTTCGGTGGAGTATTTTTTCCACAAGTCCCCCCCCTCTTTGGGGAAAAATGACATGGCCATCACGAGAGGCTGCTCGTCACCACCTTGCTGATAGCCTTTAGCATCCCACATAAATTTACGTGATGAAGCCCAAGCAAAATCGCGCACATTTTTGGCCTTAAAGCGCCACGTTTTAGTGTCATCTGTGCCGGCTTTTTCGTTTTCTAGCGCTTCTTCTTCAGTAACGATGAATACCGGGCGTTTTGCTGTTTTTGCTTGCGCTAGTCTGTCACGCTGGGTTTTGCTCAGAACTTGCTTTGGGTTATCTAACTCACCGGTTGCAGAAACGATATGATCGGCTGGCACCGTGATTTCAACGTCGTAGTCACCAAATTCGAGCGTGAATTCACCACTGCCAAGAAACGCCTTGTTGGTCCAAGCTTCATAATCTGTATACGCCGTTAGACGAGGGAACCATTGCGCGAGCAAAAAGATGTCATTACCATCTTTTTCAAAGTGCTCATAACCCGAACGTGCGCCAACCGCATCTTCTTCAACAATATTAAAGGCGAAGTCCATGCTAAATTGCAGATCTTTACCTGATTTGAGCGGTTCGTTTAGGTCAACACGCATCATGGTATCAACAATCGTGATCTTGAGCTGTTTACCGCGACCGTCCTTGACATTATTAATGACAAAACCAAGTTCTGTGTCATCCATAAACTGCTGACGTCTGAGTTGATTTAGTGAAATTTTTGCATGTTTTGCAACCGGATTACTCTGTAATTCGTTCCCAAAAGTTGCAGTGCGTTCAGCGATTGAATCGTTTTTGAAGATATTTTGGTCTAATTGTAGCCATAAATATTTGAGGGTGTGAGGAGAGTTATTTTTGTAATTTATGGTCTGCGTAGCGGTTAATCTTTTGGCTTTCTCGTCCAAATTTACATCAATATCATAATCCACCTTTTGTTGCCAATAACGCTCTCCGGGCTCACCGGCTGCACTACGGTAGATATTTGGGGTAGGTAAGGCTTCATCTAATTGGCGAAACTTATCTTCAAAATGCCCTTTGGTTTGTGAAATGGCGCTGGCGTGTGCGACACCGGATAGCGCGAGTGCAACCAATAAAGGCATAGCTGGTGTTGATTTTTTCATTGTTATTTCCCGTTTTATCATGCCAAGGCATTGACCGATAAACATTTTTATTTCAGTTTTTTGCTCTGAGTGAGTAGAGGGGATTTGCATGGTGACAAAGGAAGACAAATAAAACCTTCTACGTGTCAATAAACTGACAAATAAAAACACATAAATCAAAGTTTTGAGATAAAGTAACAAGATTTGGACTCGACTGAAATTAGACTGTTTTGAGTGTTTTTTAATCTATTGTTTTTGATAGAAAAAATACAGTGGTCTAAAAAATTAATTTGTATGCCAAAAAGGTATTTTGCTGGGTTATTGTCTACATTTTATAAATAAATAAAGAAAACAAAATTAGTTGTTGATATTGACCCAAGTTTGTCTTTAAAATCGCGCACTTTACAATCTCTGGGTAAAACTGGCGTTAGTTTTGCTCTGTACTAAATACCCGTTTAGCGAATCGAATGTGGTGGGCAGTATGGATTTCTACATACTAAAAAAACAAGAGAAGTTTGTTGCAATTCCTGCAGACGAACAAAACTGTAAAGATTATTTAGATGACGGCTATTTTTATGTTGATAAAGTAGCTGCCTGTAACGAGAAATCGGCGATTAAACGCGTGCAAGATAAGCATAGTCGTGTTTTCAAGTTACCTGCTAAATTCTTTTTACTGGCATTACCTATAATCATTTTTGCTTGGTGGCAGTTGACTCACTAAGCTGTTAAAGCGTCAATATTCACAAGACGAATATTGCTCGACGATGCTATATTAGCGTTTCTATAGGAAAAGGAACGCTAAATGAAGGTTTTACACACGTCTGACTGGCACTTAGGGCAATCGTTTTACGAGCATGACCGCAGTGAAGAGCATCAGCTGTTTTTAGACTGGCTATGCGATGCGCTGGTTGAACAGCAAGTCGATGTACTGTTGATCAGCGGTGATATTTTTCATACCGCAACACCGCCCGCCAGTGCTGAAAAGCAACTGTATACCTTTATCCAAAAAGCATCTCAACTGTGCCCTCAGCTGCACATTATTCTGATTGCTGGCAACCACGATTCCGCTAATCGCATTGAAACCGCAAAACCACTCTTAACCTTATTTAACACCCATGTTATTGGACGTTTTAACAAGCAAGCGCCGGAACAGGTTGTTATCGATTTACCCATCGCAGCGCAGCATATGCATGTTGTGGCAATGCCATTTTTACGCAGTGCTGATTTACCAAAACCGCTAGATGACGAGTTTGACTATCAAGCAGGGGTGCAATTAGCTTATCAGCATGCGCTAAGTACGATAGAAGAAGTGAAAGGCCCTATTGTGCTAATGGGGCATCTGCACGCCAAGGGGGGAACGATTTCTGAAGATTCTGAGCGTAACCTCAACATTGGCGGTTTTGATGCGGTATCTGCAGGCGTGTTTGGCGAGCAGTTTGACTATGTTGCGTTAGGTCATTTACATAAAGCGCAAACCGTCGCTAAGCAAAGTGCTATCAGATACTGCGGCACACCTTTGCCAATGTCATTTTCCGAACGCAATTATAAGCATCAGGTATTGCTCGCTGAATTTAACGAGCAAGGTCTGGTCGATGTAAACCCCCTTTACGTTCCCCGTTTTAAAGATGTGTTATATATCCCTGAAGATGGTGCAAAGCGCTTGGCTGAATTATGCGAAGCTATCGCGGCGCAGGATTTTAGCAAGTTCGATAGCGCTCCCTATGTTCGCTTAAAATTATCTGCAGCTGAAACCAATAGCCGCTTTCGAGCCGAGATTGATGAAGCGCTAAAAGGGAAGGATATTAAGTTTTGTGGTATTGAGCGGGTGTCTAAAGGCGCAGCCGCCAGTGAGTGGTTGTTTGAAGATTTGGGCAAAGTTGAATCGTTATCGCCCAATACCTTGTTGGATATCGCCTATCGCGAAATTGAACCTGAGCAGGAAAAAGCACCCGCGACATTGCATGAAAAATTAGCTGAAGTGATCGCGAGCATGGAGGAGTAGGGCGATGAAACTTGAAAAAATATTGATCACCAACCTTGCCTCTATAGAAAGTGCAGAAGTCGACTTTACTGCGGCACCACTCAAAGACACCGGTCTTTATGCCATTACTGGTGATACAGGGGCGGGAAAAAGCACTTTACTGGATGCGATTTGTCTCGCGTTTTATGGCAAAACCGCACGGTTGAAATCGGACGACAAAGAGAAAGTTGCCTTTAATGGCGATAACATTAAATTAAATGACCCGCGAAACTTATTGCGTCGGGGCTGTGTTGCGGCTTCTGCGAGCGTGGTTTTTATTGCCCAAGATAGTAAACGTTATCAAGCTACCTGGTCGGTAGAGCGCGCTAGAAAAAGCCCTAAAGGTAATTTAAAAACCGCCACTATAGAGTTGTTTAGCCTACCTGATATGACCCTAGTCTGTGAGAAGAAAAAAGAAACAGAACAAAAAATCGAACAGCTAGTCGGGCTTAACTTTGAACAGTTTACTCGAGCTGTGTTGCTTGCTCAGCATGAATTCTCTGCGTTTTTGAAGGCTGGGGGAGATGAACGGGCTCAGTTACTAGAATGTCTTACGGGTACCGAAAAGTTCAGCAATATAGGTAAAGCGGTTTTTGAAGCGCACAAACAAAAGAAAATCGAGCTGCAATCCCTGCAAGATAGGCTAGGTCAAATTGTGCTCTTGTCACCAGAGCAGCTTGCAGAACTTGAAGCACAAAAGTTGGGATTGCTTGATACAAGAAATCGACAACAAGAGACAAGCACAAAGCTGCAAGCTCAGCTGCAATGGCTCGCGGATGTCGAGCTAAGAAAGCAAAAAATAGCTGAGGTGGAACACACGCTAAAAACGCTTGAGCAGCAAATAGAAGAGGGAAAGCCACAGCAGGAATATGCGCAGCAAGTCTTAAAAGCCAATGAGATGCGTGATAATCGTGAGCAGCATGAGCTGGCGGATAAACGCGTTGCGCAGCTATCTCAAGAGCGGCTAGCATTGCAGCAACAAGATTTTGCATCCGCTATTGCAACGCTTAAAGCAAAACAGCAGCAACTGGAACAGCAGCTTATTACGCAGCAAGCCAATTTTGTAAAGTTAGAACCAAGCTTTAATACCATTCGTCTATTGGATGAAAAGCTGAGCCTACACAAAGCGCAAGAACGAGAAACTAAGCCTTATCTCGATAAGCATGCCAATCTTATTGCGCAACATGAAGCTGCGATACAGAAGTATCACGTGCAACAAGGCGAAATCGCTACTGAATTACAGCAGCTAGAGCATGAGCAAGCGAACTTGCACTCAGTTAGCAATATTGCCGGGCAATGGAGCGTGGTTCAGCCTCAATTTGATGATCTGCAAAAGTACCAACAACAACGCAACGATCATGAAACCCAGTTGCAAAAATTACCGAATGAACAGCAAGCGCTAGGTACGCAATTGAGCAAACATGAGGCTGAGGTACAGCACCTACAAAAGGTTTACGACACCGAAGCCAGCGCGCTCTCAGCGTTAAAAGAAGCACTCGCACCTTTGACTCAACAAGACCTAAATTTGGCATTACAGAACTGGTCTCTATGCGTTCAAGCCTATCGTAGTATTGAAGAAGGGGATGCCTTGCTGCATCAGTTACGATCGCAACAAACTCAGCATCATATTGGCTTGGAAAGGCTTGAGATACTGATCCGAGATACCAAGCAGCAAGATGAGCTGTCTAAACAGCGCCTAGCCCTAACTCGTGATAATTTGGAGCAAGTGCAGTTACGCGCAAGTGAGCGGATCAGCGATTTACGCGCTCAATTGCGAGCAGGGCAAGAATGCATGGTATGTGGCTCAAAAGAACATCCTTATGGTGTAGAGCACATCGATGCCCATTGGGAGCAGTTACTATCGGATTTTCGGTCTCAGTATCAAGCTGCTGAGCAAGCTCGGGAACAGGTGTTGCAGCGTTATAATCAACAAGTCGGTGAAAAAGAGCGTGAAAATGCGCTATGGCAGTCAGTCACTCAGGAAATTGCTCACTGCACTAAGCAAATAAATGAGAATCGCGCTCGACTAGATGCGTTGAGTGATGAGTATAAAGTTGGCAGCGCTGAGCAAGCTGAATTGCAACTCGTGAGTATTCAGTCACGGCTAAATGAACTATCCAAGTTACGCAATAATATCGACCGCCAGTGGCAATTGGTTCAGCAGGCACAACAACACCTCGAGCAGGCTAAACATAAAGGGCAGGCACTTCAGCAGCAGCACCATGATTTAGGTAATCATATTGCCTTTTTGCGAACCGAATATGATCAGCTATCACAGACAGTGGATGCCTTACGCAATCGACTTGAAGCGTTAATTTCCGATAAGTCGTGGTGGCAAGACTTTGATTCATCTCCTCAAGCTGCCATTAGGCAACTTAAAACAGGGGTGCAAACTTGGCTAAAAACCACCGAGCGTAAAGATGCATTAACGGCGAATAAAGTTCAGCTAGAGCATCAATTACATCTTGTCAGTCAACAAAAACAAGATGAGGCGCAGCGGCTTGAAGAATTAGAACATACGCTTATACAACATCAGCAGAATATTGAACGCCTCAATCGCGAACGCGCTGAATACTTGCCACAGCAGCACACCAGCTTGGATGATTGGATTGCAGAGCTTAAGCAGCAAGAACTGCAAAGCCGAGAGCAGATCACACAAACCCAGCTGGCGCTGAGCCAAACCGAAGCGCAGCGTGAAAAGGCTCAGCACAGCCTGACGCAGCTAGAAAAGCAAATTGCCGAGCAAACATCGCGGTTGCAGCAACTTGATGTACGCTTTGAACAATGGTTGCTCGACCAGCAGGGGCAGCTAGACAAAGTAAAAGTATTAGCATTACTTGAGGTTTCGTTAGATGAAGCTCGAGCGAATTTAGAAAAGTGTGCGCAAGTTCAGCAAGCCTTTCAAAACACTAAGCTGCAGCTTAGTCATCAGCGTGAAGAACTCAGCCTACTTGAAAGTAAATACCCTGATGGGGTTGATAGTGAACAAGTTAAGCAAAGTCATACCGAGATGACGCAAGCACTTGAGCAAACTCAAAATCAGTTGCTACAAGTGCAAAGTGCATTAGAGGTCGATGCTCAGAATAAACAACAATTCTCTTTGCAAGCGGCAAATCTCGCTCAGCAGCAACAAGACTACGAGCAATGGCATTTGTTAGATAAGCTATTAGGCGACGCAACAGGCAAAAAGCTGCGTAATTGCGCGCAAACACAAACGTTAAAAATCTTATTACAGTATGCTAACCAGCAATTGCATACGCTTTCTAGACGTTATCTGCTTACCAATATTGAGCAGTCTTTAGAAATTGCGGTGATAGATAAAGACATGGCTGACGAACAACGTAGCGTCAACACCTTGTCTGGAGGAGAGTCCTTCTTGGTATCTTTATCTTTAGCACTTGGACTTGCTGCACTTTCATCAAATAAAGTGCAAATACATTCATTATTCATTGATGAAGGGTTTGGTACGTTAGACCCTGAGACGCTAGGTGTCGCGATTGATGCACTAGACGCGTTGCAATCACAAGGCCGCAAGGTTGGAGTGATCTCGCATGTTGCTCAGATGAGCGAGCGGATCGCCACCCGTATCCATGTGAATAAACAGCCGGGAGGCTACTCATCTTTAAATTTAGTACCACAAACATAAGGAAATTTGGATGCCGACTTTTACGGGCGAAGAAGCCCAAAACTACGACTCGAGGATCACAAAACTGGTGCCAGGTTATGCGTTAATTCACCAACTTACTGGGGCACAACTTTTAGCACTTTACCCAGATAGCGCAACCATTTTGGTTGTGGGTGCAGGGACAGGCAAAGAAATTGTAGAGCTTGCTCAGCTAAACCCGAGTTGGCGGTTTATAGCGCAAGATGTATCTGCTGATATGTTGGCAATTGCAGATCAGCATTTTACTAAGTTAAGCCTACAGGAGCGCGTGCAGATCCATCATGGCGCGATTTCACCACAGGCCTATCAAGCGGATGCGGTACTGTGCTTGCTGGTGATGCACTTTGTAAAAGATAACGGTGATAAAGCAAGCTTGTTTAAGCAAATGAGTGAGCAGCTAAAGTCGGATGGGCGTCTTTTTATTGCCGACTTAGAAAAACCTGCGACAAGCTTTGAACGTGAAGCGCAATTAATCGTTTGCAAACAACTTGGGCTGACTGATGTTGGCGAGCAGCGCATGAGGGTGAATTTAGAGCATGAGTTTTACCCCTTGGATAAGATGCGTCTTGCAGAGCTGCTAGACACCGCAGGTTTTGGCATTGCTAAACCTTTCTTCAAAGCCCTTGGGTTTGCAGGCTTTGTGGTAGAAAAACAGTAGTTTTTTATCTAAATAACCTGAGGTTCGGATAAATAAGCCAGACCATATTCGGGTGTGGCTTTTCCTTTCTTACTTTTTCAATGTAGCTTGTATTAAGTTAGTAAAATAATGATCTATACCAAACCAATTGCTGCTCCGCTAATAGCGTCGCCGCGCTTTATCTAAACCTCAAGTCATTTACTTCTAAAAAGTTAGTAAAACTCTGATCTCAATGACTGTGATACGGAAGGTAGATCAGTATTTTACTTAGTAAAAATTTGATCTATTCACGAATTGGTATGCAGTTCAGTTGTCGCCTAATATCTAACCTTGTCTTATTATCTCTACTAACTTATTGATTTTTATATTACTAAGTTGGCGATAATCCAAAAATGGCGAAATGATAAGGCGCAAGTTATAGTCAACGGCGAACTCATCATCTAGCCAAATTAGATTGTTAGTAAAAATCTGATCTCTGAGCAATGATTTCGCGTAGATGCGTCCTGCAATAATATGCCAATCGTATGTTTTTGCTGAAAAATCAGGCGTTGAGAAGAGCAGGGCTTCTTGACTTGAAGCTTGAAGTAATGCGCTATCACGATATGACTGCCAAGTTGAATAGTTAGTAATATCGTGATCTGGCAGCCTTGCAGCAAATAAGAACTTGGCAAAAACATTGAAGATTTTCCGCCAACCATTGCCGCAATGCGCATTAATATGTTCGATCTCCCTATTGGCTAACGCACTGACTTGCATCAAATTATTATAAGGTTCTATGCTTGGTGGATGTTCAATATAAAACGCAACTTTACCCGTTGCTACACCCAAACCATGAGTTAGTATTTTTTTGCTCTGTGCTGTATTCATCATACTTTGCTGCGAACTATTCATTTGCACGTAAGTTTAAAATAAATAAGGTGAAATTGGCATGGTAAGGGTCTCAATTTAAATTTTATTCTTACTAGGTAAAAATCGAACCTATCGTTAATCTTAGTGCTTGGTTTCTACGTATGACATTAAGATGGAATATGGAGAACTTATATGAAAGTACGTCAGTTATTTTTCACGGTGATTTTGGTGCTTGTAGTTTCAGCATGCACAGGGCTGCCTGAGGGCATTAAACCAGTTAAAGACTTTAATGTTGAGCGTTATACTGGCACCTGGTATGAAATTGCGCGATTAGATCACTCATTTGAAAGGGGAATGCAGAACGTCACGGCGACGTATAGCCAAAATCCTGACGGTTCAATTAAAGTCGTCAATAAGGGATATGTAACAGAGGAAGGGGAGTGGAAAGAAGCGATTGGCAAAGCTAAGTTTGTTGCAAATGATGAAATAGCGCATCTGAAAGTGTCATTTTTTGGTCCGTTTTATGGCAGTTATGTGGTATTCGAGTTAGATGAGGATTACCAATATGCATTTGTTACCAGCTACAACCGTGATTACCTTTGGTTGCTTTCTAGAGCACCTAAAGTGTCCGATACCGTAATGAACAAGTTTAAAACCATGTCAGAACAATATGGTTTTAACACCAATGAACTTATCTATATGAGACACAAACCCATTCAAAAAGAATAGTGTAAACCCCCTTTACACTAAAGTTCCTTTTATGGGTATTTTAACTTACTAACAGAAGGGAGGCTGTATGTAGGTTGAGTCTAAGTGTCTTATTCCTGTAGGAAATGGTTAATAAATCATTCAGTCAACTGTAACAGGAACACTTCACACTGTTGCACGCTTTACAAAAAATAATACTTAGGAACTGGAGTAACTCATGAAGCGTGTAGCATATTCTCTTATTGCAGCGGCAGTTGCAATGGCACTTACAGCCTGTGATGGTGACGACGGAGCACAAGGTCCTGCGGGTCCTCAAGGTGAGCAGGGCACTGCTGGCCAAGATGGTGCAAACGGTACTAATGGCTCAAATGGTACAAACGGCACAAATGGACAAAATGGTACTGATGGCCAGGACGGTCAAAATGGACAAGACGGCCAAAATGGTCGTGATGGTAGTTACAGCGTACCTGGCCTTGTTCGCATCGCAACCGTCCCAGCTGGTGCTGAAGTAACAGGTCTATTTCTTTCTGAAGGGGGTGACTTGTTCTTCAATGTACAGCACCCAAATGATACCAACACAGCTACTGATAAGTTCAATAGCAAGCCATTCAATACGGGTACTGTTGGTGTACTAACCGGTGTGAACTTTAATAATTTACCTGCAAATATCCCAAGCGCGCCAGTTCCTGCTTCGACCATGGAACAACAAACCGTGATTTCTGCAATTGGTCAATATCAAATTCTAGGCCAAACAGGTGATACATTCGCAAACCTTGGCACTAAGGGGTTAGCAGGTGGTTTGGGTGTACATTACAGCATCTCAACTGGTGAAGAAATCATTAAAAATGATAACCCTGATTTCAATGGTTATATTCCAGTCGATGCAAACACAGGTTACCTATTCACAAACTGGGAAGCGTACCCAGGTGGTGTCAGTCGTTTGAAAATGAGTAAAGCGACAACGGGTAAATGGTCAATCGAAGAAGCCATGATGGTAGACTTTGACGGTGTTAAAGGCACTGCTGCTAACTGCTTTGGTTCAGTATCACCTTGGGGCACACCGCTGACTTCGGAAGAATGGATTGTCTGGTCTGAAGTTGATTCAACACAAGATCCACAGTGGAATAACCCTGCTGAAACAGGTAACGACACAATGGAAGCGTTAATGGCACCTGATTTCCCTAACCCTTATCGCTACGGTTACATTGCAGAAATCAAAAATCCTACAACCGAAACGCCTGATGTTGTAAAACACTTTACAATCGGTCGTTATGAGCATGAAAACTCAGTTGTAATGCCTGACCGTCGTACTGTCTATTCCTCACAAGATGATACCGGTGGCGTATTATTTAAATTTGTTGCAGATCAACCAGAAGACTTAAGTGCAGGTACCCTATACGCAGCAAAGCTAACTCAAGATGCAGGCCTTACCGATCCGGCTGTAACTGGCTTTGACATTAGCTGGGTTGAGCTTGGTAGCGGCAGTAATGCACAGATTGAAACTTGGGTGGCCGAATACGACGGCATCAATGAGACTGACTATGTTGAAGGTCAAACAAGCTATCTGTCTGTTGCTGATGTAAAAGCGTGGGCAGAAGGTGCTGCTACTTATCCAACAGTTGCAAACGGTGGCGGTAAAGTAACGGCAGGTAAAGCGATGGACAACCGTGCTATCTTCCTTGAGTCTCGTCAGGCTGCACGCCAAAAAGGCGCTACGGCTGAATGGCGTAAACTTGAAGGCTTAAGCATCAACCATAACCGCGTACTTGAGGCGGTAACTGGTCAAGATGTTGTTGCCGGTGAGGTGGTAGATAAAGCCTATATGTATATCGGTATCTCGGATATCGACAACACCATGATTGATGGCGAAGGTGACATGCAGCTTTCTGCGCGTGTTAAAGATTGTGGCGGTGTATACCGTGCTCATATCGATAACAACTATAACTTAACTCGCATTGAACCGGTTGTCATGGGTGCAACTTACCGCTCGTCACTAACTGGCGCTGAGCGTTGTGACGTCAATCAGCTTTCGCAGCCTGATAACGTAATCGTAATGGAAGATGGTCGCATCATCATTGGTGAAGATGGCTTCCAAGAAAACAACACGCTTTGGCTTTATGACCCTAAAGCAAAATAATTAAGCAAGTAGCAGCGCACTTCATGGTGCGCTGCTTTTTTTTAGCAAAATTTTGGAGTCATAAAAATGAAATACGTTAGCCTAACTCTAGTGGCATTGACGAGCGTAGCCTTGTTTGGTTGTAATGATGAACAGACCCAAGGGCTAACCAATACCGCACTTATGTCGGCGCAAACTACAACACCTTATAAGCAGGGTGATGATATTCCTGCGGCCGCATTTATGCAGCACAATGAAGTCTATAACCCTGAATCAGTGATCCCACCTCAGTGTTACACCAAAACGGATGGCGTGAATAACCCTTGCTATGCCTGCCATCAATCATATGATGAAAAAAACCGACCAAACATGATGCGTGATGCCAATTTACAAGGCGCCTATGAGTTTTCCGATCTTGGATTTAAAAACCACTGGAAAAATTTGTTTAAAGATCGTTCTGAGCTTATCAAAGGTATCTCAGATCAAGATATTACTAACTGGGTTAACCAAGATAATTACAGCCCTTTCATCGAAAAACTAAAAAATAACCCCGACTGGAAAGGTGAGATCACCCCGCTTAACAACTTGGCATATCCGGAAAAAGCCTTCGATGAGCTTGGTATAGCAAAAGACGGCAGTGGCTGGGTGGCATTCAATTATAAGCCTTTTCCTAGTACTTTTTGGCCAACCAATGGCTCGACGGGGGATGTCATGATCCGTCTTGCTGACGCCTTCAGAGAAAAGGGCGAAACGTATAATCAGGACGTCTATCTTGCCAACTTAAGTCTGGTTGAAATGGCTGTAAAGGGGCTTGACGAAATATCAACGCCAGTGATTTCTGAATCGCGAGTTGGCGTAGATTTAAATGGTGATGGCAAACTCACACAGATCACCAGCATGCTGCGCAGTGAACGTTACCTTGGTGATGCCAATCCTATCGAGCTTGCTCATCAGTTATATCCACAAGACACTGAATTCTTACACACCGTTCGGTATATTGGAGTGGATGATAATGGCCAAGTATTTAATGCGCCAAGAATGAAAGAAGTGCGCTACATGAAGAAGCACAACTTTAAATCCAAACAATCACTCGGTGCTGCTTACTACAGAGAAGCTAAAGAAAAGTCATTCGAAAATTACCCACAAACGCTTTATTTGGGCGACCAAGGGATCAATAACAACTTCGGTTGGACAATTAACGGTTATATTGAAGACAAAAATGGTGCGCTTCGTCCGCAACATGAGCAAGAGCTTGCTTTTTGTAATGGTTGTCACAAAACCATTGGCTCAACCTATGACCAAACCTTCTCGTTTGCGCGTAAAGTTGAAGGCAAACTGGGTTGGGGTTATATCAATTTAAAAGAGATGCAAGACGTACCTAACAAAGGCGAAGAGCAGGGCGAGTTCTTGACCTATATGATGCGTGTTGGCGGTGGGGATGAGTTTAGGCAAAACCAAGAGATGCTAATGCGCTGGTTTAACAAGGATGGTACGGTAAACAGCAAAAAAGTGCAGTCTGCGAAAAACCTTTATGAATTGATCACACCATCAAAACCACGTGCGCTGGCACTAAATAAAGCCTATTTAACTATTGTCAAAGAGCAAAGTTACCTATTCGGTCGTGACGCCACTATAGTAAAAGCACGCAATGTGCTTGAACAAGTCGATGATTCTCAACAGCCTCTAGAGCCAGAGCACCGATACGTGTGGGATATGCAGCTGGATTGGAATAAAGCCGAGAAAAAATGGTAGGAGCTCAATGAGCTCCTACATCAGATTTAACCTTTTTTAAAGGTTAACAAACGCTTTGGGGATCTCAGGACGAAGGTCCCTAGGAGAAAAATAAGTAAAAGCATATGCATGTTGCCAGAGCTTTTCTCTGGTGGTGTTTTTGGCTGATTTTTCACACTGATTTCAACCATCTTAGTTTCTGAGTTTGCGAAACCATCAGATACAAAGTACTCAAAGTGGAAACTTTGTGGTGTACTTTCATTCGCTGTAAATTTTACCACCCCTGTTTGGCTATCAAGAATGAAATTTGCAAGCTTATTTGGGTTACTCACAGTGTAAATAAGTAGGTCTGAGTCAGCATCGTTACCATCAAGTTTAATTGTTGTCAGCTCATTTCGTACAGCATCAAACGCTAAGTTCTCGGCGGTTGGTGTGCTGTTGGTGAGTTTAATCGATACAATGCCAGTTTCAGAGTCCACATAACCATCATTTACTTTGTATTGTATATGGACGTCACCGCAACAAGATGTGGGTGTAAATAGTAAAATCCCGGCTTCTCTATCAAGCCATGTGAGCCCTTCGATATTTTCTTTATTTAGCAAGGAATAGCTTAAAGATGTTGAATCGTCGTCTTCTGCAGGTAATGTAATCTTTAAGGGCTTATTCCAGTGAGTAGCCACTTCAATATTGTTTATTTGTGGTTGGGCATTGTAGACTTCAATGTTGACATCCCCTTTTGCGACTTCCCACTCTCCCTGCGTTGCACTATATTCTAAGTATTCATGGCCAAGAGACTGTGGCTGATATAAAAAGCGCTGACTAGGTGCAGGATCTATTGAGCTTAGCTCCCCATGACGGGTGAAATTTGTGAAAGCGTAGGAGGTATTTTCATGTTTTTCTGGTAGCGTAATAGATAATTGCTCGCTAATATGAACTCTATAGTCGAGTGGCGGTATTACTTCCTGATTTGGCTGACCTTTTGCGATTTCAAACACTTGGGGAGCGGATCCAGATGTCACCAAAAACTTACTATCGTTCACTACCGAAGTATTAACATAGCCGTTATTGGCAACCCCATTGATTTCCCAATCTATTTGCTGAGAAAATGTATCAAGCTGGCCGAACTTTGTACTGCAAGAATAGATCAGTGAATGTGGGCCACTTTGGTGTAACCCGACCGGCACATCACCTTCACACACTTTTGTGATTGGAAGTGGAGTTTCGCTTGTATTGATCACAAGAATGGCACCATCTTTCGTTAAGGCATAAGTGCCAATTTCTTCATGGTATGCTGCAGATGCTATGTCGACATATGACCCGTCACCAATTTGCTGAAATTCTGAATCAAATTGGTAATACCATGTAGAATCCTGCACTTGAACATATAACCCATGCAATAGATGGCTCTCTATCGTTCTTGCGTAGACAAGCTTTTTAAGTGGTTCGACATGAAACTCTAGAGGGAGAGTAACACTATCTAGACTGTTTTCATTGGCTTCTTCTTGAGTGGTAACAATGAAGCGATGAGGATATTTGTCGAGTAGCAAATACGTATAGAAGAGTTTATCTAGCTTTCCATCGTTGTTGAAATCATCATAAAATTCAAACTTTTTGCTTGTGAGGTACTCGGCAAATTCAGAATCATACGTATACCTTGAGAGTGTATCGCTGTTTTGTAAGCTGATTTTGGTTCTCATGTTCTTGGTGTAAGTTCCCCCGCTCATTGCACTTTCAAAAAGCGTTTTGGAGTGGCAAGATAATTGCGCTTGATCGTTGTTGACATCCTCAATCATATTCTGCTGAGAATGCATACAGCGAACATCATATTCTGGTAACATGGCTTGCTGTGAAGCGACATGAGTATCAAAAATAATGTTTTGACGGTTAAATTCAGTAGTATAAATCAAATCTACTTTACCATCGAAAGTGATGTCTCCATAGTAGGTTATAAAACGATGGACGTATCTAAGGTCATGATCGAAGCGATAGCATTTTGCTGCGGGAGCATTTCTTTTTAAGTCTCTAACACAGTATCGGTATCGCTCAAACTGCCGTTCGAGGCCTCTTGTGCTCGATGACCAAGTTATCAACTTATCAGTTTCTGTTTGATTTATTGGATGGACTATTCGGTGCTCATCTGGCAGTCCGAAAATAGCTTCAATTCGTTGAGAAATACTATCAAAGATCTCAACTTGAGAATCAGCGTCATTTTGCATTAAGATTTCGTGAATACCGTCCTTATTTTCATCTAAAGTCTTTAAGAAGTTTTTGCCAGATAATACATTTGCATTGGCATTACCCACCACCGTTAACTGTTCCGCGATGAGCTCATAGATAGCTCCTGTGGACAGCAATATCTGTTTACGATTCTCAGCAGTAAAGCTACCTGCGAGCATGCTACCACCAACATCAGATAGTTTTCGAACTTCGGTATTACTGTCGATGGATACTGCGTATATTGAACTTGCTGTTGTAATCAACACCTCGCTTTGTTTCCACGGCGATTTTTGCAAAGAAACAATGGGAGATGTTGATATTTCAGTCGAATTAATAAGAGTTTTACTATTAGTATCAATAACTAATAATCGATTTTCTGCTGCTAAGACTAAAAACTGAGACGCAGTGTTATTTACAGTAACAAGTACATGTTTACTTGTAGCTGCACCAAGTAACATTCTTTGATTAACGATAAAACGATCATCTTTTTTGACTAAGAAAGTCACATAATTAGAATTGTCGATTGTGTCGACTAATACTATTTCATGCTCTCCATTTGGTTTTTTCTCTGCGTGTAAAACTTTTTCAAATTGTCTAATTTCAGAGAGGTTGAAATAAGACTGTGGTAATTCATTTTGAGCTTGAGCAAATGAAGCTGTAAGAAGAAGTGCTAGAGCAAAGCTATTACTTACTTTTAAATGTACACTCTGCATACATAATCCTTTTGTTTTATAAGAACTTTATATTTAAGGGGGTATCATGAGTTACTTACATTGTTTATTATCAGTAACTTAGTTCGGCTGTTTTTTTATGAAAAGCTTTTTGTCGAAAGAATATAGCACGAGTTATTGTTGGATAGCAGTAAGTAGTTAATTCTGGTTCACCTAATTATATCTCTGTGTAAATCATGAAGAGTTGGGAATGGTTGTTGATTGAAAAAGTTAGCGGTAATAGTCATTTTTATTAGCCTTTGCATTCTATTTTCTCTGAGCTTGTACGAAAATACTCATAAAATACCGGCAAGTAACGATATTAATGTCGTTGAAAAACCTTCCATAATAGAAGCTTATGCGAGCAAGAAAACTGTAAGTAATGAAGTCATAACCCAATCGGATCATTTAGATCGTGAGCGTCTATTTCAAAATGCAAACAACATAAGAATATGCAGAAGAGTGCCTAAAACGCAGAGTGAACTCGACACTTGGGCTGAACGAGCGCATGCTAATGATGAGTACTATGAAATCATAGATAGTATGCATAGAAAATTTAAAATGTGCTTAGGCATCGCAGATCGCGATGGCCCTTATGTTGACATGTTGATAGAAGCTGCTGAAAAGGGCTCAGATAAAGCGGTGTCTTTGCTTTGGCTACTGGGCGACGTTGAGCTGGTTGATGAGCTGAAGTTAAAAGATGTCCCAAGAGATGAACAAGTTTCGCGTCGACAAGCATTTATCACGACTAAGTATCGCTTAGCGCACAAGGTCGCACTTCAAGGTGGTGAGAGTTCGATGCTAAAGCTTATCTCTGGCTTTCAACACTTAGATCCACAAACTGGTGGGCAGGATTATGTTAAGTCTCTCGCTTTTGCTTACTTTTTTGTAGAAGTGGTGAGTAACAGTAACGTATTTGGCAGAGTTGAGTGGACTATCAGAGATCTCGAGGGAAAAATGTCACCAGAAGAAATTGCTCAAGCCAACGAACTGACCCGTGACTTTTTAGCGCAGCATAGAGCGCTATAGACCTTGAAGGTAAGATAAAACTTAAGCTCGGAGCAGAGCTGAGTTACTCTTCTCGTTTTCTGGATCAGAATTTAACTAACCAATAGTATTCCTTTGGCGCTTAGATCAGGATTTTACTAAGCTAGTCCGAAAACAAGACTATCAGATCATATTTTTACTAACTGATTAAGCTAATTGAGCTCATTAGATCACGATTTTACTAACTTACCTTAGTTTGAGTTAGTAAATTTGCGCTGTATACCGCCATTATTGCTGATATTTTATGCTAAATGATGTGGTTTCAAAGAGTTAACAAAGGAATGTTAGTAAAATTGTGATCTAAAAAAGGCGCCATTAGTGGCGCCTTAGTTAAAATATGATCCAATACAGCGTACTGAGCAGCATAGCGGTAATGACTAGGTAAAATAGTGATCTGAAGTAACTAGGTTTGGTCGCAAAGATAGCGATAAGTAGTAATACTGCCAAGGTCATATAACCGATAAACTCTAAGCTACCGTAGGCCCCTTGAGTTTTAAGAGCAAGTGCCAAGCTGCCGCTGAGGCAAAGCCAGCCGGCAATGGTTAATTGGTTTGTTATGTTTCCTTTTGGACGTGTACCAAATACTTCTTTATAGTGATTGGGTTTTGCTACTGCAAAACCCATAAACGCTAGCAGACAAAGTAAAAACGTTAGCCATTCCATTAGGCGTTTACCTCATGTTTTGCTTGGCGACGTGGTGTCGCTGGTGCTGCTTTGGTACTGCCGAGCTTTTTGGCTTGAACCAAGAAACCGAACGCGATACCAATAGCCATCACATCAAAACCAAATAATACCCACTGACCATTAATGAAATAGCTCACAAGACTGCTATCAGTGGTTAGCATATTTACGACAGGCAGTAGGCCCCACACGATTGCATTCACTTTCGCAGATAGCCGCCACGCTAGTCTATCCGACTTAAAGAGAGCAGCCAGAGTGAATACTCCCCACGTAACAAAGAACGCCAGAACTTCTTTGTCTGCACGCCCCGCTAATTCCACTGGAAGCAATCGGTTTGCATAAAAGAACATCGCCGTTGCGGCTGGCAGACCCATAATGGTGCCTAAATTGAGCGACTCCACAAGCCTAAGGCCTACACCCGGCTTGTCATCACCTTTGAGCTTTTGGCGCAGTCTTTTTGCCCACATAACCGCACCCGTTGCAATCATGGCACATCCTGCTAATCCAGCAACAAAGTATAACCAACGCAAAAGCGGCTCTGCTAACCGCCCGGTGTGCAGTGCTATCATTCCGCCGTAAAGATTTTCAGCGCCAGACAGTGTCACATTGTGTGTTTTTAACAACTCTCCTGATGCCGCGCTATACATCCAGCTTGGTGGATCATCCTGAACAGCACGTTGAGCATTGGCATAAAGCTTAATTGTTGCACTTGCATCTCCTGGCGATGAGATCACAATGCGGCGAAGCGGTGCGTCGCCTGAGTTAGTAAAATAATGATCTAACGCTGTATTTAATTCAAGATCCTGCAGTGGCTGTCCTGTTTCAGGGATCTCAGCAAGAAAGGGGTAGCGTTCGGCTCGGAGCGTTTTTGTATCTTCAAAGCGCTGCTCGGCAGATTGTGGCAGCAACATAAAGATAAGCGTCACTAAGCCAGTATAAGTGATCATAATATGAAACGGTAATGCCACCACGGAAGAGAGATTGTGGGCGTCTAGCCAACTTCTCAACCCTTTCCCGTTTCTAAATTGGAATAGGTCTTTGAAAATGCGCTTATGGATCACTACGCCAGAAATAAGCGCAATCAGCATAAACAGAGTTGCAAAACAGACAATCCAACGCGCGGTGATCGCGTTCATGTAATGCAAGTCAAAATGCAGACGGTAGAAAAAGTTACCACCTTTAGTCTCTCTAAACTCAGGAAGTGCCTCCAGCGTTACTGGGTCAAGATACTCCGAGTGGCGTTTTCCGCGCCTTTCTCCTTCTGCTGGCTTTTCTGAGTACATCAGTAGCAAGCTGGGGCGACGCTCCGTTGGCATTTCAATACGCCAAGATTCTGCGTTTGGTGCTATATCTTGAAACCGCTCGATACTCTTTTTGACGGTTTCATTTTGTTGAGCGCTATCGTAATGAGGTAGATGATGTGTCGCAGGTTGTGCCCACAGACTGATCTCATGTCTGAAAAAACTCGCTGTACCGGCAAAAAAGATTAAAAACAGCAACCAACAAACGAGTAAACCAACCCAAGTGTGTAGCCAAGTCATACTGCGGAAAAATGACTCTCTCACAGGGAGCCTCCAAAATGCGTAAGTGCGCCGTAGAGAATACAAAGTAGTCCGATCATGCCAAGAAATACTTTTCTAAAAGAGCGGCATCCAAGCACCCAAATAAAAACGATGGCGTAAAAGACGATGCCGGTTGTTAATGCATATAAAAGCGCATCTAGGCGCGGAGTAGGTAAAGTTAAAGCTAACAAAGATGAAGCCAAAACGGTCACGTAATAGCCGCCGAAAATAGCGATGAAAAAGCGTGCTAGCACTTCAGCTCTGTACAAAATAGCCTTATTGTTTGTGTTATCCCGACTAGGCATAGCACCTCTTAAAAAGACAGAAAACGTAATAGAATATTATCCAATAATTTGCATCTAAATGATAGTGATTCGTACTTGTTTTAAGTTGAGTGGAGGCGTTTTAACGACTAAGTGCTTTTGGTTCAATGGGGTTTTGAATGTGGTTATGTCATAATCACCCACGGTGCGATTGGGTAAAACAGGTAAGGGAAGATGGATATTTTTGAACGTGTTAGGCAGTGCAGGCTTTGCGATAAAATGCTTCCCATGGGGGCAAAACCTATCATCCAAGGCAGTTATAAGGCCAAAGTCTTAATTATAGGCCAAGCGCCGGGGTTAAAAGCACATCAAACCTGCCAGCCGTTTAATGACCCAAGTGGAGATAGATTGCGAGACTGGCTCGGTGTAAATCGAATACAGTTTTATAACCCTGAACTATTTGCCATTATGCCTATGGCGTTTTGTTACCCGGGTAAAGGGAAGTCTGGAGATTTACCGCCGCCTAAAATCTGCGCGCCAACGTGGCATTCTCAGGTGTTAGCTACACTCAGCCACGTATCGTTGACACTACTTATTGGGCAATATGCGCAAAAATGCTACTTAACGCAATATTCATCAGTAACTGAGGTGGTAAAAAATGCTGACTTTTCCAGCCAAAGTCATTTGCCATTACCTCATCCTAGCCCCCGTAATCAGATCTGGTTAAAAAAGCACGACTGGTTTGAAAAAGACAGTGTACCGCAGTTAAAGACAAGAGTTTCAGCTGCGCTATCATCTTGATAACGCGATAATTAAGTTTTCAATTAATGCTTTAGGGTTAGGTTTAAAATCAAAGGCAATCTGATAGGTTTAAAACTAAGGAATAAAGGTCATATCAGCCAATATTTATCACCATTTAGTTGCGTAATTACGAGTATTACCTCATACTCCAGCCTGTTTACATAACAAACACTTTTTAACATTTTCAAAGGACTTGATAATGATATACAAAACTACCGGTTGGGCTGCTGTACTCCTTTCTCTCGTCGCATTTTATCCTAGTATGCAACCTGGTGCGTTTTCCGTTATAGGCTTCTACTTATGCCTGTTTTCCCTCATTATCGCAGCATTTGCGAGCCATATGGATAAACCGATTTATTTTCGCAGCGTGATCACATTGTCTCTTGTTAACATCTTGTTAGTGAATGATGGTACTCGTGCAAGCCTTTGGTTTGGCCAAAGCGACTGGGTTTATATCGGCTCTATGTACGGTATCTTTTTAGTCGTGGTGAGCATTTGTGGTTTTCTAGTGAGCCGAGACTTATTGATATCAACCTTAGAAGGTAAGGTTGAGTAAAAAATAAGTGCACAAGCAAAGCCTGTGCACTATATCAGCGGTAAAATACGCTTAATTTTTTGCGAGCGACTGGGCCACCGTTGTGGTCGGGCGACCAATCAACTGGCTGAGCGCATTATTCTGGGTTGCCAAATATCCTTGTTGCGCTTGTGCCTCGGCGTCAACCAATAGTGCGGCAAAACCTGCGGGCACGCCAAGAGCAACCAAGTAGGCCAAATACTCTTCGTCAGATACAAACTTTGCTTTTACTTCAACTTGACTATGCTTTGACACAGCTTGTGCCAAACCTTCAATTGTAAATGCGTTATCGCCAGCCAGCTCATAGACTGAATTATCATGGCCAGAACTACTTAATACGGTTGCAGCAGCCAGTGCGTAGTCTGCACGAGCAGCGCTATTGATCTGAGCTTTCGGCGCGATTGAGGTAATGGCATTATTTGCTGTAAATACAGGTACTAAATCAGTGTAGTTCTCGTTATACCATCCATTTCTCAGCATGCTATAAGCCACGCCACTTGATCTCAAATACGCCTCTGTTTCTTTGTGCTCTTTAGCCAGCTTTAGTGGTGAATTGTCCACATTCAAAATACTGGTATAGGCAATTAAGCGCACTTGGTTTTTCACTGCGGCGTCAATAACTGCTTTGTGTTGAGGTGTGCGGCTTCCGATCTGATTGCCTGAGATCAGTAGCAGTTTTTCAACACCTGTAAGTGCTGCGTCAAGTGTGTGCGGTTTGTCGTAATCAGCTTGCCGTACAGTGATCCCTAAATTGGTAAGTGCCTTTCCTTTATCGAGATCTCTAACTAGAGCCACAATGTGCTTGGCTGGGATCTTCTGTGCCAAAAACTCGATAACTAATTGACCTAATTTGCCTGTTGCGCCTGTGATTGCGATCATGATGTATACCTCTTTTTAAAACGAGAATGTATTAGATGTGGCTATTATGCGTGGTAATTTTTGTTATCATAAGTGGGTTAATTCGGTATGATAAGTTCTGAAATTGAGTACAATAGACTTAAATGCACTAAAACTCTTAGCGATATTTGCAACGGTTGTGGATGTGGGAAGCTTTGCTCAAGCTGCGCGAAAGCTGGCTACTAGCCGTTCTAGAGTGAGTGAACAAGTGTCTCAGTTAGAGACCATGCTAGGCGTTCGACTACTGCAGCGTAGCACGAGGCAACTCACGCTAACGCGAGAGGGGCGTGACATTTTGGCTCAAGCGCATTCATTGCACGCTATTTTGGATGATGTTGAGGTATTGCTCGATAACAAAGAGCCTCATGGTATGGTCTCAATAACCATGACACACGACACCGCACATAAGTTTCTGTTACCTAAACTTCCTGAGCTCACTGCACGATATCCGAAGATCCAGTTAAATATCATCGTTGATGATGACAAGCGCGATATTATTAACGACCAAATAGATCTCGCCATCAGGGTTGGCTTTCCTAAAGATAGCGCACTGGTTGCAAGGCAATTACATCAAGAATGTTTTAAGCTCTATGCAAGCCCTAAACTGATAGCATTGCATGGTTTACCAAGCAAAGACACACAGCTAAATCAGTTACCTTGGTTACTGTTAGAGCAGGCTAAATCAACGGGGATGACACAATTTTATCGTGGCGGTGAAGCCGTAAACTTTACACCAACTCAAGTACATTGGTGCAATTCCCCTATGCTGTTACAACAAATGACAGTGGCAGGATTAGGAGTTGCGCAGTTATTGCCTTCTACTGTGAAGCAAGAAGTTGAGCATGGGGAGTTACAAATGATCTGTCCAGAGTTAAGTAGCGAGCAACTGGTGTTTTCTCTCGTGTATCCATCACGTAAACAAATTCCACCTAGGACACGGGCGGTTATTGACTACCTATTGGAAGCGAATCTGTTTGGATAACTTTAATTCTTTTCAATAGAATGATGTGTGATATTTTTACTAATTTAATTATTTTAAAGCGAACGTATGCTTTCTTCTAACGGCTCATCACCGAGAGCCAATCCAATACCGTCTATATTTATCGAGGAAAGTATCATGAACCTAATTAACATCATTAAACCGAACAGTACCATGGCATCAGTATTATCTTTATTTGGTCGAGTAGGGCTGTCAGGCATTTTTATACTGGCTGCGATTAATAAAATCCAATACTTCGAAGGTAATGCTGCATACATGGCTTCAAGCGGATTACCAAGCGAGCTGCTGCCATTGGTTATAGCCTTTGAGTTGATAGGAGGGCTTTTCATTCTTGCGGGAGCATTTACTCAACTGACAGCAATTGCATTTGCAGGGTTTAGTGTTGTCAGTGCGTTGCTGTTTCACTTTGAGCTGGCCGACCAAATGCAGTTCTTAATGTTTTTTAAAAATATTGCAATGGCTGGTGGCTTTCTCGCACTTGCCGTGTCAGGTGCTGGTAAATTCAGTATCGATAGTAAGCTCGTAGAGAGTAAGTAACCTGAGCTGCGGATAATTAATGCCTTTCTAGCAGCCAGTTTTAGCGCTAACTGCGTTGAATTCACTTCCAATAGCCAGCTATTGGTGCGTAAATTCGCCTTGTTTTCCCTAAAACTCTCTGGCTAGACAAGGAAAAAACTAAGTTGTGCTTTAGCAACAATGAGTTGGAACATTCCTTATCCAAACCTCAGGTTAAGTAATTACAAAATAAAAGCGCACAGGGTTGGGACCGTGCGCTTTTGGTTGTCCTGTTAAGCCTTTTTAAATTTAATTTGTGCGACAAAAAATAATGCTAGCGTTTGTGTAATTAGGGCGGCCACATGGAGGTAAATTGGAAAACCCAAGGTGGTATCAATGGTCGAAAGCGCTAACTGGGAAATATGGAAAGTGGGCAACAGCCAAGCAAACCATTGCATTGCTTCAGGAAATAGTGTGATAGGCAGCCACAAGCCAGAAAGCAAGGAGAGTGGTAGGTAAACTAAATTAACCACTGCAGGTGACGCTTTTGCTGACACTGACAGCCCAACTAACAGCCCTAACATACACAAAGGCAAGGTGCCGAGCAGGGCAATGGCAATCACGAGTAACCATTGAGCTAAACTTAAAGACACGCCAGAAAATAATGCCAGCAAGCTCATTAGGCAGGCTACGAGCAATGAAAAAGCCGTCGCACTCACACATTTTGCGAGCAGATACTGATAGGGAGAAACGGGAGAGAGCTGCTTGAGTATCAGCCAACCATTTTGCTTTTCAAGGGCGACGTTAACGCCAAAGGAAAATAGCGCAGGTCCTATCATGCCAAATATCAGATAATTGATATACATATAGTTATGGGAGTCATGATGACTGAACACCACGCCGAAGAAAAGATAAAACAAGCAAGGAAATAGGGTGGCTGGGATCACAAAACCCTTACTTCTAAATGTGCTCAAGAGTTCAGTTTTGCTTTCAAGTATAAAGGATGTTGTGTTTATCATGGTTAAGCGCTCCTAGCATTCATTAGAGATAAATAAGCTTCTTCGAGGCTCATTGGGGCTACATACAAATTGCGGATAGAAAATTTCTCTAATAACTGCTGCAAAATATGGTTTGGCTCGTCCGTCAATATAGTGAACTGATCGCCTTTAACATTCAGATCTATCATGGGAAGTGCGTTAACCAGTGCAGCAGCAGACAGGTCGCTGGTGAACTTGATTTGTGAGCGACGATAGGTGTAAGCAAGTTCAGGTATATCGTTAAGCTTGGTACATTTTCCTTCTTTTAACACCAACAATTCATCCGCTAATGCTTCTGCCTCGTGAAGATAGTGTGTGGTAAGGAGTACCGTTTTATTTTGTTGTTTTAACGTCCGTACGGCCTGCCACAGTTGCTGTCTTGACTCTACATCCATACCAACACTGGGTTCATCCAAAAAAACAATGTCGGGATTGCCTGCCAGTGCAATTGCCATAAACAGTCGTTGCTTTTGACCTCCAGATAACGTATCGAAAGTTTGTTCTAAAAATGGTGCTAATTGGCAGAGTGAAATTAACCTCTCCAATGGAATTGGGGCTTGATGGTAACTTGCAAATAACGCTAGAAACTCCTTCACCTTGGTTTGCAGAGGTAGTCCGCCTAACTGCATCATGGCACCCACGCGCTGGCGACAAAAATCAGACTCAGGCTGATGACCAAGAACCGAAACTCGTCCTGAAGTGGGTCTTAGTCTGCCAAGCATTATATTGATTAGGGTGGTTTTTCCTGCGCCATTTGGACCAAGAATGGAATATACTTTACCCTGTTCAAGCGTAAAGTTTAGGTCTGCTAATATTGGCTTAGTATTGTTGTATGCAAAACTGATATTTGATAACTCAATGGCGTTGCTCACCGTCTTCGCTCCTACTGAACTGTACGATTTGCAGTATGCGCTGCTATAAGATGAAGCGTGAGTGAGGGTTGTCAGGAAATAAAATGACAAATGTCAGAACTTAAAAAGAGAACTCACAGGCATTGCTGCACCTGTGAGTATTCAAGCATTACAGCCCTGTCATTTTTGATAAATGCGTAGAGAGGGCAAGTTGGATCTTAGTGTCAGGGGCCTTTACAGTAAACAAAGCCTCTTCAAAATCGCCTTTTGAAAAGCTATCGTGAATGTTATTCGACAGCGCATAAGGCTCACTTGGCATACCGGTAAATGGGAAGATCATCCGATCCATGCCGCCATCACCATCTTCGTCATGGATCACGTGGATCGCATACTGGCCTGCAGGCACGCCTTCAAAAGTGACCGTTGTGGTAGGGGTTTGCGGTGTGACAATCAGCTTGCGGAAAAAGTGAGCGTCTGGATCATTCACATTTTTATCGCTGTGGTAGTCAGCGCTGTTGTCAAATAACAGTACTAGCATTTGACCATCGGTATTGGTCACATCAGTGATCTCAACCGTAAGATTCGTTGGGGGACCTGCAACCGTATTTACGCTTACCGGACTTGTTGAACTACACGCCGCAAGTAGTGCCAGCGCAAACAATAAACTTAGGGACCTCATCCTTTGCTCCTATTAAGGGTTAAATTGTAGCTTCACAAGCTTGTCAGATAATTGTGTAAATACTGTTAAAAATTGTTAGATGCGAGCAATGTTAAAGACTGTTCTGACCAGTATGACCACGCGTTGTAATAGATTGGAACAATCATTCGATGTAATAGAACGAAATAGCCAAATTTGACTAATTTTATTCTCACGCAGGTTTGGTAGGCTAACTATTAAATAATTGCGCTGAACTGATTATTCCAAGTTCAGGTTAACCCGAGAGCTATTATGAAAATTATTCGAACTAACAAAGCACAGGCAACACAAGATGGTGCTGGCGTAAATATTAACCGCATCGCTGGATTTGAAAACTATGGGGAGCAAACGCTGCTTGAGCTTGACCCAAGTAAAAACCTAGCTCTCTTAGCGACGGATGATGTTGGCTTTTTGATCCTTGCAGGGCAGCCGATTAATGAAAAAATAGCGCATATGGGACCATTTGTGATGAATACCCAAGAGGAGCTTCATCAAGCGGTAAGAGATTATCAACAAGGACGCTTCGGCGATATTGTATAGGGGGTTTACATGGGATTATTAATTGACGGTCAATGGCACGATAAGTGGTATGACACAAAAAGTAGCCAAGGCAAGTTTGAGCGTGAGTCTGCAAAACTAAGAAATTGGGTAACAGCAGACGGCAGTGCAGGGCCAACGGGTAAAGCGGGCTTTAAAGCCGAGTCTGGACGTTACCATTTGTATGTTTCTCTTGCGTGTCCTTGGGCTCATAGAACGCTCATTTTCCGAAAGCTTAAACATTTAGAGGCGCATATTGATGTATCGATTGTAGACCCTGATATGTTAGATCAAGGTTGGTGTTTTACCAGTCAGCGTCCAGAAGTCGGTGATAGCCTGTATCAGCTCAGCTTTATGCATCAGCTGTATACGAAAAACGACCCAAATTATTCGGGTCGAGTCACGGTGCCAGTCCTTTGGGATAAACAAACGGAGCAAATCGTGAGCAACGAATCGAGTGAAATCATTCGTATGTTTAATCGTGCCTTTAACCAGATAACGGGAAACGACACTGATTATTACCCAGAGGCGCTACAGCATGAAATCGATGAAATAAACGACTTTGTTTATCACAACATCAACAATGGCGTATATAAAGCCGGATTTGCGACAACCCAAGATGCTTATCATAGTGCGGTAAGCGCGTTATTTAACGCGCTAGATAAGCTCGAAGCAAGACTCGCTGCGCAACGTTATCTTGTGAAAGGACAATTAACGGAAGCCGACTGGAGACTATTTACGACTCTCATCCGTTTCGACAGCGTGTACCATGGTCACTTCAAGTGCAACATTAAGCAAATCGAAGATTACCCCAATATTTCTGCGTATGTGCGTGACTTATATCAACATCAAGGTATTGCAGATACGGTTGATTTTTACCACATTAAAAGGCACTACTACGTTAGCCATACGATGATCAATCCAACCCAAGTGGTACCAGAAGGGCCAAGCATTGATTATCACCGTTTTCATAACCGTAAAGGCATCACGTTGTAAATAACCTCCGTGTGCAGGGTAAGTAATCTTTGTCTTTGTTTCTATTTGGACTAGATTTAATAATGCGTTTGCTTATAGCTGCTCCTTGTGCTTAAGTGCAAACGCATTTTAGGTCTTTATGCCTAACAGTCAGGCCACTGTCCAAGGAGAAAATGTGTCTTCTTCCAATATTGCTAAGGGCGCTATTGTACTGCTGCTCGCCGTGATGGTGAGTGCCATCTTATATTTTGAAAACAGTATCCATCGCGACCTTAACGAAAGCTTTTATCAGCGCTTAGAGCAGGTACATTGGGCGCAAAACAATATTTATTTGGGAGAGATCGACGATAACCGCCGGTTTCTTTATTTTCTGCTAGACACCCCGCCAATTCAGGGGATCGCCAGAGCGGAAAAAAACGATGGTATCGACCCTCAAGAAAACACGCCGCTTGATGTTTGGCGGGCACGACTAAGCACGATTTTTAGGTCAATGTTATATTCGTATGAAGGCATTAATCAGATCCGCCTACTTGATGCCCATTCTGGGATGGAAATGGTTAGGGTTGAGCGACAGCTAGGCCAAGTGATCACGGTCCCTGATAGCAAATTACAAGATAAAAGTAAGCACGACTATTACGTTCAAGCACTGCAACTGCCAGAACGTACTATCTATTCCACAACAATCAACTTAAATCGCGAGCACGGACAAATTGTTACGCCTTTTCAACCAACCAAACGCTTTACCTTACCGACTTACGATATAGATAACGACTTATTTGGTATCTTGGTAATTAATACCAATGCTGAAAAGATGATAGAGAGGATAGTCTCTCAAGCGCCAGATATGCAAAAAGTGATGTTCTTAGGTGAAGATGATTCGTTTATTTATCACCCCGAGTTTTCGCTACGATATAGCAAGGATTTAAACCCTGAAATCAGCTTTAATACACTGTATCGCGTTACTCCGTGGTCCAGTAACATCCAACTGGTGGAAGATAAGCAAACTGGGGAGCAGTTTTTAGCGCTAATTAGCAAGGTCGAAGGGGCAAACTTTAATAACTTAGCGGTAAAGCTGGTTAATCTCATCCCCTTTGCCACCTATCAGCAAAGCCTCAATGAAAAACGATTAACCACCTATGTTTTACTCGCGATTGCCTGCGGTGTATTCGCTCTCATCTTTTTTGCGTTTTGGCAATATACCAGTAGTTTACGTGCGCTTGATTCAACGCGAGCAGAGTTTAAGGCGATTTTAGATGGTGCATCAGATGGTGTCCTTGGCTTTGATAGCAACTTAAAGCTCACCAGCTTTAATGAGTCGGCACAGCGCTTCTTTAAGCTGCTGAATAACAGTCATTTAGGTAACAACCCACAGTTTTTGCCAGAGGCTGTGCATCAGTTTTTATTTCACTATGCCAATATGGTTTTACAGGGCGAAGTGGTGGAGTCTAAGTCATTACAACTAGACTTGAACGCCCATGAAAACATCTGGCTATCACTTAGTTTATCACCTATCTATGGGGGGAGTGGGCACATTCAGGGTGTCGCACTATTTGTTGAAGACATCACTGCGAAAAAAGAAGCGGAGGCACAGTTAGTTGGTGCAAATGAACGACTAGAGCAAGAGGTGGAGGAGCGTACCAAAGAGCTGGTGGAGGCTCGAGATAAAGCAGCGAAAGCGTCAGAAGTGAAAAGTGCATTTATTTCCACTATCAGCCATGAAATGAGAACGCCCCTCAATGGTATTTTAGGGTCGCTAAACTTGGTGAGAAAAGAGCCCGTTACTAAGCACCAACATAAGTACCTAGAAATGATGGAAACCAGCTCGACTACGCTTTTGTCGTTAATTAACGATGTGCTGGACTTGTCGAAGATAGAAGCGGGTAAGCTGGACATTGATAATGAACCATTCAACCCGCTCTCTGTCATTGAACATGTCGCGCTGTCTATGTCGGCGAAAGCCAAAGAGCAAGGTATCACTTATATTTTGGACCAAACTGGTGTAGCGCATATTGAACTGTGCGGTGATGCGGCGCGCGTTAAACAAATAATTTATAACCTCCTTAGTAACGCGATTAAATTTACTAAAAAAGGTCATGTGAAATTGACCGTTACCACAGAACAGTTAGACGACACGGTATGGCTTAAAGTCACAGTGGAAGACACTGGCGTGGGAATTGAAAAAGCTAATCAAAACAAGCTATTTCAATCGTTTAGTCAAGAATCTGCTAATACCTCGAACGAGTTTGGTGGAACAGGCCTTGGACTTTCTATTTGTAAGCAGTTAGTCGAAAAGATGCTCGGCCATATTCACTTTGAGAGTGAAAAGTTTAAAGGCAGCAAGTTTTGGTTTGAATTACCGTTTTCTAGTGCGCAAACTAAACCCATCAACGTGCCTGAAGTATTGGCCGGCAAAACAGTCTCTGTGCTCAGTAAAACCAAATTGGAGTCAGACTCTATCGCTAAGCTTATCGCTAAATGCGGTGGTAAGTACGTTGAGAAAGAGACGCAGAGTGATATATGCATCATTACGAATGAGCAAGATTATATTCAGGTGAAATCAACTCAAAATCACTTTGAGAAACTTATATTGGTGGGGGATGAACTTCAGAATATTAACGATGCTGATAACATAGTGCATATCTCTTCACCTCTTCGGGTTGGAGAATTTGTCGCGCTATTTGACTTAAATAAAGCAATTCGATTACAGCCTAGCTTGAAGAAGTCAGGTGAGACAGTCGCATTAAGTGGTAACTTGGTCGCGGGCTGTCACTTTTTGGTGGTAGACGATAATCAAATCAACCGGATTGTGGCAAAAGGCATTTTGGAAGGACAAGGAGCTAAGGTGAGTTTTGCCGTTGATGGTCAAGATGCTGTGAATAAACTACTGTTATTTGAGCATCAAGAGGTTGATTTTGATGCTATCTTTATGGACTGTAATATGCCAGGAATGGATGGTTATCAGGCCACAATAGCGATCCGTCAAGGTCAAGGTGGCGATAAGTATAAAGATGCGATCATTATTGCGATGACTGCCAGTGCCCTTGCGGGTGAAAAAGAACGTTGTCTCAATGCAGGAATGGATGAGTTTGTGACTAAGCCTGTGGTCGTCGAACAGTTATTTGACGTGCTAGATGTGCTAGGTGTGCATGCTAAGGATGATGACTCTGTGCTTATTCACCCGTTTGAAAGCGTGGCAGAAGAGCAAACGGGCATGCCGATAAACGAAGCTGACGTGCTCGAGCGCCTCTCTGGGGACGAAGAATTACTTAAAAAGGTGTACACCTTATTCTTGAACGACTCTGAAAATCAAATGCAACAGCTTAGATTGAGTATCAAAAATAGTAATTGCGACGCTTCGGCAAGGTACAGCCGTGCACTTAAAGGTCAAGCTGGTGATTTAGCTGCAGAAACACTTTTTGATCTGCTCGATAAAATAGAGACTTATGCGCGTGAGCACCAAGCAGGGCAGTGTAAATCACACTTGGAACAGGCGCAAAGTGAATACGATAAAGTCGTCGTATTTGCGAAAAAGCGCGTGAGTGAGTTAGAGTTCGCAGATATCAACAATGGCTAGAGTGAGCGAGGCCTTAGTTTAATAATGGTGGGTTTACTCATCATTATTAACTTCTAGGCCAGTCATAATCCATTTGGGTTGCAGTCTTTCTTGCTACCGATTGCCCAAAGCGCTTTTTCACCAGTTCTAAACTCATATCGATACCTGCCGAAATACCCGCTGAGCTAGTAAAATTCTGATCCATTACAAACCTTACGTCCTCAACGACTTCTAAAGAGGGATATTGCTCTCTCAAATCGTCAATATCCTGCCAGTGGGTGGTGACTCGCTTGCCATCAATGAGGCCTGCTTCGGCATATAAAAACACACCCGTACAAACAGATGCGCACTGAGAGGTATGGTTCGCTGTTTCTGCAAGCCAATTAAGTACGTTGTGATCTCCGCAAATTTGGTGATGCAGTCCGCCGACTACGATGAGCAAATCAAACTTTGGGTGCGAGTAGATACTGTAATGGGGGTTTACACTCATGCCGCCACGCGAGGTAACAGGAACATGACTTGGTGCGACAAAGCTGACGTTAATTGGCGTTTCGATAAATCGCTTTGCGGTGTTGAATACCTCAAATGGGCCACAGAAATCTAAACACTCCGCACCGTCATAGATAAAAATACCAACTTCCATTATTTCTTCTCACAGATCAGTTTTTTACTAACTTGGCTGATTTTAGTTAAATTTTCAAGGTAAATTGTAACAACCCATGAAAAAACTCTACTCACTATAGTTTGAGTGTCTTTAAGCTACTATGAGTACTAGCATTTTTGCTCTATCGCAGAGAACCTTGTTTCTCCCGCAAAGCGATTGCACTT
This sequence comes from Pseudoalteromonas sp. OANN1, assembly GCF_024124685.1. Classification (NCBI taxonomy): domain Bacteria; kingdom Pseudomonadati; phylum Pseudomonadota; class Gammaproteobacteria; order Alteromonadales; family Pseudoalteromonadaceae; genus Pseudoalteromonas; species Pseudoalteromonas sp. OANN1. The sequence continues at coordinate 82,085 of NZ_JAMXSE010000025.1, forward strand.
TTAGAGACGATCCGTAATATCTATCCCACGATAACAACAAGCGATGAAACAATATGTTCAAACCTTCCATCACATTATTAAGTGCAGCTGTATGTTTAGCCCTTGCGGGTTGTGCGGGCACAGCAGAGCAAAGCCAAGAACCAGTAAAATCACTGCAAAGTAAGCAATATGATAACGTGCTTTTACAGGAGTTTTCAGGTCCTTATCAAGGCGTTCCTCATTTTGACAAAATGAAGCTTGAAGATTTAGAAGCTGCGCTTGAAATTGGTATGGCTGATAATTTGAAAGAAATTGAAGCAATAGCCAATAATCCAGCTAAGCCAACTTTTGAGAACACCATTGTTGCGCTTGAAAGAGCGGGTGCCGCTTTGGATCGCGTTTTTACCTACTACGGCCTTTGGAGTGCAAACATTTCAAGCCCAGAGTTTAGAGAAATCCAATCGCGAGTTGTGCCAAAGTTTTCAGAATTCAGCTCTAAAATCACCCAAAACCAAGCGCTTTTTGAACGTGTAAAAGCCGTTTATGAAGGTGCAGAATATAAAAAGTTAACGGCAGAAGAGCAGCGTATCACTTGGATGCGTTATAACGGCTTTGCTCGCAATGGTGCGACGCTAAAAGGTGAAGACGCTAAGCGTTACGCAGACATTAACCTTGAGCTATCAAAGCTACATACTAAGTTTGCAAATAACGTCCTTGCTGATGAAGAAAACTACGTGGTTTACCTCACTAAAGCGCAGTTGTCAGGTTTGCCTGAGTCGTTTGTTGCATCGGCAGCGGCCGCTGCAAAAGCACGCGGCAAGGCGGATATGTACGCGATCACCAACTCTCGCTCGTCAATGGATCCATTTTTAACCTACTCAACAGAGCGTGAGTTACGCGAGAAAGTATGGAGCAACTACTATAACCGCGGCAACAACGGTGATGAGTACGACAACAAAGCGATTATCTCTGATATCTTAACGCTTAGACATGAGCGCGTTAACTTACTGGGTTACGATAATTATGCGCAGTGGCGTCTTGAAGATCGCATGGCGAAAAAGCCTGAAAACGCGATGGCGCTGATGAAAAAAGTGTGGCCAGCAGCAATTGCGCGCGTGAAAGAAGAAGTTGCTGACATGCAAGCGATCGCCGACAAAGAAGGCGCTGATATCACGATCAAACCATGGGATTATCGTTTCTACGCCGAGAAGGTTCGCCAAGCTAAATATCAATTGGATTCAAACGAAGTTAAAGCCTATTTACAGCTAGACAATCTGCGCGAAGCAATGTTCTATGTTGCAGGCCGTTTGTTTAACTTTGAGTTCACCGAAGTGCCTAAGGGCTCAGTACCAGTGTTCCACCCTGACGTTCGTGTATGGGAAGTAACAGACAAAACCACCGGTGATAATATCGGCCTTTGGTATTTAGACCCGTTCGCACGTAAAGGTAAACGCTCTGGTGCGTGGGCCATATCATATCGTAGCCATACAACATTTGATGGTAAAACAAATGTGCTTAGCTCAAACAACTCCAACTTTGTGAAAGCACCAGAAGGTGAAGCGACCTTAATTTCTTGGTCAGATGCAGAAACCTATTTCCACGAGTTTGGTCACGCACTGCATGCGCTTTCATCAAACGTGAAGTATCCAAGTTCAAACTCTGGCGTGCGCGACTACACTGAGTTCCAATCTCAGTTATTGGAGCGTTGGTTGGCGACAGATGAAGTGATCAATCGTTACCTAGTTCACTATAAAACAGGTAAACCTATGCCTAAAGCACTAGTCGAGAAAATCAAGAAGTCAGCAACCTTTAACCAAGGGTTCGCGACGACTGAATACCTTGGCTCGGCTATCATGGATATGCTTTTCCATACCACAGATCCTGATAAGATTGGTGATCCTGTTGCATTCGAAAAGTCTCAGTTAGGTGCGCTAGGCATGCCGGACGAGGTCGTGATGCGTCATCGTACTACTCACTTTGGTCACGTGTTCTCAGGTGAAGGTTATTCAGCGGGTTACTACGGTTACCTGTGGGCTGAGGTATTAACTTCTGATGCAGCAGAAGCGTTTGCTGAAGCGCCAGGTGGCTTCTACGACAAAGACGTTGCACAGCGTTTAGTGGATTACCTATTCTCAGTTCGCAACTCAATGGATCCAGCAGAAGCGTATCGCAAGTTTAGAGGCCGTGACGCTGAAGTTGAAGCGCTTATGCGTGATAGAGGCTTTCCAGTAGAGAAGTAAAAAGTTTACTCTACTATTCGGATAATAATACCAATTTGACTTAATACTTGCTCAATTTGAGGGATTAAATCTGACGCTAGCTGTGTTAAAAATTTATCATTTAGAACAACTAAATAGCAAAATTTTTGCTGGGCTATCGACAAGATTTTCTTGCCTCAAAATAGACCACTTAATTTAGTAAATTGGTATAAAAAACCCCTTGGCGTGATGCTAAGGGGTTTTGTTTTAGGATTAGATAGATCCTTAGTACGAGTGCAGTTTGATATTGTCAGCCACTTTGCTATGGTAGTAGGTGTTCGCAAAACAACCAAAGGAGATTAGTTATGGCGAAGAAAAGCGATGTTAAAGCGCTTAAAAAAGAGCTGAAAGCGCGTAAAGCAAAGATTGAAAAGCATGAAGCAAAAATCAAAAAGCTGAAAAAAGCGATTAAAAAGGCCTAATGTCAAGGGCGTACATAAGCAAGTGAGCGGTAAATATACCGCTCTTTTTGCGATTAAATCGAAAGATGGCTATATAGCAACCAAGTTCCCACACAGATTAAGATCACCCCACCAAAGGTTTCAGCTCGACTACCAAGGAACTTTCCAGCCGAATGCCCAATCATCACACCAATTGTTACCATCATGGTGGTGGCAAGGCCAATGAGCGAAGCGGCGAGCCATATATTCACATCAACAAATGCGAGACTGACACCGACAGCCATTGCATCAATACTGGTGCCAAACGCTGTGATAATGGTTTTTAACCAAGGTTGTTTAGCGTGTTGAGTTGGCGCATCGTCATTACCCTTAAGGCTTTCATAAATCATATGAGCGCCAAGCCCTAACAATAAGATAAAGGCAATCCAGTGATCCCAAGCCTCGACATAGTCTGCAGCAGATTGTCCTATTAACCAGCCAATCAGCGGTGTACTGGCTTCAATAATCCCAAAAATAAGGCCGATTTTTATGGCTTCGGTAAGCCGAGGTGATTTTAGGCTGGCGCCTTTACCGATTGCCGCAGCAAACGCATCGGTAGACATGGCGTATGCTAACAGTAGCAGGGTGACGAAATTCATTTACATTGCTCCGGCCGGGCGATTTGAGTCCACGATACATCCACACGCCCGACCACAGGCATGGATATATCGATGGTCTCGCCAACCGAGAGGTGTCCGCACCATGGCATGTGGCCAATTATGTTGATACGGACTCTTCCGAGCATTGGAAGCAGGCTACTCCCCAACGAGTTGCGATAATATCAAGAATTGCAGTGGATGCAAAACCAAAATTGAGCAGCTTTTGACGGTAATAATTCTCGTTACCTTTATGACGGGGCAAAGCAGTCTATTTCGGTTGTGATAAGCTGCTCCTTAGCATCGCCGAGTATAAGTACCTCGCCATTAGGGTTCACAAGAAGGCTTTGGCCGATAAATTGAATTCCCGTGCCATTGCTGTGGTCCATTCCTAGGCGATTGGCTGACATAATATGGACTTTATACTTCTTGGCTTGTTTTATGATTGTATCAAGGCTGTCTTCGCCACAATAATTTGAAGGGTTCACAATGAGCTGTACACCCTGCTCGGTGAGTTGCGTCAGCCCCTCTTCAAACCAGATGTCGTAACATAATAAAATACCCACTTTAATACCCATTACTTCGTGCACTTTGAATGCATTACCTGATCGAAAAAAGCGCTTATCGGGCGGCGCTAAAAAAACCTTGCGATGTACGCCAACAATCCCTTCTGGACCCACTATAGCCGCACTATTAAAGTGCTCACAGTCCGCCTTTTCAATGATGCCAGCAATGATAGTACCTTGTTGCTGTTGTGCGATAGATTGCAGCAGGTTGATAGTCGTGCTGTCGGATAACTCCTCTGCCATTTCCTCCATATGAGTGTGGCAAAGAAAGAGGCTACCCGAAGTACATAATTCGGGTAAGACGATGAGATCAAAGTCAGCCTGTGATAAAGTTTTTTCTATGGTTGTCCGGTTGTATTGAGGGTCGCCATAGTTGACTGCAAATTGATAAAATCCCACTTTCATCGTTCACCTACGTAATATTGGGCCAAGTAAACTGCCGAAAGGTCAGATTGAATCTAGCACCAATCTCTTTAGGTGCAGGAGGTACTGCATGTTGGAACTGCGTTTGAAAGCCATTTCCCATGATAAATAACGAGCCATCTTCTAGCAGCTGTTCAAATTGTTCATCGGGATTTTCTTGATGACGAACTTGAAACAAGCGCTCGGCACCTAAGCTCAGAGAAGCGATAACATTAGTTGGCCCAAATGCGGACAGATCACTGTGAAAGTCCATGTACTCTTCACCATCTGGATAAAAAATACAGACACAGACACTAAACTCGACACCTATTTGAGTCTGTAATCGCTGCTGTATTGATGCAATCAAATCAGGCCAAGCTTGGCGTCTACCATGATAGCTAGGAAATACCGCTGGATCTTCTAGCCTTGGCTCTACAAACATCATTTTCCAGGGTCTAATCTCTGTATTTTCACCGTTAGGCAAGGTGATGATTTCAGGCTGAGATAAATCACAGTGCTTGATTAACCACTGATACAGTAAGCGGCTTTCTGCCTTGGTCAGAAACGCTGGAATATACTCTGCCTCGGCGTTATCTATAAGTGGAAGTTTCATGACTAATTCCTTGTTGTTGCTATTTTTCTTTAACAAAAAGAAAAGCACTAAAGCAGCTCCCTTTTCCTACTTCAGAGATTGCGCTGATCCGCCCTTTGTGGCGATGAGAATACAGGAAAGTATATTAACGAATAGCTACTAGCTTGCCTCTCCAAACACTCGATTTTTACCATTCTTTTTAGCTTCATATAGCGCGTTATCTGCTCTTTCTACTAACTCTTCAACAGTTTGATTGATATTATCCTCACTAAGTGAAGCGACACCAGCACTAACCGATACAGCTTTTAGTGGTGAAAGTTTATGTTCAATAGCGGTTTCGAAGAAGGTTTGTACCACTCTTTGCGCGATCTCTAAGGCGAAAGAATAGGGGGTGTTTGGCAGTAAGATGGCAAACTCTTCACCGCCGTACCTGTACAGCGCATCCATAGGTCGACGAATATGATTTTTGGCGGTGCTTACAAAAACCTTCAAGACATCATCACCCATCAAATGACCATATTCATCGTTATAGAGTTTGAAATAGTCAACATCGAGCATCACGACACTAAGCGGGCTAATAGAGCGCTTTGCACCACGATAGTGGCGCTCCAAGTCAGTATCAAATAACCTGCGATTAAACGCTTCTGTAAGTCCGTCAACGTATGAATACTCCCTAAGTTGATCGGCTTGCTTTTTATACTTTAGGTGGGTAAGTACGCGGTTAAATAGCGTTCGCGCCACAATTGGTTTGCTGATGAAATCGACAGCACCTGCATCCCAGCACATTTCTTGCTGATTTTCTTTAATGTTAGATGTCACAAATATGACAGGAATTCGGGCGGTTATAGGGTCTTTTTGAAGCTCTGTACAGGCTTCTATGCCCGTTATCCCTTCTAGCATCCAATCCATTAGAATTAAATCTGGCAATGCAAGTTTTACATATTCCATGGCCTTCTCTGCACTTTCAAAAGCGACGACTTTGCATATGTCTTCTAAACATGCGCATAGCACCTTTTGAGTGAGTGGCGAATCTTCTACGACTACTATGGTACAGTTATTTAGTTCTACAACATCTTCAAACATGCTATTGCCTTTATTCCTATTGCAGGCTTAGATTGTGTGCTATGTCTTTATGTTTAAAAAGTCAAAGTGCACTTATGTTGCTATTAACAGGATTAATATTAGGTAAGTATCGCACTGTAAATAAAGCATCTGGCACGAATAATAGTGTAGACATTTTTGTGATGAAGCACACTTGTTATTTAACATTTCCATTACTTTTATCTTGAATAATATCGCTTTCCTACTATAGATCTTATTACCTGTTCCCAATGTAAATTCCTATGACAGACTCAACCCTACTTGAGAAAGCAGACAGATTTATTGGCGATGATGCGCTTTCCGATTTAATTTTTGACAATATTCCGGACTACGCCTTTATCAAAGATGATCAGCTTAGGATCGTAAAAGCGAACAGTGCTTTTCGCTCCATGTATCCAGAAGAAGCCAGAGAGAAAATTATTGGCTACACCACACTTGATTCTTATCAACAAGAAGAAGTGGAAGAGTTCATCAAAGATGATAAAAAAGCCTTGGAAACAGGGTATGCAGAGTGTTTGGAGATTATCAATTTCCCAGATGGTGGCGTAAGAACATTATTTACTCGCAAAAAGCGATTCTATGATGCCAAAGGCGTGACGTATATTTTAGGGCTTTCCAGTGACGTAACCGAAAGGGAGCATCTTGTCGCTCAGTTAAAGCGCTCCAATGAAGCCTTAGACGAATTTGCTTATATTGCCTCTCATGATTTAAAAGCGCCACTCAATGCTATTTCCAAGTTGGTAACTTGGATTGATGAAGACTACGGCGATGAGTTACCCGAAGGCGCTAAGGAGAATTTTGATTTAATTCAGCAACGTGTATCAAGAATGAGTAAATTGCTCCATGACTTATTGATTTACTCGCGGGTAAATCGAAAGCATAGCGAAAACGAAACGTTTGAATTCAGCGAGTTTACAAAAGAGATATATGACTCGATTGATATTGAGGCGAAGCTGAAATTGGAATGCACTTCTTTAATTGTCACCTTACCAAAAACAGCGCTTGAAGTAGTTACCCGCAATTTAATTAGCAACTCGCTTAAACACCACGACTGTGAAAATGGCTCACTAATAATCCACGTTAAAGAAAGCGCTAAAGAGTATGAAATGCATTTTATTGACGATGGCCCAGGGATCCCATCTGAATATAGAGATAAAGTATTTGGAATGTTTCAAACGCTTAAACCTAGAGATCAACAAGAAGGTAGCGGTATGGGATTGGCAATCATTAAAAAAGTGCTCAATCATTATGGCGGTTCAGTTGATATCGTAGATAGTAATGTTGGCACTGAGTTTGTACTCAAGTGGCCAAAAGTAGATACCAGAGTTAACCCCAATTAGGGATTCAGTTTATGCAAAATAATGATATTACAGTGCTGGTCGTCGAGGATGATGACGTTGACTATATGACAGTAAAACGCAGCTTTGCAAAGCGCAAGATAATGAACCCTATGGTACGGGCAATTGATGGCGTTGAAGCGTTAGAATTCTTACAAGCTAAGAAAATAGAGTATCCATTTATTGTTTTATTAGATTTAAAAATGCCTCGTATGGGTGGTCTTGAATTTTTAGCTCGGTTGAGAGAAGACCCTGAGTTAAAAGATACCGTTGTGTTCGTACTTACTACTTCGAAAGATGAAGATGATATTCATCATAGTTATGAAAAAAACGTAGCAGGATATTTTTTAAAAGAAGAAGCAAGTAACTCAATGATGAGCCTTGTTGATATGTTGGATGGATATTGGCGAATTGTACAGTTTCCAACTAAGTAATGAGGTTGTAAATGAATATATTGCTCGTTGATGATGATGTGGTTGACCGAAAGATGATCCGCCGTTCCTTAGTGAAAGGCGGGATTGAACATCAATTGACAGAAGTTAGTACAGTAGAAGAAGGAATCTTTGCGCTAGAAGAGCTTTGCTTCGACCTATTACTACTGGATTACAATATGCCGTCCAAAAATGGTTTGGACTTACTTATTGAACTTAAGCGTATTAACCATATTAAAGATTTAACCATAGTCATGATCAGCAATTTGCATTCTGAAGAGTTGGTTTTGAAATGTCTAGATTTGGGCGTACAGGACTTTCTACTCAAAGAAGAAGTCACCGCATCGCTTTTGAGCCGTTCTATTATCCAAGCAAGGAAACGCTTTGAGCTAGAAAGTCAACTGCATAAAAGCTACCTGCAAGTAAAGCAGATGGCTGAACGCGACTCATTGACGGGGTTGTATAATCGTTACTATTTTGAAGAAACCTGCCAGCGGCTGATGCAAGCCGATAAAAAGCGCTATAAGTGTGCTGGGATCCTTGTCGTTGATATCGTCGATTTTAAAAAGATAAATGATCGCTTTGGTCATGAAATCGCTGATCAACTTTTACTTGAACTAGGAGCAAGCTTCAAGAGGCACACCAAGCAAGAGGATATTGTCAGTCGTTTTGGTGGAGACGAGTTTGCTTGTTTGATGGTGTCTTGTGACAACCCGCTTCAAATTAAAATAGAAGCTGAAAAGCTTATCCGGTTACTAAGCCGAAGCTATTCAATCTATGAGTTGGACATCTACTGCCAAGTAAGAATGGGAATTTCTCTTTACCCACTCAATGGTAATAATGCTGATGACTTAATACGTTTTGCTGATATTGCACTATTTAGGGCTAAATCCTCGCAAAGTGCGATAGCGTGCATTTTTGAAGATAATATGCAGACTGAGTTCCAAATGAAGTATAACGTGGAACAAGACTTAAGAGGTGCGATAGAGAGGCAAGAGTTAGAGTTGGCGTTTCAGCCGATTGTAGATATTCAGCAGGCCAAAGTTGTGTCTCTCGAAGCGTTGATCCGATGGCCTACTGCAAAATACACAAGTAGTCCTCAAGAGTTCATTACAATCGCTGAAGAGTCAAAGCTCATAGAACCGTTGGGGAAGTGGATTATTGAGCACGCGATCACTACATTGAAACTGATACAGACAAAGTGCGGATATCCTATTCGTTTAGCGATAAACCTGTCGCCATTACAGCTCGGAGACATTTCTCTACCAGCATATATCAATGATTGTCTAAAACGAGTCGATATTGACGGTACTTTATTTACCTTTGAGCTAACAGAAACTGCGCTTTTGGATGAAAGTGAACGGGTAATATCAAGCCTAAGCCGCATTAAAGAGCTTGGCTGCAAGATTGCGCTAGATGATTTTGGAACGGGCTATTCTTCAATATCGCACTTGCTTAATTATCCAATTGATATTGTTAAAGTGGATAAATCGCTTACCGACAGAATTGAGGTAGACGATAGAGGGAAAAGGATATTTAAGGGTTTGATTGATATGCTTAAGAGCCTGCAATTGAGCATTGTTGTTGAAGGTGTTGAGAACTATCAGCAGTATTATGTGTGCAAAGAAGCACGAGTAGATAAAATTCAGGGGTATTACTTTTCGAGCCCTGTTTCCGAAAAGTCCGTAGTGAAAACGATAAAAGCGGTAAATAGAGAGCTCGCCAGAGAATTTAAAGCAACGCAGTAAAAAGATAAAGCCAGCAGTTACGGCTGGCTCCAGCAATGTTTGTATTAAGCGCCAGGACCACATTCCAAGCAGTGCTTGATAATATCTGGGCCAAACTTCAAGTTTGCATTTAGATTTCGCAGTGCCGTTCTTAGGCCTTCTTCTATCACTGGGTGGTAGAAAGGCATTTCGAGCATTTGCGGCACGGTCATCTTGTTTTGTAGCGCCCAAGCAAGTAAATGCGCCATATGCTCAGCAGCAGGGCCGACAAATTCGGCACCTAAGAATAATCCGGTGCCTTGCTCAGCGTAGACTCGCATATGGCCTTTGTTTTTTAACATCACGCGGCTGCGGCCTTGGTTTTCAAAGCTCACCTCTCCGATGGCAAAGCAGCCGCAATTGCCATATTGCTTTTCCAGTTCTTTATAACTTGCTCCAACCATCGCAATTTGTGGGTCGCTAAATACCGCCGCAAGCTTTGCACGGCGCAGTCCCACTCTCACATCAGGGAAGCGACCGGCGTTTTCACCTGCAATCGTGCCTTGATCTGCGGCTTCATGTAGAAGCGGGATCTGGTTGCTGGCATCACCAGCAATAAAAATCGGAGCGTTACCTGAGCCATCAAGACATTGCATGGTATGTGGGTCGGCTAGCGGTACGCCTCGGTCATCAAGCTCAAGCGTGGTATTTTCTAGCCCTAAGTTATCAACATTGGGCACACGACCTGTGGCTGCCAACACATAGTCAAACTGCTCGGTTTGTGGTTTCCCTTGTTTGTCAATGTAGGTAAGCTCGGCTTTGTCACCGACCTGTTTCATATCTGATACTTTGGCATCTGTGTCGAGGTAAAACTCATCACTGAACACCGTGGTGGCATAGTCTTTGACGATTGGATCTGTTAGTGGGCCAAGGCCACCGCCGACACCAAATACTTTGACCTTTACGCCAAGTCGGTGTAGCGCTTGACCTAGTTCTAAGCCAATCACACCGGGGCCAAATACGGCCACTGAGTCGGGTAAATCGTCCCAGTCAAAAACGTTATCGTTAATGACTAAGCGGTCGCCAAAATTATTAAACGCACCGGGGTAACTAGGTCTTGAACCTGTAGCGATAACAAAACGTTTGGCTGTGATCTGAGTGTGGTCGTCCAACTGTACCGTATGGCTGTTGATAAATTTTGCACTGCCGCGTAGTTTATCCTGCAGAGGCAATTCGTCTACAGCTTCGACGACAAAGCCAACGAAGCGATCTCGCTCACGTTTGACTCTCGCCATAACCGCTTTACCGTCAATTTCAGCGGGTTTTACATTAATACCAAATTTAGGTGCGACTTCAATTTGATGTGCGGCTTCAGCTGCGGCAATCAGTAACTTGCTCGGCATGCAGCCAACCCGTGCGCACGTTGTGCCGTATACGCCAGACTCAATCATCAGTACTTCTGAGGTATATTTTTTGGCATTTCTATAGGCGCTGAGACCCGCTGTTCCCGCACCAATCACGACTACGTCGGTGTTTATCTTTTTCATTTTTTGCTCCGAAATCAGAAAGTGTGATACCAGTTTACTTAATTAAGAGGTCTATTTGAGGCGAGAAAACCTTGTCGATAACCAGGAAAAAATTTTGCTATTTAGTTGTTCTAAATGAGAAATTTTTAACGCAGTTAGCGTCAGATTGGCTCCTTCAAATTGAGCAAGTATTAAGATAAATTGGTATACTCCCCCATGACAGTCAGTTATTAGCCATCGTGTTGTGTTGAGGGGGAACATTTTGACTTGGTGAGCAAGTTCACCAAGTCATGTTGTGGGAGATGAGTGATTAAGCGAAATATTCAGCTAAATCGTCTGAGCCACCGATGTGTTTACCGCCGATAAATACTTGTGGCACGGTTTCGCGACCAGACAGCGCTTTGAGACTGGTTAGCGATGCTTGTTGACCAAGTACCAGCTCTTCATATGCCAGTCCTTTTTCTTTTAGCAAAGCTTTGGCTTTTTCACAGAATGGACAGCCAATCTTGCTAATAACGGTAACCGGCTCTGGTTTGATTTGGCGCGGGTTAATGTACTCCAGCATAGTATCTGCGTCTGATACCTCAAACGGGTCGCCAGGCTTTTCTGGTTCGATAAACATTTTGTCAATCACACCATCTTTTACCAGCATTGAATAACGCCAGCTGCGTTTGCCAAAACCTAAATCGTTTTTATCAACTAACATGCCCATGCCGTCAGTGAATTCGCCGTTACCGTCAGGTAGTAGTGTAATATTCTGCGCCTCTTGATACTGTGCCCATGCGTTCATTACAAACGTATCATTAACGGATAAACACACGATTTCGTCGACACCATTTTGTTTAAATACGCTAGCAAGTTCGTTATAGCGTGGTAAGTGCGTAGACGAACAAGTTGGTGTAAAGGCACCAGGCAAAGAAAATACAACCACAGTTTTACCTTTAAAAATTTCATCTGTGGTGACGTGTTTCCACTCTTCATTTTCTCTAATTGGGAATGTAACCTGTGGTACGCGTTGACCTTCAATATTCTTTAACATTTTGCTTTCCTTCTTAAGTTGATGTAGCCATTATGCCGTGCGTATTTTGATTTGTGTAATTGATAGTTAAGATTAAAGTGTTCAATAAAATTGATTGTTTTCAACTTCAAATATTTGTATTTTTTAACCTAGCCAATGCCGCTAAGTTGAGGTTAGTCAATTTTTACGGGAACAGGGAATATTTAGATGAAAGCAAACTTTGAATTAATGGCGGATTACAATCGCTGGATGAACGAAAGATTATATGAAGCTGTTTCGGGATTGAGCGTCACGGAATTACACCAAGATCGAGGGGCTTTTTTTGGCTCCATCATGGGGTCGTTAAACCATATTCTTGTTGCCGATATTATTTGGCTTAAGCGCTATACAAAGCATAGCTATCATGTTGAAGCACTGAACGCTGTAGCAACGATGCCGCTGCCGACAAAACTTGATGCGATGCTGTATGAAGATTTTGTAGCGTTGAGACAGGCACGGGCTGAAATGGATAAGGTGATTATTGAATTTGCGAATGAAGTCACTGAGGAGGCGCTTGCAGCCGATTTACACTACAAAAACACACAAGGTAAAACCTTTTCTCGCAAGTTTGGTTTTTTAGTGCATCATTTATTTAATCATCAGACGCACCATAGAGGGCAAATAACGACATTACTCAGCCAGATTGGTATTGATATGGGAGAAACCGATCTATTAGCTCGGATCCCTATATCATTTGGTTAGTGCTCTGGCTGGTTTTACCGCTTCAGTTATGTCTAGTGTTATCAGCAATGAGAAGGGTTATAAAGCTAGACATTAGCTCTACAGGTCTATTCAAAACCGTGTTCGGCAAAGCCTGCTAATAAGAATTTCACTCGCTAACTTTTCATAATAACTCTGAATAGAGCTCCTCTAGCCATTCATGAAGGTCCTCTATCGAGTCAAAATCTTCGTCTGTTAATTCTTCATACTCTGTTAGTGAAATAAGATTTAAGTCTATAGCCTCCCGAAGTTGAGCCTTTACCAAGTCGCTGTCATAAGGGTAAGATTCTCCGTGACCGATATCCATTCTTAATATATTGGAATCATAAACTTCAACATGACAATAGTCTCTTAATATTGATCTTAAAGGTTCTTTAATTTTGCTCATTCTAATTCACTTCTTTAGTTCAGGGGATAATGTGTGCAATTTAATGTTACCATCTTCTATTAGATATATAGCTTTGGCGTATCCGTTTGAAAAATCTGTAACCTCGTATCCAGTGGGGTTTTTCTTGGAACCTAATCTAGTTATTCCCCGTACCGCACTTCTGTAGTTAGAGCCAAAAATATCTTAAAGTGGTATTTATGTGCTCCTCGTTTATTCCGTTGAAACAACGCTATTGAGCGAATCAAGAAAACGTCGCCCCACATCACACTGACTCCTCAAACCACAAGCCGGATAGCGTAGTGGGAGGTGGTTTATCCGCCGAGAAGTTATGCTTTTCTGGTGTGGTGTTGACGTCGTCTAGGCGTTTTACCGTGGCTTGCATGCCTTCGATGGCGGCGTCTGGAAGTAGTAGGTCGTAGTGCCAGCTGGTAGACATGTCGTCGAGTGAATCGCGCAGGCCTTTGACGATGTTTTTTACTTCCGTGGCGGATTGTTTTCCTAGGTCTTGCCAGTCGATGTCTCTTAGGTATTTAACTGGGTCGCCTTTACCGAGCTTGCGTAAAACGGCAAGCGCAGCAGAGAGTGATTCTCCGGTATTTTTTAAGATAACCTTGCCTACGCCTTTGACTGCTGAGCCCACTACTGGCACTAAACCAATACCCGTTAGGGTAAAGGCAAGCCAAGCGTCAGTGTCGTTGGCTTCATCATCGTCAGTCAGTAACATGACATTGGCGGTGATATCTCGTAAATCCACGACTTGGTCGATAATTGGTATCATGGAAATCAAGGTACCTACCACGATTTGTGACGTGGAGGGGTTTTGATTAAAGTCGCCTTGTAGGGTGCCCCATAACCAATCACCTGCTCGGGTTGCGATGCCATTGGCTTCTATCAGTGGTGCAGTATTGCCGCTGCGTACCATTTCAGCCGCTCGCGCTGGGGTGATTTGTCCATACAGAGGATTTTTAGGGCGATTATCTTCTGGCAGGTAATCGCGTTTATCCTCACCATATTGCACGGTGTATTGACCAGGCGGTGCATTTTCGATTTTTGCTTTACCGCTGTCGTCTAAGTTACCGGTCAGCGCTGTGCCGTTTGCAAATCGAATGGTATAAGGTGCGCCCATAATTGGGCTGCCATCTTGATAGGTATAAGACAGCTCAATGGTACTGCTTGCCATGGTGGCAATGCCATCGGCAGCCAATGAGAGTCGAGCATTCTCAGAGAGCGCTTGAATTTGCGGTACACTCGGCATAGTGGCACTTTGTTTACCATCAATATCTTGCTCCATGCTGCCGTCAAACACGGTCATGGCTTTGCCTTTTAAGGTCAGTAACTTGTCTGCAAAGATGTTGACATTACCACTTGAGTCAATACTGATTTCACTGCCACCATTGGCAAGGGTGAGGTTGCCAGAGCCACTGCCTTTTACTGTGATATTGCCTTGGCTTTGGATGATTTGACTTCCCGCCGGTGCGGTGATGGTGAGGTTGTTGTCTGCCTTGAGGTTTATATCACTTTGGATAACACTGCGATGGCTGCGACCCGCCTTAAGGGTGATATTTTGTGTGGCGCTGACGTCAATTTGATTAGCGATGAGTTCAAAGTTAATCATCATCGCATTTTCAATTAATAAGTAAGTGTTTTTAGTGGTAAGGAGTTAAGTGGTTTTTATTTGCTACTTTAATAACAGGAGCATTTATTATGAATAAGCCTTAGCTATAAGCCCTTGTTGGTCTAGTATTTCTTTCTGACCAAATGATGCTAATACACTTAGATGGGCGAAAATATTTACTTTACTGACATTGTCAATGGTAGGCTGCCCACCAAGAAAAAAAGCGGGTTCAAAAGTATACATTTCGTTATATTTTAATTGAGATAATCGAAGTTTACATTTCTCAAAAAGTAAGCCTCCACTCGTATCATCTATATCCAGCGATGTTGGCCTTTTTGCACCAAAGAAAAACTGTATGGCATCGTTTTCTTCTCCAACTGCTATGTCTTCGGCATTACCTTCTTTCTCTATAATCCAACCGTGAGATGGGTCGATTAGATATTTATGTCCAAATTTCTCTCCCCATAAGAATAGCTCTCCAAAAGCACTGCGAGCAATTACATAATATGTGTCTTGCTCGATGATACCTATATCTCCAAGCCATGCATCTAAGGTATCTTCAAAATCATCGGGATTAGTTAACCAAAAAAGTCCTTCCCCGAAACCAGAAAATCCGTATTCACTCCAATATTCTAATAATCTAGTAGGTAGTTTACCTTCAAACTTTTTTATTATTTCTGCTGGGGCTTGATTTTTTTCACTAGGCTCTTCAAACTTTTCAAGAAACCACTCGAAATCTTCATCTATTTCAAATTGTTTGGTCATTATTCTAACCTCCTTACTTACACCGTTCTAATTCTATATTCATTTGGGTGGTAGGGCCCATTGTTCTCAACGCAACCCTTGCTGCCTCATCCATACCGGAAACTCTCCCCCCTTTAGACCACTGAGAACCGAGAGAGGAGTTTACATTTTTATTTCCGAGTTTGTTGATCTTATCACTACCGCCCGCTATCAGGTCAGGATCATGTAAAGCAGCTAACTGAGACATTTGTTCTTTTATCTTCTCTGTTGCGACTTTATCAGCATTTCGACCTTTAATACCCTGCTTTCTCAAACTTTTTAATATTGATTCATACATTTCGTCCTCTAACTTCTTTCTTGCTGATACTTGTGCCATTCCGCCATTCGTTAGAATTTTTCTTGCTTTTTTATGTCCATGCTCTTTAACAAGGTCAGTCAAGGTTTTACGGTTTTCTAAATATTGTTCAACCGTCATTTTATTGATGCCGTGCTGCTGAGCTTTTAGTTGTTTATAAAACTCTTTTTCTAGAGCTTGCTTACCACCCTTAAAGTTCTTCGCTAAGTCTTCGCCAGGCATGAAGCAAGGAGGTCTATACTTCTTCATTTTTATAGCTTTGAGTTTAGCCCCCGGCAACTCATTCCCTTTTGGCGGCTCCAACTCATCGGCTTTGGCTTTGGTGGGCTTATCGGTAACGCCTCGAATTGGTGATTGGCCTTGATATTCATCCAGTGCTTTATTAACTCGCTGTCCGATTTCTTGGGCGGCTTGTTGCATATGCTGGTCGATTTTGGGGGTGACGTCGTCTAGGCGTTTAACCGTGGTTTGCATGCCTTCGATGGCGGCGTCTGGAAGTAGTAGGTCGTAGTGCCAACTGGTAGATATGTCATCGAGTGAATCGCGCAAGCCTTTGACGATGTTTTTTACTTCCGTGGCGGATTGTTTTCCTAAGTCTTGCCAGTTGATGTCTCTTAGGTATTTAACAGGGTCACCTTTGCCGAGCTTGCGTAAAACGGCAAGCGCAGCAGAGAGGGATTCTCCGGTATTTTTAAGATAACCTTGTCTATAGACCTCTATTTAGTCGATTCTGAATATTGACATTTTGGTGCTCAGACTGGTTGAGCAACTCAGTTTACCCACAGTTTGGCTAGAATTTTCCGGCAGTTTTGCCCTGCGATGCACACATCGTACCGTGCGGCACTATGCCTCCTAGTCTCTGTCCACAAAACTGCTAAGGGTGTAAAACAAGTCAACACCCTTGGGTAAGCCTAGAAGCACGTATGGAAGATATATCCAGATTCAGATTAGGTTACTAAGCTCTCAAATTATTGAGAAGTTCATTTATATCTCTTGAAACATATATAAAAGCTTCTGGTGAATCAGGATCTTCTTCCACATTCACGAAGATTATAGGTGGATTTGAATGATCAATATTAAAATTATAGGCAAAAAAGTTGCCAGTACCTCCGGCATCAGCAATAGGAAAGATATTCGGATATAAATCTTTCCATTTATTAAATTTTTCCAGAGCACTATATAGCATGTGTTCAGAGGAACAATTTTCTAAAACGTGAAATAACGGTCCAAACGGTACGGGTGCTAAGTCACCTGATTCAATTACCTCTTTAGATGGTACTAACCCCTGCTTGTCAACTATAAAAGATTTGTAATCAGCAGGTAGTATAAAACCTATAATGGCCTCTATGGTTGAAATCTCATTGCTCGAGATATCTTGCAAAGGAGGATCTACATACTCTTCCCAAATTATATTCACTTTTTGCTCCTTGTTACTTTTTATAGCCTCCACCCCAAATAGACATTCCTCCAGTATGGGGCACGAAAGCGTCGTGTTCTATTTGATTGACTAACTGCATTCTACCTGTATCTTGATGGTGATGCCAAGTTAATCCTGCTGGTGGCTTTTTGGGGGCAGGGTCTTTTAAGAAATGTTTTAATTGAATATTTGTTAGCCCCATCTCTTCAGCTAAACTTGGGTTTTTCTGTAGTGAACTCCTCAGCCTTTCATTTGCATATTGAAAGTGTGAAGCAGCATCTTTATTACCTAAAAGGTTATTGGGTACATGTGTATCGAATTTGCTGTTAAAGATAGGAAATCCATATTTATCTCTCGCTAAAGTAATGCCATTCCTGGTTTCTATCTGGCCAGCTTTTTTAGAAAGAATAATTGTTTTTTCTTTCCCAGCGTTTATGCCAAACTGTATTATTGCTTTTCCACTATCTGATACTTTAACTTTACGTTCTAAGTCGTTCAGCTTTTCCATGGATTGCGGATCTATAGTGGTTGTGCCTTCAAAACTATTTTTTACCCCCGGCAACTCATTCCCTTTTGGTGGCTCCAATTCATCGGCTTTGGCTTTGGTGGGCTTATCGGTGACGCCTCGAATTGGTGATTGGCCTTGATACTCATCCAGTGCTTTATTAACTCGCTGTCCGATTTCTTGGGCGGCTTGTTGCATATGCTGGTCGATTTTGGGGGTGACGTCGTCTAAGCGTTTTACCGTGGCTTGCATGCCTTCAATGGCGGCGTCTGGAAGTAGTAGGTCGTAGTGCCAACTGGTAGACATGTCATCAAGTGAATCGCGCAGGCCTTTGACGATGTTTTTTACTTCCGTAGCGGATTGTTTTCCAAGGTCTTGCCAGTTGATGTCTCTTAGGTACTTAACTGGGTCGCCTTTGCCTAGCTTGCGTAAAACGGCAAGCGCAGCAGAGAGGGATTCTCCTGTATTTTTTAAGATAACCTTGCCCACACCTTTGACTGCTGAGCCCACAACTGGCACTAAACCAATGCCCGTGAGGGTAAAGGCAAGCCAAGCGTCGGTGTCGTTGGCTTCATCATCGTCAGTCAGTAGCATGACATTGGCGATGATATCTCGTAAATCCATGACTTGGTCGATAATCGGTATCATGGAAATCAAGGTACCTACTACGATTTGTGACGTGGAGGGGTTTTGATTAAAGTCGCCTTGTAGTGTGCCCCACAACCAATCACCTGCTTGGGTTGCAATGCCATTGGCTTCTATCAGTGGTGCGGTATTGCCGCTGCGTACCATTTCAGCCGCTTGCGCTGGGGTGATTTGTCCATACAGTGGATTTTTAGGGCGATTATCTTCTGGTAGGTAATCGCGTTTATCCTCACCATATTGCACGGTGTATTGACCGGGCGGTGCATTCTCAATTTTTGCTTTACCGCTGTCGTCTAAGTTA
>NZ_JAMXSE010000026.1:0-92068 GCF_024124685.1 Pseudoalteromonas sp. OANN1
TCAAATTCGAGGTTTGCTACTTGAGTACGGCATTGCCATTACTAAAGGTATCGAAAATGTTCGCAAAGAAGTGGCTGCTTTGTTAGGTGAGGAGCGAGTATTGACCGCGAGCTTTAAACAAGTGCTTAGCCAACTCTATAAACTCCTACAAGTGCTTGATGAAAGTATTGAAACGTACAATCAACAGATAAAAGAGCAAGTTAAAAACAATGAGATATGCGTCAATTTACAGAGTATTCCGGGCATAGGGCCAATAGTTGCAAGTAGTTACTTTAACGAAGTGGGTAATGGTAGTGGTTATACAAAAGGGCGAGATGTTTCAGCCTCATTAGGTCTCGTGCCCAAGCAACGTAGTACGGGTGGAAAATCAGTTTTGCTCGGGATAAGTAAGCGTGGTAATCGATATTTGAGATGTTTACTTATTCAAGGGGCTAAATCGGTTGTATCGAGAGCAAAGTATAAAACAGACCAACTGAGTCTTTGGATAAATCGACTTGTACAAACGCGAGGGCATAATAAAGCCTGTGTCGCTTATGCCAATAAAATGGCTAGAGTGGCCTGGGCAATTACAGTATCAAAAGAGGCATATCAAGCAAGATAAGTAGATTTCTTTCACCGAATTGCGAAAGTGACTGAAGTAGATGACATAACAGGTCAAACCGGCATATTGAAAACCTGTCGAGCTCAGGGGTAGCTAAATACCGATAACCTGATTAGGGCAATATGCGCGATTTACATCTAGGTCAGAGTTTCAAATAAAACTCATTAACAGACCGTATATATGACAGCAATCCTGTCCCTGTTATTTACTAAAGAAACCTTGCAATAAGGGAGGAGACCATATATGAGCTGCGGATAATTAATGTCTTTCTAGCAGCCAGTTTTAGCGCTAACTGCGTTGAATTCACTTCCAATAGCCAGCTATTGGTGCGTAAATTCGCCTTGTTTTCCCTAAAACTCTCTGGCTAGACAAGGAAATAATTTAATATTATTTTAAAAACAATGAGTTAGTTCATTTCTTATCCAAACCTCAGGTTAAATAAGCTAATAGCTGTGGGGCTTACTATATTTGCCCCACAACTTTTAAGATTCTTGCCAAAGATCATAAACTCCAATTGAAGCCCTTTGGTATGCGCGCTAAAATAGTGTTTTAGCAATAATCGAGACCATATCGTGTCTGTAACTCGCTCGTTAGTCCAAACTCTGTCTGAGTGCATTGAACATGTGCTAGATACTTCTCTTCATGCCGATAAAGCATTAACTCAATTACTACAGAACAACCCTCAGTGGAACCTTGATGAAAGGCAGTATGTGGTGAGCAATTATTACCATATCTTCCGCTTTAAACGGTTACTGGCTTACCTACTTGAGCATGAAGAAATGCCGCTAGATGGCTTTGGCTACTGGTTAACTTGCCAAGTCGTTACAGCGCAGCCGCTTCCAGAGTGGGTGGATACCGAGCGTTATAATCTGGAAAAGCTGCAAAGCTTAATTGAGCAGGCGCCTCAAGCCGTTCGTTTATCTTTACCTGATTGGTTAAACGAGGTCGCGCATGAGCAACTGGGTGAGCAGTGGCCAGCGGTTGCATCCGCGCTAAATCAAAGTGCTCAACAATATTTGCGAGTCAATAGCCTAAAAAGCGATATTGCGACAGTAATAGAGTCCCTAGCAAAAGAAGGGATCAAGGTTTCACAGATTGCGCTTGATTCTCATGTCGCGCTAAAAGTAGAGTCCAATAGCCATCTGTTCCGCTCTCAAGCATTTCAGTCTGGTTGGTTTGAAATGCAAGATGCAGGTTCTCAGCAAATAGTGCCTTTTTTAGAAATACAGCCCGGCCATAAAGTGGTTGATGCCTGTGCAGGCGCTGGTGGCAAGAGCTTACATATAGCTGCGCTAATGGAGAATAAAGGTCGCTTGTTGTCTATGGACATCCATGAACATAAGCTTGAAACACTAAAACAACGAGCGAAACGTGCAGGTGTGCATGTTGCTGAAACGCGCGTTATTCAAAACAATAAAACCATTAAGCGCCAAAAAGAGAAGTTTGATCGCGTGCTATTGGATGTGCCTTGCTCTGGTCTTGGTGTATTAAAGCGGAATCCAGATGCAAAGTGGCACTTGAATTCGCAAAATTTAGACACACTTATTGCTTTGCAAACCGATATTCTGGCGCGTTACAGTCAAATGTGTAAGGTGGGCGGCAAACTGGTGTATGCAACTTGCTCCATTCTTCCTTCTGAAAATGAGCAGCAGGTTGAACGCTTTTTGGCAAATAACCCCAATTGGCAGCTAGAAGACTCACTACGTTTACTTCCAGGAGTAAATTCAGAATTTGACGGTTTTTACGCCGCACGATTAGTAAAAAATAGTTAGGAAACAAGATGAACCCAATCATTGCATTACTTAAAGAGCACAATATTTCGGATGAACAGATCCAAGCGGTATTTACCCAGCTGACTGAAAATCCAATGATGGCGATGGCGACTATTCAGCAACTCGGTATTCCACCCGAAAAACTTCAACAGTTGATGGCTTTGGTAATGCAAAATCCTGCACTGATCAAAGAAGCAGTTAACGAATTAGGTCTTGATTTTGAAAAGGTTGAGGCTGCAAAAGCACAGCTAAAACAGTAGTATTAATGGCTATGCCCTAGACAAGCTCAGACTTGTCTAGGGCATAGCTAAATAATTCACATGCAGATCAAATCTTGTGAGTAAAACCACTGTATACCCCAAATAAAAATGTAAGAATTGCCGAAAATAGTGTCGAGCCTATCGCGTAGGCAAGTATTGCCTTACCCCAATTTTTCCACTTTATTAGCTCATTTTCCGCCATTTTATAGTTAAGTATTATGCTGTACAAACCAGAAAATAAGAGCGAAAAAATTGCGTAAAGCTGCTCGGCGAAGATACCCAGCATTAGTGGAATTGAGAATATCAGTATGCTTAGGGTTAGAATGAGTAGGTGTCCTATAGCGTACTCCAGCATTGTGTAGGGCGCAGAACGATACACTAGCTTAGAGGATAATCCGAGTAAGAATGCCAGAATAAAGACGCGATAAATGTGCGTTGCTTCATATAGTGCGATTTCAGATTGCCATTTGAGCTGCTCTTTCGATTCCAAAAGTTGACTGCTGGATATGAAGCTGATTTCAAGTAGGTGCGAGGCAAGCACGATCACGGTGAGTAGAATAAAACTAAACTTGAAGGGATTACCAAAGCGACTTCTCTGTCCATTTAAGTATCCAAGAATGGTCTTAAAAGGTCGAAGTAATAATCCAAAAAGCAATTTAAAAAAGGGGGACTCGAGTTCAAGCAGTGCGCTTTGAAGCAAAATGCGTAAGTGTTTAAAGGTCAATCTCGACGCTTTTTTCTGTCCGCAACCTGAGCAGTACTCGCCAACAAGTTGAGTGTGGCAATTTAAACAGTGCGATTGATTGTCAAAATTTGAGTGTTCCATAGATGTATTTATTATTTTTTCTTATCGACGAATGCTACCTTTTTTTGTCTCTAATAATCAAACAATATAGGTGTTAAGGCCCACTTTTCCAATACCCCATCTGAACTTATCGTCGTAAGCACATTACTATCGGAGATGTGTACATCATAAACGGTGCTGCCCAGATTCAGTTGTGCTATTGGCCAACTGACAATTTCTTTTCCCAACGTTAATTCCCATAGCGAAATATATCCCTTGGAAGAGGTGGTTAGCAGAAACTTGTCGTTAGCGACGAACTGTGCACTTCGAAAAAACTTGAAGCGCTGAGGATAGGATAGAGATAACACTGCTTGACCTGTGCGCGTATCAATGAATTTTTGGTCTTGCAGGGCGTCTGATACGAACAGCCAGTTTTCATTTTGCGATAATGCCAAACTGGTAATACGATGAGGCAGCTCATAATCTACAGTGACTTCTTTACTAGTTAACTCAAGCTTTTTAGCGTGACCGTCTAAAGAGGCCGAGTAGAGCGAGGTCAAGTTACGATTAAAAATCAAATGTGTAATGCTGCTTTCATGAAGGTTTATTCTGGTGATGATTTGCTCATCTAAACTCAAAAGTAGTATGCTGCCGTCATTGTAGCCAAGGACGATAAACTGCTCGTCGCTGGACCACAGGGCTTTGGTAACGCGGATAAACGAGTCAAACCCAGGTAATGGATAACTGACAACTTCGTTTGAGTGCAATTGCCAGATGTTGAGTTGGGTGTCCGAAATACTCAGAATACTGCGCTTGCTCGGCGCTATTAAAGCGTCACGAAAAGTAAGTTGGTATTTACTTCCTTCGATTTGTCTAATCAGCTGTTGGCTTTGGTTATCCCATACTTGTAGTAAATGATCGTTAATGAGTAGTAAGGTTAGCGCAGCGTCACTAGAAAGTTGGGCGAGGCTAACCGGCAACTGAGTCAATTGTATTTGCTCTGTTGGCGCTAGAGTTTGCCTTTTGCTACATCCTGTGAGGATAATCAAAGCGACTATCATTGTGTAAAAAGCGAGTCTCATTCCATACCTTAAGTTTTAGCTTTTCCCTCTTTCTCAAAGAAAGTTAAACACTTCCTAATGACAGTACCAAAAATGGCTTGTGCTGTATTTATATATCGGCGTAAGGTAAAGCTTCATTAATATTAACCTTGGAGTATGTAGTGAAAGGGTTTCTTGGTTTAGTGTTACTTGCCGCAATTTGGGGTGGCTCATTTTTATTTATGAAGGTGGCTGCCGGTGTCCTTGGTCCTGCTGTACTCATTGAATTTAGAGTCTTATTTGGTGCGCTAACGCTCGCCGCGGTTGCTTTAGTATTAAAGCGCAATTTACATTTTTGGCAGTACAAAAAGCACTTTCTAATCCTCGGACTGTTTAACTCAGCGTTACCTTTTATGTTATTTGCTTATGCAGTGCAAACGCTTGATGCTTCTATGCTCTCAATTTTAAATTCAACCGCGCCATTTTGGGGTGTGTTAATCAGTGTGTTTTGGCTAAAAGTGCCGACTCAAAAGTCGGTGTGGCTAGGTTGTGGATCTGGGATTGCAGGTGTTATCACGCTAGTTGGGTTGGATAGCACCGTATTGAACGAAGGTGCATGGTTACCTATTATTGCAACGCTGTGTGCGACTCTGAGCTATGCAGTGGCCTCTCATTACACCAAAACGGCACCAAAAATGAGCGCATTTAATCATGCCCATGGTAACTTATGGGGCTCTGCCCTATTGGTATTGCCTTTTATTTGGTTTATGCCAATGAGAGAAACGCCTGACTCTACAGTGATAAGTGCAGTAGTTGGACTTGGCATATTATGCACGGGTTTTGCCTATATTCTCTATTTTAAATTAGTCGAGGATCTTGGCGCTGCGTCTGCTTTATCCGTTACCTTTTTAATTCCAGTGTTTGGGATTTTATGGGGGCATCTTTTTTTGCAAGAGCAAATCGGTGCTAACACAATCCTTGGCAGTATTTTAGTCTTGCTTGGAGTCAGCCTAGTAACTGGGTTACAAGAAAAGATATTTCCACCAAAAGCGATGAAGGAGCTGTAGGTGAGAGGTGCTGGTCACTTAACATGGTGCTGTCAAAAAAGCGTTTCTCAGAAACGATAAAAGGGCCTAAAAGGCCCTTTGGTGAAGTATCGTTCAAGTTAGTGTGGTCACTTTAACCCCTTAAAGCAACCAACCAATTGTTTTGCAACTGCGGCTTATCTCAATAAGTTTCTAAGCTAGCGAGAGGAAGAAACCTGCAATTGCTGCACTCATGAGGTTAGCCATAGACCCTGCTAACACTGCTCTGAGCCCTAGGCGAGCGATATCCTTTCTACGACTTGGGGCCATACCACCAAGTCCGCCTAGTAAGATGGCAATCGACGATAAGTTAGCAAATCCACATAAAGCAAATGTGACAATCGCTTGAGTGTGCGTGCTCAACGTATCGCGATAATTCATATAATCTAGGTAGGCAACAAACTCGTTAACCACCAATTTTTGGCCGATAAAACTACCTGCCGTCACGGCTTCCGACCAAGGTACCCCAAGTAGCCAAGCAACAGGGGCAAAGACGTAGCCTAAAATTTCTTGTAGCGTCAGTGTTGGGTAATCAAAAATTCCACCAATACTGCCTAGTAGACCGTTTAGTAGCGCAATAAGTGCCACAAACGCAAGTAGCATCGCACCTACGTTCAGTGCTAAGTGCATACCGCTTGATGCACCAGATGCTGCAGCATCAATTACGTTTACTGGTTTATCATCACCACTATCTACATCAGATAGATTTTCGTGTGGCTTCTCGGTTTCTGGCACAATCATTTTTGCCATTAAGAAGCCACCCGGGGCTGCCATAAAGCTCGCGGCAATGAGATATTTAAGCTCAACACCAATCGCCACATAGCCCGCCATAACGGAGCCTGCCACCGTCGCCAAACCGCCAACCATAACTGCAAACAACTCTGATTGCGTCATTTTTGGAATAAACGGTTTTACGATCAAAGGGGCTTCCGTTTGACCGACAAAAATATTTGCCGTAGCTGAAAGCGACTCTGGTCGTGACGTTTGTAGCAGCTTTTGCAAGCCACCACCTAAAATTTTAATGATCCAGTTCATGATACCAAGGTGATACAACACAGCAACGAGTGCTGAGAAGAACACGATCACTGGTAACACCTGAATCGCAAAGATAAACCCTAGCGAGTCTTGTTTGGCTAATGGCCCGAACAAGAAACCGATACCGTCGTTAGCATAGCTAATCACTTTGGCAACCGCGCTAGACATTGAAGCTAATACATTTTTGCCCGCTTCAATAAAGAGTACAAAGCCACCAATAAGGACTTGCAATAAAAATGCAACGCCTACGGTACGCTTATTAATAGCACTGCGATTTGTTGAACACGCAAATGCTACGCCTAGGAGCATCATCATGCCCACTAAGCTCATAATTGTTGTCATGCCAATTTCCCGTTATTCTTGTAGCAAATATTTTATTTTACTTTTAATAATATCAATCGCAACGCGATTCATACCGCCACGGGTCACAACCAAGTCGGCATTATGCTTGGATGGCTCGATAAACTGATAAAACATCGGTCTTACCGTCGCCTGATATTGTTCTACCACAGATGACAGACTTCTTCCTCTGTGCTCTATATCTCTTTGCATGCGACGCAGCAAACAAATATCCAAAGGTGTATCAATGAACACCTTGATATCAAACTCTTCACTTAATGCAGGATCGCTCAGTAGTAATATACCCTCAACGATTAGTATCTTAGCAGGGTTTACTATTCGGGTTTTATCACTACGTGTATGCTGTCCGTAATCGTAGGTAGGAACCTCTACGGATTCACCTAGGCGAAGCTTAGTTAAATGCTCGCGTAACAACTCGTGTTCAAACGCATCAGGATGATCATAATTCGTTTGAGTACGATGCTCTATAGGTAAATGCGATTGATCTTTATAATAGGCGTCCTCTTCGATTACCGCGATAGTGCCTGAGGCAAGCTCATTTACTAATTCGTTGTAGATCGTTTGACTAAAAAGAGACTTACCAGACGCAGATGCGCCAGCTATGGCTATAATAGTTCGTGTCACTAAAGTTCACACCCAGCAGTTGTTTATGTTGGAAGATCACAATAGCAAAAAAGACACGATTAATCTCTTTTGCCTCGCTTAATGAGCAAATTTAACGGGTTTGGCGGACTCAAAACAGGACTTATGTCCGCTTAAGGGCGACAGAGCTAAATTAGCAAGATCGCAGCTTTTCGTGAATTTTGTGACTATTTTATGACAGCGGACTTATGTCCTGTACGATTTTTTTAACCAAACATAAAGTAACCAACGCTTAAGGTAACCATGTATTTAAGAATAAATAACAGCCTGAGCAGTATAGAGAGGTATCTATGGCAAGAGCAATCATTTTAATGGCGGATAGCCTAGGCATTGGCGCAGCACCGGACGCAGAAAAGTTTGGAGACGTAGGCGCTAATACTCTCGCTCATTTATTGCAGGCGTATAAAGAAGAAAAAGGACAAGCGTTAGACTTACCTAATCTTTCTAAACTAGGCCTTATTGCAGCATGTGAAGCTGCAGGTAAAGAAACTTGCGCTGTGGCGCAAACCATAGAACCAAGTGCTGCTTGGGGATATGCAAAAGAATTATCGAGTGGTAAAGACACACCGTCTGGCCACTGGGAAATGGCAGGGGTGCCAGTATTGTTTGAGTGGGGTTACTTCCCAAATACTAACCCATGTTTCCCACAAGAATTTATAGATGAATTGTGCAAACGTGCAGACATCCCTGGCATTTTGGGTAACTGTTACGCATCGGGCACAACGATTTTAGAACAGCTGGGTGAAGAACACGTGCAAAGCGGTAAGCCGATTTGTTACACCTCAGTTGATAGCGTCTTTCAAATAGCCGCTCATGAACAATCGTTCGGACTTGACAAGCTTTATCAAGTATGTGAAATCGCACGGGCACTGCTTGATGAAATGAATATAGGACGAGTGATTGCGCGGCCATTTATAGGCACTTCAAGTGCCGACTTTATTCGTACAGGTAATCGCCGAGACTATTCGGTATTACCACCTTCGCCGACTGTGCTAGATAAGCTAGCCAATGACGGTGGCGAAGTAATTAGTATTGGTAAAATTGCAGATATTTATGCGCATCAAGGGATCACGCAAAAGCATAAAGCGCCTGGTCTTTTGAATCTGCTAGCGAAGACAAGCGAAGTGATGGAGACAGCGCCAGACCATAGCCTTATCTTCACCAACTTAGTTGACTTCGATGAAAAGTTTGGTCACCGCAGAAATGCAGTGGGATATGCAGAAGCACTTGCTGAATTTGACGCATTTTTACCGGAAATTATTGCCAAACTAAAAGCTGGCGATTTGCTTTTAGTGACTGCCGACCACGGTTGTGACCCAACCGCAGAAGGTACAGATCATACGCGAGAGTACGTGCCCGTATTGGCATATACACCGGGTATGAACAATACTCCGTTAGGAGAGAGACAAAGTTTTGCTGACATAGGTCAAACGCTTGCCCAGTGGTTTGATTTAGATGCAACGCAGTACGGTGAAGGCTTTAAGGCCGAGATAAAAGCCTAACTAAAGGAAACAATATGAGCACTCCACACATTAGCGCAAAGCCAGGTGATTTTGCAGAAACGGTATTAATGCCGGGCGATCCACTAAGAGCAAAATACATTGCTGAAAACTTTTTGGAAGATGCTCGTCAGGTAACTGACGTTCGCAACATGTTTGGTTTTACTGGTACTTACAATGGTAAGCCAGTGAGCATCATGGGTTCAGGCATGGGTATTCCATCTATGTCAATCTACGCTCGTGAGCTTATTGTTAGCTTTGGTGTTAAGAACCTGATCCGCATCGGTACATGTGGTGGTATTAGTCAAGACATCAAGATCCGCGATGTGATCTTTGCGCAAGGCGCGAGCACAGACTCAAATGTGAATCGTGCTCGTGTACGTGGCTATGACTTCGCTGCAATTGCTGATTTTGGTTTGTTAGAAAATGGCGTAAACGCTGCTCGCCGTTTAGGTATTGAAGCAAAAGTTGGTAATGTTTTCACTACAGATACTTTCTATCAAGCCGATGGTGAATTTTATAAAGAATTAGACAAGCTAGGCGTCATGGCTGTTGATATGGAAACAGCTGGTTTATATGGCGTAGCGGCTGAATATGGCGCCAAATCGATGGCACTATTCACAGTAAGTGACCATGTTATTACTGGTGAAGCAACGCCGCCAGAAGAGCGTCAAAGCACGTTCAATGAAATGGTTAAAATAGCGCTAGAGTCAATTTAATACAATTTAAAAAAGTTCCTTGGTAACGTAATCGCAGAGTTTTGGAGACACGCCTAAAACAACGCGAATCACACCCAAAAAAGCCGCTTGAAGCGGCTTTTTTTTTGATCTTTGTCCATCCAAAATTCCTTCGACTAGGGCCTGTTTATCTTTCAAGTTTGTTTTTGCAGCAGTTTGGTTGGTATTTATACAAGGCAGAGCCTGCGTAGCATAGTTGTTCTATGTGAGTCAGGCGATAACAAAGTAGAAATGCCAATCAAGCGCTGCCCTTTGGGTTCACCTGAGTGCGCTTTGTTCATTGTTGCTCAACTTTTGCCTAGATTACTAGGCGGCAAGTTGAGCGCCGCTACCAAAACACACTCAGGAGAACAAAAGTCAAACAGCAAAGGTCAAAAGGCCCTAGTTTACACTACATAAAGGTGGTAGAGTTTTTCTAATGATAAGGTATTGGTATTGAGCGATGACGATTTTTGTTCTGGGCTTTTTAGCGTTGATGGCGAATGCAGAAGTTGACTTAAATGAATTTGAGTCGCTGGTCAAAAATTCGCCTGGTGAAGCGCTTAAGGTATACCAAAACGCGATTGCTCAGGAAGATCTTCCGGTTCAAGATTTATATCAACTTCATTATCAAGCGATTAGAGCAAGTGCCAGCACATTCAATAACGCCATTTTTATTAAGGCACTAGATACGCTTAAAGCACCACCCTTCAAGACTTTTGCGGACCAAGATAAGGCGAAAATTCTGACTAATATAGGTGTAGGCTATCGTCGTCGTAATCAAAATGAGCAAGCGATTTGGCATTATCGATGTGCTATGAATGCTTCAGTCAGCTCCCAGCACAAGTCTGCATTAAAAGTGAATATAGCAATTGCCTATACTCGGATTGGTCAGCCAGCTGTCGGATATAACCTTTTAAAAAGTGTGGATCAAGAACGGTTGCCAAATTTTATGCAAGCAGGGCTGTTAACTGCACTTGGTAATGCAACCTTTGCAAAAGGAGAGGCTGATGAAGCACTTAGCTATTTTATTAACGCGGCGACCCATTACGCAAAAGATGACAACTATAGAGCCGTGAAACAAGTGTCAATCAATAGTCTTGGGATATACGTACTCAACTCTGACTTCTCCAGCTATCACAAAGCGCTTGCTAATATTGCTGCGGAACCTGCCCTAATAGAAGATAATCAGCATTACCTTGGTTGGTTGCGGGAGTTGGTACAACAGCTAGAGCAAAACAAACAAGCCTTAACCGTGTCGACAACAATGAAAGCCTATTCGCTTGGCGCTGCGAATGCAGGATATGCGTCCATGGTGAATGCGCATATCGACAAGTTTAATCTGTCGCTGCCGAAAGTCACTTCACAGATTATCGTCAGAGATCCGCTTCCAGTTGAATTAGGAAAAACCTGGTGCCCGAAACTTTGACAAAGCCAATTTTTTTGCCATGGTTATGTTATCGTTAAATAAATACGGCTTGTGAGTTTTGGAGAAATAATGTCGCAATGGGTAAAAGGAGAAATCGTCGAAATCACACATTGGACGCCCACATTATTCAGTATCAGATTTAAAGTGGATATCGCACCGTTTAAGGCTGGTCAATATACTAAATTGAGTTTGCAACAAGGGGAAAAGCGCATCGCGCGAGCATATTCTTTTGTAAACGCGCCGTCAGAACCAATTCATGAAGTCTTGTTAGTTGAAGTGCCCGATGGCAACCTTTCAGTGCCTTTACATCAGCTACAAGTCGGTGATGAGCTCAATGTAGCTTACCAAGCAAACGGTTTTTTTATACTAGATGAACTACCACCTTGCGATACGCTTTGGATGATAAGTACAGGTACGGCGGTTGGCCCATTTTTGTCTATGCTCAGAGAAGGTGACGTGTGGCAGAGGGTTAAACAGGTGATCCTTATTCATGGTGTGCGCCTAAATGCAGATTTGTGTTACCATGAAGAGCTTGAGCAGTTGCAACAACAAAGAGATGGCTTTACTTATGTGCCGCTTGTTACACGGGAACAGCCTGAAAACGGTTGCCAAGGCCGTGTCACTGAACTGATCGAAAACAAGCAATTATTAACCTACCTAGGCTATAAGCAGTTTCCGGATAATAGTCATTTTATGCTTTGTGGTAACCCCGAAATGGTGAAAGAGCTAAGTGCTCAGTTGCAGAGTATGGGGTACGAACGCCATAGGCGAGCCAAGCCCGGGCAGATCACCGTTGAGCAATATTGGTGATCCTATGCAGGCTCGTGTTATGTATCTCTTATGCTTATTATTGCTGGTAACCGCGAATACTGTTTCTGCAGAGCCAAAGGTCATTAGGGTCGTGGACGCAGCAGAAGAAAATGGCACGCCGCAGAATCAATATTTTTTGTCAGTCTTGCGCTTAGCTTTAGATAAGTCACGAGAGCAATATGGCGAGTACTGGATAGAGCCGATTGATTTACCAATTAATCAATCACGGCAATTTAAGGAATTGCTAAAGCACAATGTCGATGTATTCTGGACGGTCTCAACAGCCGCTAGAGACACTCAAGCAAAGCCAGTGGCCATTCCCATAGCGTTTGGCAGTTTTGGTATAAGGGCACTGGCAATGAACGTGGCCGACAGCGGCAAGCTGAATGTGCATTTATCATTAGCTGAGCTACAAAAGTTCAACGTTGTCTTGGGGCAGGACTGGCCTGACGTTCAGATTTTTGAAAAAGCGGGTTTTACGGTAGAGAAATATGTTGATGGGTTGGCAGTTTACAGAGTGCTTGCAAATAGCGCTGGTAAAATTTTTCCACGAGGTGTCATTGAAGTCGTTCCTGAGCTTAAGGCGTTTGATAACAAGCAAGTGACTTATGGTGAGAAAAACCTGCTACTCTACCCTTCAATGGTGTACTTCTATGTCCGTAAAGACGATATTAAACTGCATAAACGTCTGGAATATGGTTTAGCGCAAGCATTTGCAGACGGCTCTTTGGCTGCACTTTTCTACGATAGTAATATGATGGTTGAGCTGAAAAAACACTTTAATTTGCAAGGGGCTACAATCCATCAAATTGAAAATCCGTTGGTTATCTCTAAAAAGCAGCTCGACGTGATTACACAATTACAAATCGAGCTGCTAAAACAACTTAACTATTCACCAGCTCGTTAAAGCTCTGGTTATCTGCAAGACTTGCAAACGCTGGCTCGTGTTGTAACTCGTTCTTTAAGTTAGGCGCATATTCTAAAGCCATACGGATGTCGGCCATCGCATCTGCATGCTTATATAGCATGGAGTAAGCACACGCGCGCTGCCAATAGGCATAGCCATAGTCACTGTCAATTTCTAATGCTTGATTACACAAAGCAATTGCAGTGTTGGTTTGACCAAGCTCTAATAACGCATCGGCTTTGTAGGCAATCGCCTCAACATCTTCCGGTTTGCGATTTAGGATCTCATCGTAAATTTCAATTTTAGAATTCATGTCACTCTCAAGATTTGCCCGCATCCACAGAGAGTGTACTTCATTCGTTATAGATATTTTCTTCTGGTTATTGAGGATTTCCTCAGAACGTTCGCGTAATTTCTCTTCAATAACCTGAAGGCGCTTTTCATATTCGTCGGTGATCGTGCCAACGCGCAGGCTAACGATATCTTCTACTTTACTCTTAATATCTCTAAAAGAAGTCCAACCAACGACAACTAAGATAGACGCAGCTGCTGTGATCAAAAAGAGCACATTATTGATGGTATCTGTGGTGTAGGTAATTGCGCGATCTGCAGTATCTAGCTGAGAGTGGCTGATTTTTTTCTCTATATCAGCTCGTAAGCGCATTTGATCTTCTCTGACTGCTCTTAATTCATCAAGAATATAACGCTCAATTAAGGGCCTATACATGGGCTCTTGTAATTGTGATAAAGCTTGTTGTTGTTGGTTTTCTGTCGGCTTTTTTGACGTTGCCTGTTCATTCGCCATGCTCGTAAAACTACAAGCGACGAGAAGGATAAATAGTACTATGCTTTTCATATTGATGTTCTTGAAACTTTATATTCTTAATATGGTGCATGAGTTAAGGTGGAATTGCAAAAAGCGGAGAAGAAATATTGGCTTATGTAATAAAATTAGCGATTTATAGCCTGATTATACTCTCTTTAACGAGTTTGAGTGCCTTTGCAAAAGATCTACTCGTGGTAACCGAAGAGTGGAAGCCGTACAACTTCACCAATGACAAAGGTGAGGTTGTTGGGAGAGCAACAAAAAAGGTAAGGGAAGTGCTTGCTGCTGCTGAAATTGACTACGAGATAAAAGTTTACCCTTGGGTACGGGCAATGAAAATTGCCAAAGAGCGCCCAAATACAATGATTTACTCTATTTATCGTACCGCTGAGCGTGAAGCTGACTATGAATGGGCATGCCCTTTGATCCGCCCTGTGGGCGTGTATTTCTTCAAGCTTAAAACGCGCAAAGATATTCAAGTGGCTTCATTGGAAGATGCCAAGCAATACACTTCTGCAGTAGTAAAAGGCAATATCTATTATGATTTTTTGATTCAACACGGGTTTACTCAAGGAGATCATTTGATGGTCGCCGCCGACTCCAAAAGCTTTTACAAACTCTTTTTCAAAGGACGGATAGACCTTGTAATGTCAACGGAATACATCATGAGTGAAGAACTTAAAACCGCAGGGCTTAACGATGACGAAGTTACGCCGCTTTTAGAAGTGACGAAGGCAAGTCAGCAGCGTGGATGTATGGCATTTAGCAAGGATACAGATCCGATGCTCATAGACCGAATTAGGCGTGCACTGGTAAAGCATAATCAAGAATTTGTTGGACCATAATAGGCAATCCTTAGGGAAAGATTGCCCATAGTGACAGGGCACTAATCAATATTAGTAGCTAAGCTCAATTTGACCAACTGCCACGCTGCCTTTATCCCACGTTGTTCTGCACTTGAGGTCCAAAACAGCGCCACTTTCGTAGTTATTATTTAAAGTGGTGGTATGGCTAACAAATTGCTCTTCTGCTACGTTTGGATCAGATATATCAGTCCAATAGAAACCTTTACCTGTCTCTCTAAACTTGAACCATTTATCGATACCGCCGTCGCTCACTTTACGAATCTTTGAAACCAAACAAAAGGCATTAGTACCAGTTAGTCCTTTAGTTGTTCCATGAACGGTTAGCGTAAATTGGCCAATATTGGCATTTAGCGGCACGCTACAGTTGAAGTAACGCTCTGTTCTTAAGTAGGCAGGATTGAAAATAAAGTAGCCATTTTCCGTGGCGCCCGCTTGTTCGCTGTGTTTTTGTGTTAACGCCTCTAAGTTACCAACCGCATTCGCATGTTTAGTGAAAGCAGCAGCTTCCAGTTTACTGTCTAAAGCACAGTTATTTGCACCTGAGTACAACTCCACAGTAGCGTAAGCTGAGTTCGCAGCGAATAATGAAGCGATAATCGCAAGTTTGGTTTTCATACTAATTCCTTGTTTTAGTTAGCGAAGTGGGTACATTAGCAGGGTGAGCTATTCGTGTAAATTAAATGTTCTTTAAATATTGATGAATGTGTTTTTTTAGGAAAGTAAGAAGAAAAGCGCACCACACGGTGCGCCTAATCAGTGCCATGGTGAAGGGGAAATTAACTAAAGGTGTTACACCAATCAAACCCTTCATAATGATAAACGAATGAGCAAAATAAAAAGATCATCATTTTTTTAAAGTTTTGCAGCTTGTTGCACTACAATCGCGTGGCGCTTTGCTAATCTTTGGTGATCTTTATCGTATCCGCCACCAATTACGGTCGCGACAGGGACACCATGCTTTTGGCATAAGGTCAGCACCAGTGCATCTCGTTTCGCAATGCCAAGCCATGAGATATCCAATTTACCTAAGTTATCACCTTGCCAAACATCGACACCAGCGTCGTACAGCACAATATCTGGATTTAGATCAACCAATAATGACTCAAGCGTATGTGCGACTATTTCTAGGTAGTGTGTGTCACTGATCCCTACTTCTAAGCCAATATCTAAATCGCTAGCATGTTTACGAAACGGAAAGTTTTTCTCGCAGTGGATCGAGCAGGTATAAACATACGGGTTGTGCTTTAGCATAGCGGCAGTGCCGTCGCCTTGATGAACATCCAAGT
The DNA here is from genome assembly GCF_024124685.1 of Pseudoalteromonas sp. OANN1. Taxonomy (NCBI): domain Bacteria; kingdom Pseudomonadati; phylum Pseudomonadota; class Gammaproteobacteria; order Alteromonadales; family Pseudoalteromonadaceae; genus Pseudoalteromonas; species Pseudoalteromonas sp. OANN1. Next base: position 15,919 of record NZ_JAMXSE010000026.1, read on the forward strand.
CAAAAATGAGGGCATTGGTGATTTGATTATTTTCGAGCAGATGTGTGGCCGTAAAGGCGAGATCGTTTACCATGCAAAAACCAGAGCCAAAATCATAGTGTGCGTGGTGCGTGCCTCCGGCTAAATGGCATGCAATACCATGTTTAAGCGCAAGCTCTGCAGTTTTTAGCGTTCCAAGAGGCGCAGTAAAAGTACGTGCCATAAGCTGCTCCGACCAAGGCAAGCCGATACGGCGCATCATTTTAGCGTTGAGTTGATCACGCCATAAGTCCCAAATATATTGCTCGCAGTGCACGCTTTCAAGTGGCGATGGGTCGCCGGCTTCAGGGCTATAAACATTGTTGTGAATGAGCCCTAATGCGTCTACTTCATGGTAAAGACGCGCAAATTTACTCATCACGAAGCGGTGCTTTGGATCAAAATTGAATGAGTAATTAGCGTGATAAACTAGTGGTAAATTTGGGTTGTTCAAAAACGGCTCCGCAAATGGCGATATGGCAGTGTAGCAATATCAATCCCCGAAGCCGAGCGCTTTAGCTTTTAGTGTTGCTTGTGTTCTGTCTCGTACCTGTAGTTTTGCGAGCAAGCAAGAAACCGAGTTACGGATGGTACCTTCCGCTTTATATAAAGTATTGGCGATTTCCTTATTGGAATATCCTTTCGCGATTAGTTTTAAAATATCCTTTTCTCGTGTGGTGAGCTTATCTAAAGTGGGGTCAGGTTTTAGTAAGGTCTCAGCAAGCTCATCTTGGATGATGAGTTCACCTTGATGGACTTGTCGAACGGCATCAATTAACTCTTCTAAGTCCACGTCCTTAAGAAGACAGCCTTTAGCACCAAGCTCAAGGGCTAATTTTAGCTTTGCAGTGTCGTTGAAGGTAGTGAGGATTATGACTTTAAAGTTGATTGCCAAAGGCAAAAGCTCGGTGAGTACATCGACACCATCTAGCTCAGGCATTCGCATATCTAAAAGCACAATGTCAGCTGTAATTTGGTTTAATTGAACCTGTTGGATGAACTCACTGCCGCTGCCACAACTTCCAGAACAAACAATGTCACCACTTAGCGAAAGCAGTGCTTGCATACCCTGGCGCACAAGCGCCTGATCATCGACTAGGTAAACTGATATTTTAGCCATTTGTCGTCCCAAAATGGATAGTTAATGTTACGCCTTGATGAGTTGACACATCAAGACTGCCGCCGAGTTCTTGGATCCGTTCCTGCATACCAGCCAGACCATTTCCAAATCGAATACTATTTAAGGTAATGCCGTTGTCGCTTATTTGTACTTTTAGTCCTTGTTGACAATACACTCGTACTTGCATTTTATCCGCCTTGGCGTGCTTCAAGGTATTGGTGATGGCTTCTTGGCAGCATTTTAGGATGCAATTGGCATAACTTAGTTTCTCGAGTAACGGGTGATGTTCATAGTCGAGTTCAATGTTAAGACGAGGGATAGATTCAGTGAGCCTCAGCAATGCATCATGGAGATCGATATGCTCGTTGCTACGCTTGTCGCTGACTAAATCGCGAATACATTTTAGGGTGTCTTTAGCTTGCAAATAACAGCTATCTAATAGCTCGGTTAATGGTGCAGCCGCAGTTCGTCTTGCGACATCTAAATTTACAATTAGACTGGTTATTTGATGTCCAACGTCGTCATGTAACTCTCGTGCTAATTGAAGCCGCTCTTGTTTAGCAATACTTTGGCTTAACAGAGATTGCGTTGCAGATAGCTGGCTGTGGGCGAGTTGTAGCGCTTCTTTGGCTTCTTGTTCTTTTTGCATTCTTTTACAGACCACGTACGCAAATAACTGAAAACAAGCAAATAACACAGCGTTGAGATATTCAAAACCATGTCCCCAAAAAAAGTATTGCGACGCAACATATAAGCAGGAGGTAATTAGGATATACCCAAGCGCAAAACTTAAAGGAACATAAAAAGCAAGGATCCCAACGAGTTTTACGTTGTAAATGAGATGAATTGCGGCGGGGGAAGTAAGGTTAATTGACTGGATCAAAAGCGCCAATACAAACAGCATTGAATATCTAACCTTGTAGCCATAGTACTTTTCGGATTCATTGATACATAAAAGCACGAGGACTAAAACACCGATATGCTGTACCCAAGGCAGCCATTGTGCTTTTTGCTGAGCATAAATCAAACTTGGTATTGCAACGGCTAACCAAGTGAAAATGGTTGTTACCAACCAAGCCGTCGGATAGCGAAAAAACGCCGACATCTACTTACTCCGCTAAAAACCTGCTCCGCAGGTATTATTCCTTTATTCTCTTGCGAACCTATCCTAGCAGATATTTGTGACTCTGTGATGATGACGAATGTCATAAGTTTTACATTGTAAATCAAAGTGCAATAACGGTTTTTCACCCTTGATACTGCATTGATTTGTAGCACCACTATTCCTGTTCTATCTTTATGTAACAATCTTTTCATAATTAGGGATACTCAGAATGAAAAGTGTTAAGGCAAAACTTATTTCTGCGGTAACTGCGGGTTTAGTGGTAATGCTCATCGGTGCGATGATTACTGTTTGGGTGATGAAACGCGTCGCGGAGCAGTATGACAGCATGATAGACAATGAATTGGCTGCTCGCGAGCAAATAAACATAGTGCTCGATGATTTCAAAACCCAAGTACAAGAGTGGAAAAATGTACTCATTAGAGGAAGCGATCCTGCCCAGCTAAATAAATATTGGTCAAGATTTGAAACCAAAGAAGCTGAGGTACAAAAGCAACTCAGTTCAATTGTTTCAGCCTATACGTTACCAACTACCCTAGAAAATAAGTTGCGCGAATATCAAAAAGAACACCTCACCTTAGGACAAAAATATCGTGAAGCGGTGGAACTATTCAAAAGTTCAGGCTTTGATATTAGCCTTGCTGATGCTTCAGTAAGTGGAATAGACCGCCAAGCAAGTGTTTACTTACTTGAAATTAATAAGCAAATTAACGCGTTAGTAGACACGAGAACGAGTGAAATTGTCGCGACAAAAAACCAACTTATCTTTTTTAGTACCCTAGGACTCTTTATTGTTGCGCTTGTGACTTTAGGATTACTGACTTGGTATATGCAGCATTTAATCACTCGTCCAATCCGCCGTGCATCTGATGTGGCAAAGGCAATTGCGAGTGGTCGATTAGACAATGAAGTCGTTGTACACAGTGACGATGAAATAGGTAACTTACTGACAAATTTACGACAAATGCAAACTAGCTTACTTGATGCGACTCAAAAGTTAGAGCTACAAGCAAAAGAAAACTTACGGATCCGTTATGCGCTAAATAACGTGGCCGCGCCCGTGCTTTTATGTGATGACAGTAATCAAGTGATCTACGTAAATGCACAATGTGATTCTTTATTTGATCGTTACCGCACTGCGTTAAACGTGCCGATTGAAGTCGTTAACCATCCAATTCCCAAAGCTTTACTTCACAGTTCTAAAGCACTGAATCAGGCTGCGGGTCAATTAGTACGACAGTTAGAATGGGAGTGGTGCGTAGGTGACATAATCATTGCGGCAACCGCCAACCCGGTTTCCGATCAAAATGGTAGGGTGTTAGGTACGGTATTTGAATTTAAGGACTTAAGCCAGACAAGACGTGCGGAGCAACAGGTTGAACAGCTCATCAAGTCAGCTTCCGATGGCAAACTAAGCGAACGTCTAAACCTTGAGGGATACGTTGGCTCCATGAAATTAATAGCCAGCGGACTTAACAAACTACTTGATGCTGTTGAGCAACCCATTAGCCAAACAAAACAATATCTTACTTCGCTTTCAAAAGGAGAAATTCCCGAGCGGATTAGCGGTGAGTTTAAGGGTGAATTTGCACAAATACATATGGCCTTACAGCGCGCCACCTCATCACTATCGTTGCTTATTGAAGATACTTACAGCTTAGTTGCTGCAGCAGGAGAAGGGGAGCTCTCTACTCGCGCAGATGAAGCCAAGCATCAGGGGGAATTTCGAAAAATCATTCGTGGTGTCAATGAAACACTTGATGCGGTCTCTAAACCCGTAGCTCTTACTAGCGGGTATCTAGAAAGTATCGCAAAAGGAGAGTTACCCGCCTTAACGAATGATGGTTATAAAGGAGAGTTTGATAGCATCTATCAAAGCCTCTTTGCTTGTGTTGGTGCGATAAAATTGATGCTAACCGATGCTGAAAAGCTTGCTGAAGCGGCCAGTGAGGGAGACTTGCATCATAGAGCAGACGCCAGCAAACATCATGGCGCATACGCCAGCATAATCACAGCCATGAATGAAACGCTGGACTCAATTGAAGCTCCACTTAAGGAGTGCATGAATGTGATGGATGGGCTGTCTCAGGGAAATTTAACTCGCCAAGTTGAAAAAAGTTATGCGGGTGATTTTGCGCTGCTGAAACAATCGGTGAATACCAGTGTTGGCAACTTAGCTAATATGATGCAAAAGCTACTCGCCATGGCCGAATCCATCACGGTTTCGGTACAGCAGATCACCACAGGCATCGAAGAGTTAAGTGAACGGTCCTCTTCTCAAGCCGCATCTATCGAAGAAACACGGGTATCAGTTGGTGAAATCACCGAAACCGTGCACTCAAACGCCAGTAATGCGCAATCGGCTAATCAATTGGCAATTGAAGTGAACCAGCAAGCACAGCAAGGTGGAAAGGTAGTTGAGTCAACGATTGAGGCAATGACCGAAATTAGTAAGAGTGCTAAAGAAATACTTACCGTCATTGAGGTTATTGATTCTATCGCGTTTCAAACTAACTTATTAGCGCTAAACGCCTCTGTTGAAGCTGCAAGAGCCGGAGAAAAAGGAAAAGGTTTTGCGGTCGTTGCCTCAGAAGTGAGAAATTTAGCGCTGCGCAGTGCAAGCGCCTCAAAAGACATTTCTGAGTTGTTGGGAAGCAGTAACATCAAAGTGAAGCAAGGGTCTAAGCTGGCCTCAGAATCCGGCGAGACGCTAAAAACCATCGTGGAAAGTGTGTATGGACTTGCATCGCAAGTGCAAACTATCGCAGAGGCCTGCAATACGCAATCGAGTGGTATTGAGCAAATTAATCTAGCCATTAAGCAAATTGATGGTATCACGCAGCAAAACAATACTTTGGTAGAGATGACGAATGCATCGGGGCTGTCATTGTTGAGTAAAGCCAATGAATTGCGAGAGATGGTTGAGCAGTTTGATATCGGCAAGACTAAAGCGGAGTTGATGAAAGTGGTGAGCTAAAGATCAGCAAAATCTAGGGCCTGTTGATCTTTCAAGTTTGTTTTTGCAGCAGTTTGATTGGTATTTATACAAGGCAGAGCCTGCGTAGCATAGTCATTCTATGTAAGTCTGGCGATAAAGACTTTGTGCTCCTGCAAAGTCACCTTACCCCACATCCTTGTGGGGCAACACAGAAGAAATGCCAATCAAGCGCTGCCCTTTGGGTTCATCTGAGTGCGCTTTGTTCATTGTTGCTCAACTTTTGCCTAGATTACTAGGCGGCAAGTCGAGCGTCGCGACCAAAACACACTCAGAAGAACAAAAATCAAACAGCAAAGGTCAACAGGCCCTAGCACATACGGTTGCTAACTTTATTGTTTTTAGGAACATCACGTGACATGATTGGATAATCTTGGTGGCTTTTTAGCCGCTAACAATGTTTAGGGATAAGGCATAAACCATGGTTACACCGATCATCATTATTCTGTTACTTTGCAGCCCGTTATTACTCGGTATTATCTATTCAAAGGTAAGAGGCGTACAGGTAGAGACAACAACGCTTGCTTGTTGGGGTCTCGGTATCGCATTTATGTTCTTTTTTATTGGCCATATCGTAAAAGCACAGGGAATGGTAGAAATGTTACCTAGTTGGGTGCCGTATAGGCTTCCTTTGGTGTACTTCACTGGTGTCATCGAACTCGTAGTAGCGATTCTGTTATTTATACCTAAATATCAATTGCCTACAGCAAAAGCGGCTATTGCCATTTTTATCCTGTTTTTTCCTGCAAATGTGTATGCCGCGCTCAACAGCGTTGGCCTGGGAGGACATCAGTGGGGGCCAGTTTACTTGCTAATTAGAGCACCACTGCAAATCATATTGATTGCTTGGGCATATTTTATGTGTGTAAAACCGCTATCAATGCCAGTGGCTGAAATTAAATAAAGCTCGGCTTAAATAGAACATATAAACAAAAAGAGGAGTGAAATTTCCTCATTTCTCTCTGTGTTTTGCGACTATTGGTCTTTTACTTTTTCATTCCCTAGGCAAGGTTTTCCAGCTAAATGATCAGCCAAAATTTGTGCTATTTTGTCTGTTAGCCAGCTCGGACCTTCGTCAGTCATGTCGTTGTGTTTTGCATTCGCTATCGTGACAACACAATCCTGATATTTTTGCTTTTCTGCACGACTTGGCAACACTCCTTTGTCTGCCGGAAAGTCACTTGCTCGTATCGACAATACCTTTACATCAAGGCTTCTCGGTAATGGCACTCTGCGATGGTCTAGCGTAATGATATGGTTTACAAATATAGCGCCGTGATTGATTAACCATGCTGAAATGTCACCGCCATTAGAATGGCCAATTAAAAGGGCATGCTCAAAATCAAAGGTGGTGAACTTTGGCTTAAAGTAATCGTGAATAAACACTAGCGTATCAGCGCCCCGTTGCCAGTTTTCTGCGCGTGTTTCATATAAGTTCCCTTCGACGGAAAGAGGAGGATCAGTTGCAAGCTCATGGCCTACAGTAATAACCAAATATCCTGCTTGGTTTAGCGCCTTGGTCAAAAATTGATATTCGGTATGAGACACACCATAGCCGGCGCTTAGCAGTGCAACGGGACAAAGCGCTGTAGTTGAGCAGTTATCGGTATTGGATGGTTGATGAATTTCTACAGGAATTGCTCTATCACGAGCGGGATCAATCACGGTTTCAGCGGCTAAGGTGAATGGCAGACATAGCAATAATAAAAATGAACGTAACATATTTATCCTAAAAAATAGTGGCGCCCAGCAAAAGCCAAAAGCGCCACAACTGGTTGGAGTCTTTTACAGATTATTCAAAAATTGGTTAACTGAAGCCAGCTCTCTTTGCTTTTGCATAATGCAGGTATTTGTTGCCAATTCCAGTTGCTTAAGTGATTTACTTAAGCCTTCTATCTCGTTTTGCATTGGCCCAAAAAACTGCTGCGCTTGTTTTAGCGCATCTGCGTCACAGTACGAAAATAGGTAAAAAGGTAGCTGTGGCTTGGCAAAAGGAGGGAAGCGTTCCTTTAAGCGCTCAAAGTGCTGATAAAACCACTTTTGATAAAGCGCTTTTCGCTCATCGCCTTTACCATTCCCGCTTAATATGTAATTAAAGTCGGAGGCAGTTACATGCTCGCTTAGGGCATAATCTAGTACTTGTTGTTGCAATTCTTGAGGACCAAAATAACCCATGGCAAGCAATAGATTAGTACGTTGAGTTGGGTTATTAGTAGTTTCAAAAACCTTTTTGTACGACTTCAACAGCTCAGCATCACCGTAGTAAGCGGCTATTTGCAGGAAACTTCTCGCCAAGTAGGGGTCAACTTTATCAGGTGACGTTAAATATAAACTCGCTTGTTTTTTGGCATGCGTAATAATGGTTTGATGCTTGGTCTCGAAAGCCAGTGCTCTAACCAATGCTGCACGTATTTCCGATGTGGCAGCTGGTTCATTTGCATTTGCCTCAAGTCCATATCGAGAAAACGCAGGCTCAACATAAGTCGTAAAAAGCTTTTTCCAAAGTAGCTTATTTGAATCGTCTTCATACTGTTTATGTTGTGATAGTAATTGAGTAAGAGCGGCCTTTGCTACCTTGGGATGAGTATCGTTAATAAACTCACTGAGCGTTAACATCAACGCGTTGGCGTTTATTTTTCCAGACTCCATCAGCGCGTCAACATTGCTTAGTAAGTCTAATCTCTCCCGCTCGTTTAGCTTGTTTGGGGCATGTGATATTAGGCTTGCGAGTTGAGACTCAGAAAGATCCCAGCGGTAATAACCTGTCGCATTGTCGTTTGGTAAGATCCACTCTGGCTCAAAGTCTAATTTAATCTGTTGTTTCTTGGAGTCTAGAAGTATTGTCTTAGTGGCCGTTTTGTCACCTTTACCATAGCGCAGTGTGATGGGGATATGCCAAGTTTGTGCTGCCGCTTCTTGCCCTTTTATTACAAAACGTTGTTGGGATAAGGTGGCATTCTGACCATCTAACTTAATCGTCAAAAGTGGAAACGAAGCTTGTGATACAAATGAGTTTAGCACTGTCGCAACATCTTTATTAGACACTTTACCCAGCTCATCCCAAAGATCTTTGGCTTCTGCATTTTTATAAGCAAATTTACGGATATAATTGCGCATGCCTTGCTTGAATACTGCTTCCCCAAGCCACTGCTCAACCATGTAAAGTACCGCGCTACCTTTGCTGTACGCAAGTCCCAAGCCGTCTGTTACATCAGACTCTGTAATAACCGGTTTGCGGATCGGTGAGGTAGTTGCTTGAGCGTCATAGGGCATGGCCCTGTGTTGAGATAAGGATAAATTTGTCTCTAGCTCAGGAAACAGCTGTAATGTGATCTTTGCAGCCATCCAAGTGGCAAATGCTTCGTTTAACCACAGGTCATTCCACCATTTCATCGTAACTAGATTACCATACCATTGGTGTGCAAGTTCATGAGCAATAACGTTTACATGCGAAGTTTGGGCTTGTCTTGTCGACGTTGCTGGATCGATAAGTAATATGTCTTCTCGGTAAGTCACAAGGCCTGCATTCTCCATTGCACCAAACGGAAATTCAGGGACTGCGACTTGGTCTAGTTTTTTATAGACATAGGGTAAGTCAAAATAGTCTTCAAGTGCTTTGAGTATCTTTGGTGTGTTTTCGATGGAATAAGCGGCGAGATTTGATTTCTTTTGTGGGGTAATAATATTACCCGGAACCGACATCCCTTTAACATCAAGCACTTCGAATGGACCAACGGACAAGGCAACTAAATAAGAAGGAAGGGGCGGCGTCTTGTCGAAATAGTGGGTGGTCATGCCATTTGACTTTTTGATCTCTAAAACAGGCGTGTTAGCGAATACTTTTTGATCGTCAGGGGCGGTAATAGTGAGTTGGAATGGAATTTTATACTCAGGTTCATCGAACGTTGGTATTGCTCTTCTTGCATCACTCATCTGAAACTGAGTAAATAAGTAAGGCACGCCATTGTCTATGGTTTTATAGAGACCGACGCTGTTGCGATTGTAAGGGGCGGTATAGTCAATAGTAAGCGTGTAGCGACCCGGTTGCAGTGTTTTTTCGCAACTCAATCTCACTTTACCGGTTTCGAGCATTTTATCTCTGAGCTCACACGACGCTTTTCCGACTAACTCAGCAGTGTTGATCGCATAGTCTAAACCGTTGAGCTCAATAAACTGAGTGGCTTTGAGCACCTCAAGTTTTATAGTCGTGTGTCCTGAAAAACGCTCCTTAGATGGATCTAAGTTAAATGTGACTGCTTGTTCTATCGGTTTAGCTACGGTGGCTAAACGATGAAGTTCAGCATTAGATTGGGCATCAACAGAAGCGCTAGTAGCTAGTAAAATAGCACTGCATATCAGAGATTTAGATAGCATAAAAATCCTTTGTCCATATTTGTTATTGTTGGTTTATATTGCTAATCAATGTGCTGTATGTTGTCACTAGGTGTGAACAAAACATAATGAGCGCAATGTTCCATTTACTTTAACAAAACTTGTTGCAAAAAGAGTGTGGATAAAGGTTTACTATCCGATCAATATTTAAAATGTTAATTAATATCAATGATTTGTAGCGGTGGGCTAGTCGACTTTTTGTGTAACAAAAATTGTAACAGGCTCCACTGTACTTGATTATGTTCCCACATATTGAAACTACTTATGTTTCACTGTGTGTTCTAACTTCAGATAGGCTCCGATTATATTTAACCAGTGTAATAACCGTGACTTTGGCTTTGGTTTGCAATAATTCATTGTTGCTCCTGTCGTCGTAGTGAGTAACCTGAGTTCAGGTTAAGTAATTTATGACTGTATCTTGGATCAAAATATGGCAGGATACCAACGATAGTTAATTACAATTAATATAAGTTGAGCTTATGGATAAGAGGTTAAGGCATTTAAGTGCACTACGCTGTTTTGAGAGTGCAGCTCGGCTCCAAAGTTACACCCAAGCTGCACTCGAATTGAACATTACGCAAGCGGCAGTAAGTCAACAAATGCGGCAACTGGAAAATGCACTTGCAGTTAAGCTTTTTGTAAGAAAAGGCCGCAATATGCACTTAACTGAAGCCGGCGAAGTGTTGTTAATGTCTACTCAAAGTGCGTTTAAGCGCATTATTGGGGGATTAAATCAAATTCAAACGCAAGAATTGGCTGGTAGCTTGACCATAACGTCAACCCAGTCTTTTTGCTCTTTATGGCTAATGCCTAACCTAAGCTCGTTTTACGAAGCTCATGACGACATCCAAATTCGTGTGCTTGGCTCTAATCGCTTTGAAGATATTCGTTTAAATCATATTGATATCGCGATCCGGTTTTCTACTAAGAAAGAGTTAGCGTGTCCCGCCGGACTTGAGCAGTTATATCTGGGGGAAGATAGCAACTATCCTGTTTGTTCACCAAGCTACAAAGAAGCGCTGCAAATTAAGTCTCCCAGTGATTTAGCAAGATGCAACCTTATTCACCACGACGATGACAAAGTAAGCTGGGAGCAGTGGTTTGAGTCTCAGGGGATATGCGGCTCAAGTATTTGTGCCAAAGGCCCACACACTCGAGTCTCTTCTAATGACATGGCACTGAGTGCAGCGCTTAAAGGCCAAGGTGTTGCAATCGTCTCCAAAGAGCTATTTTTAGACTTTCAACAAGCTGGACTTATTGTGCAGCTTTTTGATATCCCTCACCCTGTGGTATGGCAACGCTATGTGTTATTCGATCCCTATTCACCAAAAAGAGCTCGGATCCAAGTATTTATTGATTGGCTTATTAACCACTTGCCATAAGACCTAGTTATGACTCATTAATTGAGCCACTTTCGTATTATTTCATGAATGCGGAAGCAAATGTGAACTTGAAATAAATATTAAACTAAAATTTAACATTGCCGAATTAGACTCCGTTCCCGCAAGGAAAACTAGCAAGGATGCCAACATTCAAATACCGAGGAAACGATGAAAACTTATACTCTCACGCCAGCCGTGTTGATGCTCATGAGCAGCGTCGCCAATGCAGAACCTGAAGTTCACTACGAGTCTTGTAAATCTACTTTTAACTATCTAGCCGCACAGTATCAAGGGACGACGGATAAAAATAATTCAGGTTCGCAGTGGTGCTATTTAAAACAAAGCATTGAAGGCGCAACATGGGGTCATGTCAGAACAGAAACCATTCCAGAATTCAAAACGGTAACTGGAAAAGCGTGTAAAACGCCATCGGAGTATCAAGGCGAAAAATATTATGGCTGTACAACCCGAAATCACACCGCACCTTGGTGCTATGTTGAAGAAGGCGGCTGGGAAGAATGCCAGCCAGAAGCGCCGCCAGCGCTTTTAGCTCACACTCAACCCCTACAAAGTAAGCGATTAGATAGAGTTGCACTTGGCTCATGTTTCAAAACCAAAGGAGATATGCCCGAAGCGCTTGCTAAACTAATTGGTCAACAACCGGACCTATTTCTTTGGTTAGGGGACAATATCTACGCAGATACCACCGATATGGCAGTGATGCGCCAGAAGTACGATGATAAAAAGAACAATAGTGAATATCGCAAGTTTTTAGAGGCTAAGATCCCAGTGATGGCGACTTGGGATGACCACGATTTTGGTTGGAACAATGAAGGCAAACATTATCCACAGAGAGTAAACGCACAGAAAGAATACTTACGCCACTTTGATGTTGATAAGGCTGACCCAAGACTAAACGGTCAAGCTGGTATTTACGAAGCCAAAATGCTGGGTGGCTCGGGCGAAACCACACATGTGATCACATTGGATGCCCGTTACTTCCGCTCTCCAACCTTTTCAAGTTACGGTGCGTGTGAAGGTGAAAGTAGCACCATATTGGGAGAGGCGCAGTGGCAATGGCTTGAGCAAGAGTTACAAAAACCATCAGAAATCAAGCTCATTGCAAGCGGCATTCAAGTACTGCCTCCGCTGCATCAAGGCAGAAGTAAAACTAACTACTGTGCTTATGGAGACGGCAAAACATTTAATGCTGCCATCGCGTCATTAGAAGAAACAAATATGTCTGGCACTAGTTATGAGTCTTGGGCTGAAATGCCAGCGCAAAGAGAGCGTTTGCTTAGGTTGGTACAGAAATCAGTGAACGAAGGTAAGACTAAGGCCGTTGTGTTTTTGTCTGGCGATCAGCATTGGGGAGAGCTTTTGCAAAAGACTATTCCCGCAAGCAGCACATATGGTCAAGCAGTTAACGTCTACGAAGTGACCGCATCAGGGTTTGGTCAAAACTGGCCTTATCATATCGAAAACCCATTAAGGTTACCGATTTACGCAGATGACAAAGGGGATGGCAATTTTGCCAAAGCATGTCAGTTACCGTTCAAATATGCAGGTGTAACCTACCAAGGTTGTATCACGCGAGACAACGATAAGCCTTGGTGTTATACCCAAGTGGATGATAACCAAAAAGGCATCGAAGGTGAGTGGGGCAACTGTGCGCCAGCAGGTGCCAGTATTCCAACCGGACGAGTTGGTGCAATAAGCAAAGACATCGCAAAGTTAACAACATCTAACCGCCATTTGATTAATAAATCGGGAAGTAACTACGGCTTGATAGATATAGATTGGCAAAATCGTGAACTGAAAATGTCTATTGAAACGGCAAACGAGGAAGCGGTTTCAACTATTATCAAGTTTTGATGTTTCGTTATTAGCTGAGCTTAGTGCTCAGCTAATAAGATAGTAACTCTTTGTAAACTATCGAAATAAAATGTATATTGCGTGCAATCTAGGAAGAAAGCAGGTAAACTGCACTTCGGATAGTACCTCAGGCAAATTAAAAGGACATTAATTTGAAATTTGTTATTTCACTTTTACCCGCACTTTTTTTGACTAAATTAGTTTTTTATCTTACTGGTTTTGAATATTTTTTATTCGAAGATCCCTTTGACTTCGGTAAATTGCTTATCGATATCAGCGTTTTTGGATTCTTTTATTTTATCGCTATTTTAGCTTACGAGTACTTCTTTGGTGAAAAGTTAGAGCTCAAGCGCCAAGTCTCAAGCAAAAGAACGAAAGGTTCAACGTAAGTCTATTGAGAGCTCGAAGGTTTTTTATAAGGCTCTAGTAGGCGAAACACCAAAAACCCAACCGCGCTTAATACAATTGCGATTTCATATCGTTGGTATGCGCTTGAGATCCCTATTGCCCCGGTTAACCAAATACCTGCTGCGGTTGCTGTACCATGTGTGGAATTATCATTTTTCACAATAGAGCCGCCACCAATAAAGCCAATTCCAGTAATGACACCGTACATTACTCTTGCTTGTGCTTCATGTGATTCAAAGACGTCCATACTTGTTAAAATAAAAGCACAACAGGAAATAGCGACTAATGGGAACGTTCTAAGCCCCGCGCTATCGGAACTACTTTCTCTATTAATAGCCAAAGGTAATGTAAGTAAAAACGCAAAAACAATTTGGTAAAAGTGATACCAAATGAGTGCTAAATCAAGATTAACCCAATCTGGCATTTTTTATCTCCTATACTGTTATTGGGTTAATGCAAAAGGCATTCCTTTGAATTGGCATAACCCATGCAGAATGAAAGCGTCTATAACTTTTAGGAGAGAACAATGGATTTATTGAGGATCATCATTGCAATTCTGCTTCCACCACTTGGTGTATTCTTACAAGTCGGTCTTGGCGGGGCTTTTTGGTTAAATATTTTGCTTACATTGTTGGGTTATATACCAGGAATTGTGCATGCAGTGTGGGTGATTGCCCGTCGGTAAAAAGCGGACAACAAGTAACAATAACACGGTAATCTTTGCAGGGGATTATCCTGCAAAGATCTCTAACACGATTGGCATTACTGAAAGCACAAGTAATGTAGCCATCACAAAATTAAACCATCTAAGGCTTTGCTCATTTTTTAATACATGTTTCAGCGACGAACCAAACACCAACCAGATCCCAACACAAGGAAATGACACCAACAGAAAGACAATGGTGATCATCAAATTTTGACTCATAAAGTCTGCGCCAGCGGAGGTATAAGTTGAAATAGCACCTATTGCTACAATCCATGCTTTTGCGTTTACCCACTGAAATAGCGCGCCTTTTAAAAACGAAAAAGGTTGAGGGTTTGAGTCTGCATCAGTTGTGGGTGAAGATATCGCGACAAGGTAAGCAAGATATAGAAGATAAATGACGCCAATGCACTTTAAAATAAAGTGCAAACTAGGAAATAGCTCAAATAGCCGCGCAAAACCTAAGCCGACCAGCAAAAGCATAATCGAAAAGCCCACACAAATACCGCTTAACAGCGGAATGCTCCTCTTTAAGCCAAAATTAACACCAGACGTCATTACCATAATATTGTTTGGCCCTGGCGTTACGGAAGACGCAATAGCAAATAAAGTGATAGCAACCAAATAGTCCATTAAGTAGTCCTTTTTAAATAGTCTGGGTGTTACATCAAGGCATTTGTTATCTTGAGAGTGTCTTTTGTCTGGTAATGCCAATTGGATTTCATACTTCACTATTGGGTTTGTGTGTAAAATAGTCAATAGGTGATTAGTCGAGGTGTTGTTTTTAGTTTTGTTATAAGATAACATATTTAAAGTTATGGTATAACATAAATAAAAATAGGATCTCTCTCATGGTATTAAAAGGTAAACTTTTGGCAGTTGCCATTTCTGCAATTCTTCTTTCTGCATGTGGTGGTACTGAACACACAATCGTAAAAGTAGACCCGCCAGCCCAAGATAATGGCAACGATGACGATGGTCATGATGATCACGATCATGGAGATACTATAGCAGACGCAAATGGTCGTCTGTTAGTTACTAGCGCTGAAAGTAACGTTGTGAATGTGTACTCAACGGCGGATAAATCACTTATCGACTCGATTGGCGTTACCCACTATCCAAAATATGTATATAGCTCTGAAAATCACCGCTTTGCTGTCTTGGTACAACGTGACCAAGGTTTAGTGGAATTTATTGATGGTGGCTTATATGAAGAAGAACACGGCGACCATCACCATACTCATGAAGAGGCGCCAGCTCTTGCTTCGTTCCATTTAGAGTCAGTGAAGCCAACACACGTTACGGTGGGTGAGTCTGGTATTGCTGTGTTCTCTGATGGTGACAAAGACAGCCAACAAAATGCCAGTGCTGCAATGTTTAGTGAAGCGCATATTAGCGGCGAGCAAAGCGAAGTTGCTGCATTACATTACGACACTTACATGCACGGTGCGGCGCAAGCTAGAGGCGAATTTCTAATTAGCACGATCAGAGACCCTCAAACTGAAACTTCTCTACCCTCGCAAATTGGTTTGTATCATGCGCATGGTGACCATTTTCATCAAGAGCAGGTATTTAACGTAAGCTGTCCTGCACTTCACGGCAGCGCACAAAATGAAGAAGCAGTGGCATTTGGTTGCGGTGACGGTGTTGCGCTTATCACTCAGCAAGGCGAAAGCTTTAGTGCAGTAAAACTAGCCAATCCAGATTACTTTGCTGACGGACAGCGAATTGGCACCCTTAAAGGCCACCATGATGCAGAGCAGTTTATCGCATCAGCAGGTAATGATGTGCTGATGGTTGACCCAGAGCATGGCCATATTGAGAAGCTTGAATGGCAAGTAAGTGATAACTATCGCATTGCTAGCTTTGGATTTAGCTTTGCGGGTGAACATGTTGTGGTGATGGATACCGCAGGTAAACTCAGCATTTTTGCCGGTCATGATCATGATGGTGAGCACCATTTTGAAGCAGCAGGTGAAGTACAAGTTAGCGATGCCGATTTAACTACGATGCCAGAAGGTCACGGTTTCCAAATTACATTCTCTCATTCAGAGCAAGCGGTATATGTGAGCGATCCAATTGCAAAACAAATCAAAAAGTTTGATTTAGAAGAAGCCAAACTAGTAGACACGTTTGAACTAGATTACGTACCAGAAAAACTAGTATGGCTTGGTATTGCAGCAGAGGAGTCTCACGACCATTAATACTTAGCTAACTCATGTAGTCCCTGACAATTTTTAACACTGTAGATAGTGGCTTTGCCACCTTAGTTAAGCTAAGGTGGCTTTTTTTAAGGAAAAAAATATGAAAATTAGACCAGCCACCATCAACGACTTAACCACTCTTCTAGACCTAGAACAGCAAGTGATCGAAGCGGAGCGTCCGTTTAACCCAACAATCAAATCGCAAGACGCCAAATACTATGATCTCGAAAAATTACTCACTTGTTCGAATACGTTAGTGGTGGTTGGTGAAGTGCCAGAGCAAATAGTGGCGACAGGGTATGTGCAGATAAGAGCATCTAAACAGCAGCTACAGCACACGCAGCATGGTTATCTTGGGTTTATGTATGTAACACCTGAGCATCGTGGTAGAGGTTTGAATCAAGCGATCATGGAGCACTTAATCGCTTGGTGTAAAACCCAAAACGTCAACGACTTTTACCTTGATGTATACAGTAGTAATGCCGCTGCAATCCGTGCTTATGAAAAAGCGGGATTTACACCTTGCCTGCTGGAAATGAAGCTACACCTCTAGATTGACCAAAGATCACAGCCAACCTTTGTGTTTAAAGAATAAATAAGGCGCAAAACCAGACAGCAGCATAATAGCAATGGCAAAAGGGTAGCCCCAGGCCCAGTTTAGCTCTGGCATATTATTAAAATTCATCCCATACACACTGGCAACCACTGTGGGTGGCAAAAATACGACAGAGGCAATGGAGAAGGTTTTAATAATTTGGTTTTGTTCGATATTGATAAAACCCTGCGTAGAATCCATCAAAAAATTCACTTTATCGAAGAGAAAGGCGCAGTGCGACATTAAGGTTTCGATATCTCGTGTAACCTCCCGTAGCGTTTCTCGCTCCTCAGATTGCACCCCCACATGACGCATTAAAAACGAGATATTGCGCTGCGTATCCATCAAACATAAGCGCACTTTACCGTTGGCATCTTCTAGCCTTGAAATACGACTAACAGCTTCTTCTAGATCTGAGTCTTCTTCCTCAAGCACATAGGCACTGAGCTTTTCAAGCTGGTGGTGCATATCCTCAAGCATGTCCGCATGGTTTTCGACTTTTTGGTCGAACAAAGTCACTAACAGCTGTTTTGGGTTATCGCACGCCACTTGCCCTTTACGCGCACGCAGTCGCAGCAACCTAAAATCCGCAAGCTCGTCATCACGAATGGTTAATAAGCAGTTCTTTTGTAATAAGCAGGCCACGGTCACCGTATTAAAACGCCCGTCATTGGGAGACATAAATAAAGCGTGTACATGCAGACCTTCGCTGTCGATAAAACAGCGCGAAGAGGCTTCGATTTCCTCTACGTCATCCGCACCAGGAAGGGTAATATTTAGCGTGTTTGCCAGAGTAACTCGCTCCTCCTCAGTGGGATTAATAGTATCTATCCAATGGGCGTTTTTGATTGCTATTTCAATCGGGGTGTCGGTGCTTGGTTCCATTTCGGAAATTACACCGTGTTCAATCGAAAAAAACCTTAGCATCTCATTACTCTACACGACGACTCTTTGGCAAAGTATAAGAGTGAATGTAATAATCAACAATGACAATCCAAGGATTATCCGCAGATTATTCAGCTTGATAGGTGTAGATATTACGCGCCGCAACCGAGTTATTCATGATTGTTGTGTAATTAGCAATCAATTTAAAACCATGGCGCTGAAATAAATGATTTACCGCTAAGGCATCTACTCGACAACGAGTGTGGATAGGTTGGCGAGTAGCGGCTAAGGTGTCTTGTAGTAATTGCTTGCCAACTCCTTTGCCGCGAATATTCGCATCAACCATAAAGTTCGAAATATATAGGCCTGACGTAAGATCAAAGCGCGCCTTATCTTTAAAATGCGCGATTGGCACTAGCGACAAACTGCCTATAAGTTGCTTTGTTGAGTCATCAAAAATAACACGTACTTCGCCTTCTTCGATTTCCTTTTCCATAACCACGCGAATGGCTGCTTGGTCTATTTCTTCATTACGTGGTGGCGCTGAAAAGGTCGCGATGTATAGCTCAGTAAGCTGCTCAACAATATCAGGGTTTGGGGTAGAGATTATTTCAATCATGCAGATACGCTCCGTGTTTTTGGATCAGCTTGGTAACTTTCAAGTAAGTGCTCAATATTACGTTTAAACAACTCGCTGGCATGTTCTGTTAGTACCGTATTTTTCGCTATCGCATGGCCTAGATACAAGTTGTATAGCTCGTACGCCGCGCACTGCGCATCAAGCTCAGGATGGAAAATACCGCTTTCTATCCCTTGCACGATTTTATGCTTAATATAGCTAAATAATCGGTTATGTTGCTCGGTAACTTTGGTATGAATAGGGCTGTCTGTATGGCAATTAAACTCAACCAACGCTTTGATAAACGGGCAAGTTGAATGTGGCTCATTAAATAGTTCACGAGTCCAGTCGGCCCAAATAGAAAAGAGCATTTTGAGTTGTACAAGGGGATCTTGGTGTCGTGCCGGTGCGA
The DNA here is from genome assembly GCF_024124685.1 of Pseudoalteromonas sp. OANN1. Taxonomy (NCBI): domain Bacteria; kingdom Pseudomonadati; phylum Pseudomonadota; class Gammaproteobacteria; order Alteromonadales; family Pseudoalteromonadaceae; genus Pseudoalteromonas; species Pseudoalteromonas sp. OANN1. Next base: position 34,650 of record NZ_JAMXSE010000026.1, read on the forward strand.
CGACATGCAGCATAAATTGATCTTCACAGTAATCGAGGATCGCCAACTGCATATCTTCTTTACTGTCAAAATGCGAGATAAGCCCGCTGCGAGACAAGCCACAAAGCTTGGCCATAGAACCAATAGTGACCTCTATTAAGCCATATTGGCTACTAAAGCGCATACCTTGCTCTAAAATGGTTTGTCTCGTTCTCTCGCCTTTATTCATCACTTATGCAGTTATTCTTTGAGTAATACGTTGAATAACGCCAGTATCGCCTAAAATGCGGCGATGTCCAAGGCCTGAGGTTTGGATTAAACGCTCAGGAGCGGCTGCGATAAGCGACTCTACGTGTTCAAATGGCGCAAATCGGTCCTCGGTATCGTGAATAAATGTCGGCTCAAACTTACGTACACCGTCGTGGAATTTATCTCGGATCAAATGCCAATGCGTGCCATATCTTGTGGTGATAGCGCCCAATACTTGGTGTAGCATTTTTTCAGAAATGCCCGCTCGCGCGACGCGCTCAAACATCAGCTCAAAAAACTGCACGGGAGTTGCAACATTAATAACCACGCGATTTTCTAGGCGATAATCTGGTAAGTTCATCAGCGCCACAGCGCCCATAGAATGCCCCACCAAAGCCACGATATCATGGCGATCGGCTTCTAGCTTCTCAATCAGGGTATCCAGTGCTTCAACAAAAGCCAGCAAATGGGCTTGCTTACCATGAGATTGTCCATGACCAACATGATCAATCGCCACAACGCAAAATCCCGCTGCAACGAGTTCTGGGATCAAAGTATCAAAGCAACTGCTGTTATCGGCCCAACCATGACTTAATACGACGGTCTTCGGGCCAAGGCCAAACACGTTTACATGAACGCGACCAAGCGAGGTAAGAATATTGAACTCACCATTGGGTTTTTTATTTTTAAACTGATACTGACGCTTACCATGCGGACTCATCAGTAGTACCTGGCCTAACCTCGCAGTAATAGGTGGCGCAAGCGTGCACATAAGCCCTGTGACACCCCGACTTATCTTGGTAATAAGTGAGCCGTCTTTGTCGTTAAAGTAGCTGAATTTCATCCTGACCTCTAAAAAGAACACTTGTACTTTTATTAAAATAGAACAACTGTACTTTTTTGTAAAGCATAACAATCACCTTTTAATATTGCAGCTGGTTTACCCTGCGACACACCTCCGCGTAGGAGCTGGTTTACCCAGCGATCTTTTTAATACGCCGGCTGCGGATTACTCACAGCTTATCAGGTTATATAAATACTCACGGCTATGAGGGCATATCCTCAATAAGGTTTGTCTTTAAAGAACGGTTAAGCGTGAAAAACGATAAAAATATTTCAAATTACGTAAAGTTGGTGAAGTATTGAGTGTTTTATTGTTTTTTCATTGCAATTTATCGAGAGAAGCTTGTCTTTATATTTAACTAAATGTAATGTTTGGGTTAATTTCAAGGGAGCTAACGTAAAACAATGGTGGACAGATGCAAACGCCAGAGGAATATGAGGTAAGCCAGCGGATAGGTAGGTTAATACTTGGGTTAAAGCGTACCAGAGGTATGACCCGAGAAGATGTCTGTAAACGTTTAGGTATAGGCTCGCGCACGTTAGACAATTACTTAAACGGAGTGAGCTCATTTAAACTTGGGACATTGTTAAAGTTTGCGGATCTTTGCAAGGTAAAGCTGGCTGATATTTTGGATGATACCGAGGCGCTGAAGCGCTTGTATCCTGAGAATTTTAAAGACAAAGGCAATATCTTTTTACTATTTATGAGTTCTATTGTCAGCGTTTTAGTATTTGAAGTTATCTTCATTGCACTACTGATCTTGTTATTTTTTTATGCGCGTAATGACAAGAATAGCCAAAGCATTGTTGCAATTTTTATATTTGCTTTTTCGTTGGAAATCGCCGTTGTTTACTGGCTTACATTTGTATTGATCCCAGCTATTGAAAGCTATTACATTGAAAATATCTATGCTTTTGCAACTCAACTTTTACTGAGTTTACTGCTGGCGCTAATGATCAAATACAGAATGTTTTTAGGTGCGTGGTTTACCAAAGGGAATTCAGCCAGTATTTTTGAGAACAACCAAGTAGATGCGCCGCTTTATGCACTCGCATGTACGTTAGCTTTGATTGATTTTGCCGCATTGATGGAAAACTTTATCCGTAACCTAGAGCATTTAGGTATAGATGAAGAAGTTGCCAAACCATTTTGGGAGCTGACCTTTATGTTTGATTACTTTGCTTATATTAAGGCCGTGCCTTATCTGCTCTGTATGTTTGTTTTATACGCAGGAATAACAGCGCGTCGTAAGCAGGTTTTAAATAAAGCAAATGCTGCGCCTACACAATAAGGTGAAGATTTTCCCATAAAAATAGAGAAGTTTGTGTGTTTTTTAATTATTGATTTTAATGGTCTGCAAAACAACAAATAAGCAGGTTTAGCGAGGGTTGCTTAAATCAATTGATACCAAAAATTCAAATGTAATGATAAGTTTGTTTCTGTTTTGGGTTGTTTTACGAGTATGCACCTAAAAATAGTACTGTCATCTACTTGTCTTTATATTTAACTGGATGTAAACTTTTGGTTAACTTGGTTGGGGTGATTGAGAGATATGGTGGGGCGATGCAGACGCCAGAAGAATACGAGGTAAGCCAACGTATCGGCCGACTGATACGGGGGCTAAAGCGCAAAAAAGGGATGACCCGAGAAGAGGTTAGCCGGCGTTTAGGTGTGGGTGACAGGACCCTTGATAACTATTTAAATGGCTCTAGCTCCTTTAAGCTTGGGACATTGCTTCGGTTTGCTGAAATCTGTAAAGTAAAGTTATCAGATATTTTAGAAGATACAGATAAGCTCTCTGGCCTGTATGGAGAAAAAAGTGAGGAAAAGAACAATGAAGGCTGCACAGAAAAAACTAATAAAAATAGCCCTTAGTCACTCATTGTGTAAGCAAGTTGCTGGTGGCGTAGGCATGACCACTGGAGGGGGGCCAGGAGAACGACGGGAAGCCTCATCACTAGAAAAGTCGAATTGTTGAGGTGTATTTTGAAAAGTTTATATAGCCTGATGTTGCCAACGAGTCAAAAGAAGCCCACATATAAAACTCTTTGTCGCTCGGTTTGTGAGCAAATCTATGGTGGCACGGGTTACGGTAAAGGGGATGGTGCCAAGCCACAGGCAACTGAAAAACCTGAAAGTGAGGTAGGTGCATGAAAAGTTTGTTTAATTTAGCTTTGTTAACGAGTATTGCAGCTGCACTATCGATTACTTTTATTAATACCTCTTTGATAGAGCTAGCAGTACCCATAGCTCTGATTATTTTAGTTTTTATGTCTAAAAATGATCATAACAGTCAGATGCTTACGCTTTGTTTTGCCTTCGTGTTTGTAATAACTTCAGTTGCCATGTATGTGTTAGATGCAGTAATTAAACCAGCAGAACCTAATGTGTTTTATCAGAACATTTATGCTTTCTTGATAAATCTATCATTGAGTTTAATCTTGCTTTTTCTACTCAAGCATAGAATGACAGTTGCTGTATTACTCACACGCGGCAAATCAGCTTCTGTATTTGAGAAAAATTATGCTGAAGGTCCACTTTATTTACTGGTTTTGTTTCTTGTGTTCGTAGACCTGATGGCTTTGTTAGAAAACTTTATCCGTAACCTTGAGCATATCGGCGTAAACGAGGAAACGGCGAAGATTTTCTGGGAGTGGACTTTCTTTTATGATTACTTTGAATACCTCAAAGCAGTACCTATTTTCTTGTGCGTTGCACTTTTATACGTTGGATTGATTGTCCGGACTAGAAGACAACCAATCCAAAGCCAACCTTAAACCCAAGGAAGCGCAGTATCCTCACTTGTCGTGATACTGCGTTTTAGTATTTGTAACTGAGATGAAATTTACTATTTAAGAACAAGAATTTTTAATTTTCCTTGTTTGTAATTTCGATTCAATATTGTTCGCTTCTCTCAATCCTAAGATATGAACCGCTTAATCATAAACTGCCCTGAACATTTACTTGTCTTTATATTAAACAAAATGTAATGTTTGGGTTAATTTGGTGTTTTGATTAAAGGGAAAAACGGGGCGATGCAAACGCCAGAAGAGTACGAAGTAAGTCAGCGCATAGGGCTATTAATAAAGGGTCTTAAGCATAAACGCGGGATGTCACGAGAAGATATATGCCGCCACCTCGGGATTGGCATGCGAACGTTAGACAACTACCTCAATGGTGTTAGCTCTTTTAAGCTTGGTACGTTAATGAAGTTTGCCGATCTTTGCAGAGTTAAACTCGCCGATATTTTAGATGATACCGAAGCGCTCTCACGACTGTATCCAGACAATATGAAGGACAAAGGGAGTATTCTTACACTGCTTTTTGGTTCTCTTGCAACGGCAATGCTTTTTGAATCAATCACTTTGTTTTTGTTAATTATATTGCTTTGCTATTCATACAAAGATAAAAACAATCAATGCATGGTCGCAATTTTTGTAGTGATCTATGCATTAAGTAATGCATTTGGTTACTGGCTTAAATACGTTGTTTTTCCCGTTGCTGCTAATTACTTCATTCAAAATGTATACGCTTTTTCAATAAACTTGGCACTAAGTTTATTTTTGCTCTTTTTAATTAAATATAGAATGAAATTTGCGGTGCTTATTACGCGAGGAAGGTCTTCCGAAGTATTTGAGAAGAGCCTTGTTGAAGCTCCACTTTACTTCCTTGCTCTGATCCTAGCCGTTGTTGATTTTTGTGCGCTAATAGAGAATTTTATTCGCAATTTAGATCGATTAGGAATGGATGAAGAGAAGGTAAAAATATTCTGGGAGTTGACCTTCTTCTATGATTATTATGAATACCTTAAAGCCCCGCTGATGTTGCTTAGTATAGCACTTCTCTATGCAGGAATACTCGCGCGGAAAAGAAATACGCAGCAGCCCCAAAGCGCGTAGTAATAAGTTGATTAGTAAATTACGGGATAAGGAGGTGGCGGGCTGATGCAAACGCCAGAAGAGTACGAAGTAAGCCAGCGCATAGGACTATTAATAAAGGGTCTTAAGCATAAACGCGGGATGTCTCGAGAAGATATATGTCGCCACCTCGGGATTGGCATGCGAACGCTAGACAACTACCTCAATGGCGTTAGCTCTTTTAAGCTTGGTACGTTAATGAAGTTTGCTGACCTCTGCAGAGTCAAGCTTGCCGATATTTTAGATGATACCGAAGCACTCTCACGACTATATCCGGACAATATGAAGGACAAAGGGAGTATTCTAGCCTTGCTAATGACTACGGTAGTAAGTGCTACAGTTTTTGAGCCGATCACCTGTATTTTACTTTTTGTCTTAGTTTATTTATGTAAAGAAGATCAAAATAGCTTATCGCTAACTTTGATTTTTGCTGTTGTGCTTTCACTAGATGCAGTAATGGTATTTTACTTAAAAAATATTGTTTTTCCGGTGGTTGAAAGCTATTACATCGAGAATATTTATGCCTACGGTGGTCAGTTAATCTCAAGCCTACTGCTGTTATTTCTGCTCAAGTATCGAATGTCACTTTCAGTTTTTTTCACACGTGGTAAATCAGCCTCGGTATTCGAGAAAAATTACGCGGAAGGGCCATTATATTTCTTAGCTATAACGTTAGTGTTTATAGACTTCTTTGCATTGATGGAAAACTTTCTTCGTAATTTAGAGCGCCTAGGTGTGGATGAGGAAGCTGCTAAAATATTCTGGGAAGTTACGTTCTTTTTTGACCACTTTGCGTATCTAAAAGCTTTTCCGACACTATTGTGCATCACTCTGTTGTATATTGGATTGCTCGCACGTAAGAAGAGCCACCAGCAGCTATCATACTTTTAATAACAATAATTAATTATTAGATTCAGGAAATGGTAGGTCGATGCAAACGCCAGAAGAGTACGAAGTAAGCCAGCGCATAGGGCTATTGATAAAGGGCCTCAAGCATAAACGCGGGATGTCACGAGAAGATATATGCCGCCACCTCGGGATTGGCATGCGAACGCTAGACAACTATCTCAATGGTGTTAGTTCCTTCAAGCTTGGTACGTTAATGAAGTTTGCTGACTTATGTAGAGTCAAACTCGCTGATATTTTAGATGATACCGAAGCGCTCTCACGACTGTATCCAGACAATATGAAGGACAAAGGCAGTATTCTTACGCTAATCTTGGGATCGGCTTTTGGCGTAATTATTTTTGAATCTACTTTATTTATCTTATTATTGGTTTTGTTCTTTTACTCTTACAAAGACAAAAATAGTCAGCTGTTGACGCTTTGCTTTGTAGTAGTATTTTTGTGTTCAACGGTAGCTGTTTATGCGCTGGTAAATGTTATTTTCCCAATTCTTGATAGTGGATATCATAAGAATATCTGTGCGTTCACCATTCAATTTTCGCTCAGCCTTTTATTACTCTTTTTGCTAAAACATCGGATGGCTTTTGCGGTGTTGCTTACCCGAGGAAGAAGTGCCTCTGTGTTTGAAAAAAACTATGCGGAGGGGCCATTACATTTCTTAGTTTTGACCTTAGCGTTAATAGATTTTTTTGCGTTAATGGAGAACTTTCTGCGCAATCTGGAGCATTTAGGTATAAACGAAGAAACCGCAAAGGTGTTCTGGGAAGTAACCTTTTTTTATGACTATTTTGCTTACTTAAAATCAGTGCCTATGTTGCTGTGTGTCGCGGTACTTTATATCGGGTTTATAGCTCGAAGAAATGCTCCGCTACAAGTTGGGTATCTTGAGTCAGCACCAAAATAGGGCTGTTAACATATCGTGCTGTATGTGGATTAGCACTCGCTACAATTAAGGCATTAAACGTATGGGGTAAGCTATCTCGTCGCGAGTGTTAGGATGGTGTTTAGTGGATTTAAATTACCGTAATAGCCATCTATATTTGCTTGAACCCATTCATCTTTTGATATGTCTGGCCAATTGACAGAAAAGCCTAAGAAAAATAGTAGCTCTTCAAAGAAAAAACGTTGAGTTCTACCATTGCCCTCTCTAAAGGGATGAATAATATTTAATTCACAGTAGATATCTGCAAGCTGGGCTAAGATTTCTGGTTTAGCTGCGTTTATATCCAATGTTTCAATTTGCTGGAACTGCTTTTGTACTTCAACATTGATTCGTGAACAAGTACAAAACCGAGTTTCCCCTTTGGAAATGTCAACAGTTCTAATCTCACCAGCCCAATCATATACATCTTGAAATAAATACCAGTGGAGATGTCGTAAATGATTTAAACTAAATTGGTGGAGGGATTTGATTTTAGAAGAGTATTTACTATATCTAAAGGCGGTAAACGCTAGCTCAGCTTCCGCTAACTCATTTGCATCTGTAATATTAAGCTTATTAACTAGTACGTCAGATTTTGTATAACAATAACTATCCTGAGCAACGCCGTATTTATCTCGCATATTTTGCTTTTAAATCAGCAATTGATCTGCTCAAGCTCTCTTGTTTAAAACTTAGACCTTCGTATTTAGCGCTTATTTCAAAGTTGCTCATTTTAGGTATAAATGTTTGAACATTTTTTGCTTTTTTCACCGAAGTAACAGCCATAAATCCACCTCTTGTCTGACTTCTTAAGTATAACTTAGCACTATAGTTATGCCAATAGTTCAAAACAGCCCGCTTCTTTTACTTACACCCTAGCTTAGCGTATATGAAGCACCATTCGACTTTGATAGTTTGATATGATATTTGACAATTAATGATGACTTAGGCTCTTTGCAAAGCTAGCTTCCTGTGTGGGTCACTTTGTCTATGTGCCTAAAAAACTCAGAGGACAACATGTCTAATAAAAGTCTTAGTGCTCGAATTCTTGCCTATAAAATGGCATTTGCAAGTGGCGAACTGCAGAGAACCTATAAGGATCTCGTCTCTATTGTTCAAAGTCTCAGAGCTGAATTCAGTAAGCAGTATAAAGGCCAGTTTACAGTCGCAAACGTGTTACACGGATATATTGACTTTACATACTTTTATCTACAAAACGATTACCTTAAAAAACACAAACTCAAATTGGCAGTAGTGTTGAACCATCAAGAGGTGCAATTCGAACTTTGGCTCCTTGGGCAAACAAAGGATGTTCAAATTGAATATTGGACAAAGTTACAGGGTATCAAATGGGTGAATCAAGAGGTTATGCCTGAGTGGTCAATCTTTGAAATTTTAATGCTTGCTGACCCTGATTTCGACAATGTAAAAGCGCTATCTGAGCGGATCCACGGTGTGTTTGCAGAACTGTCTGAGGAGATATTTGCTACATTGAAGGCCTATCAGCAGCACACATAATATTATGATTTTTCGCAGGTTATCTGCGCCGTAAAGCTTAAGTTGCTAATTTCTTTTCAAACTTTAACTCTATTTCTAGCGAAAAAAAGAGTGCTAGTAGTAGCACTCTTGTCAATGCAAAACTCAACAGCAATAACCTTTAGTTGCTAGTCCATGCTTGGGGCACTGGAGTACACCAACTCAATTAGGTTATTCATCGTTCTTGATTTTTGCATATAAGCTTTTTCCATATGGGCAAGCTCTTGTAGTTCAAATAAGGTCGTTTCTACGAGTGCCAGCCATTTTTCTGTGGTGTCTGGTACCGCTTCACTTTGCTTTGTTGCTTTTTTTAGTGCGTCGTAATAAATAGTTAAGTCACGATATTGGCTTTGATAGTCCATTGTTGTTCCAACCCGTCTCTTTTAATTTACAGCAAAGTAACAGGAATTCTCAGCAGAAATCTGCGGAAAATAATTTTTTTACAACTTTTTAATTCGAAAGATAATTAATATTAGCAAAGGCGGAGATCACATCTTTCGCAAAAGCAATGCGAGGGTGTTTTAACGCGCCCTTTTTCCATACCAAATAGATGTTGTTTTCAGGGCCTACGGGGCCAAGTTGGATCAGTTCACCTGCTTTTATGAGATCTCGGCAGAGATAATCGGGGAGGACGGAGTAACCTATTCCAGAGCGAATAATGTTAGCAATTGCTCTAATGTCTGGACAAATAGCGATGACGTTAGAGTTGCAGCTCGCATTAAATACACGGTCAAAGTATTGTCTAACCAAAGGTAAGTCTTGATCGTACGTGACGACATTATAGCTTGAGAGTAAGTCGGCGGTAATATCGCTGTCTTGAATTTCTCTGCCCTCTAAACGGTTCATCACTAGCCACAATTGCTCTTTGTCTAGAACGAGATAGTCAAAGGTTGTGGGATCTGGCGCAGAGGCGGCAATGGCGATGTCTGCGGTGTCGTTTATTAGTGCGTCGAAAATGTTAATTTTATTGCCAATATGAAGTACCACGTTAATGTTGCCCGCTTGCAATAAGTTGGCGATTTGTGGACCGGAGACAAAGCTTAAATACTCCGCGGGGCCAGCAATATTTAGTGTGCCAAACACCGCATTGGAGCGCGCTCTAATTGAGGTGATCTTCTGCTCTAAAATATCGATATGACCAGATACCTGCAGCGCTAAGTCATGTGCCGTTGGCGTCGGCTTCACGCCTCTTGCTTGGCGTTCAAACAGGGCTTTTCCTACTACTGCTTCCATGGTTTGAATATGTGCCGTGACAGCCGGCTGCGACATCCCCAAATTAGCTGCAGCCTTGGTGATATTTTTGCAGCGGTATACTTCCACAAAGGTTTTTAGTTGGGTGAGATGAGACATAAAACACTTGAGCCATAAATATTCTGATTGCTCTTGCCAATTTATCCGAATTCTCCTGCGCCTGCAAATCGCCTAAACTCGTCGATATTGAACTGGTATGAGGAGCCGGGATGAAAAAGGGTATAGTGAATACGTTGGTGTGGGTGTCATCGTTATTGGGTGCAGCACTTACGCTTAGCGCTCATGCAAGTGAAGGTGAGGTATTAGTGTTACTTTCGAGCGAAACCTCGATGGAACTTGCCAGTGGTGAGACAATAGAAACAGGTTACTACCTCAATGAGTTCGGTATACCTGCAAAGGCGTTGGTGGATGCTGGATATAAACTGGTATTAGCAACACCAAAAGGCAATGCCCCTGCTGTTGATCAAAAATCAGTGACGGTTGATTACTTTGGCGGTGATGAGACTAAATTACAAAGCATCAAAAAATTTATTGCTAACCTGCCAGATATTAATGATACCGCAAGTTTTAGCGAGATCCTTGCAGCGGGGTTAGACGAATTTGATGCGGTATTTATTCCAGGCGGACACGCACCGTTAATTGATTTGGCGAATAATCCGCAGGTGGGTGAAATTTTGCGCCATTTTAACCGTGAGAATAAACCAACAGCCGCGATTTGCCATGGCCCGATTACGTTGCTTTCGGCACAAAGTGAACCAAAAGCGTATTATAAGAGTTTAACAACACCGTCACCTGTTCAAGCGAAAAACTGGATTTATGACGGATATCAAATGACGATATTTTCGAACCCAGAAGAACAAGTATTTGAAAGCACGTTAAATGGCGAAAAGCTCAACTTTTACCCAGCAGCAGCTATGTCTCAGGCTGGAGGAAAAATGCAGTTTGCAAATGCATGGCAGCCAAAAGTGGTTGTTGATAGAGAGCTAATTACAGGGCAAAACCCGTTTTCAGACACATTACTAGCAGAAAAGCTGCTAGAAATGTTAGCGAAAGAACCGAATATTAAACAGTAAGGAATTGAACATGCTTAATTTTGTATTTAAAAATCAAACCGAAATTCTTTTTGGTAAAGGCCAAATGAGTGAAATCACCTCACGTTTACCAGAGGCTGCAAAGGTGCTGCTACTGTACGGCGGTGGTTCGATTAAAAACAATGGCGTATACGACCAAGCCATGAGCGCATTGACAGGTGTTGAGGTTGTGGAATTTGGTGGCGTGGAGCCAAACCCAACATACGAAACGCTAATGCAAGCGGTCGCGACGGCAAAGCAAAATGATGTGAACTTTATTCTTGCGGTTGGTGGCGGCAGTGTGATTGACGGCGCAAAGTTTGTGGCGGCAGCTTTTAATTTTGACGGTGAGCCTTGGGACATTTTGGTAAAAGGCGCAAGCTTTAGCAACCCATTGCCGATTGGTGCTGTGCTTACTTTACCTGCGACTGGCTCTGAGAGTAACGGCAACTCAGTGGTTACTAAAAAGGCAACCTCGCAAAAGCGTGCGTTTTCGTCACCAACAGTGCAGCCGCAGTTTGCGGTACTTGACCCAGAATACACCTATTCACTGCCGCCTCGCCAAGTGAGTAATGGGGTAGTGGATGCGTTTGTTCACGTGATTGAGCAGTATTTAACGTATCCAGTAAATGCGCCACTGCAAGACAGATTCGCAGAAGGTATTTTACAAACGCTTATCAGCGAAGGACCAAAGGCGTTAAGCGAGCCTAACAATTATGATGTAAGGGCAAACGTTATGTGGTCTGCAACTATGGCGCTAAATGGCCTTATTGGTCAAGGCGTACCACAGGATTGGTCAACGCATATGATTGGTCACGAGCTAACGGCGTTGTATAACCTTGACCACGCGCAAACGCTTGCGATTGTATTACCTGCGGTGATGTATGTGCAACGAGACAAAAAAGCCGAGAAAATCAAGCAACTTGGTGAGCGTGTATTCGGTATTACAGCCGCTGACGAAGCACAGCAGATTGACCAAACGATAAAAGCAGTTCAAGACTTTTTTGAGTCGATGGCGGTGCAAACGCGTTTAGCTGATTATCAATTAGACGAAAAAGTAGTACAAGAAGTTATCGCTAATCTAGAAAAGAACGGCATGACGGCGCTAGGTGAGCACGGCGATATTGATTTAGCGAAGGCGAAAGAGATTTTAATGCTGGCGTTGTAAGCTTATTAAAATCACAAGAGCAGGCGGATCAGCGTCTGCTCTTATTTTAGCCCAGATAACATACAAAAAAATTGCGTGATTGATATCGCTTTAAACACAAAACTTTTATCTATTATTGAAATTAGTTGCGTGAAATACTTGGTTTACCTCGCCTATCTTCAGTGCTAATCTACGGCGGTATTCAAAAAAGTTTAAGGAGAATTTGATGATTGTTTTATTGAGCCACCCGGTAAAAGTTGTAGCTAGGTGTGATTAGTAGACTCTAACTTTCGTCTCTTCTAAATTCTTACTCCTTTTACCCGGTGTGATGCCTAACAGGCTTCTCCGGGGTCAATGATATTCATTAACCCTGCTTGATTTTTGCAGTCTTTCTGCATTTTTGAGATTTTATAATGAATACATCTTATTCGCCAACACAGCTTGGTTGGCAAGCATTTTTTCAACAGCAACTGACACTAACAGAATTGGAATCATCAAATCTTGGCCGCGTGATAGCGCACCACAGAAGTAATTATTTAATCCAGTTGCAATCTCGGCAAATTTCTTTAGCTACTCATGTATCACTGCCTAGTATGACGGTTGGTGATTGGGTTTTGTTAGATGAAAATTATCAATTTATTAGGCTATTATCCCGCAAATCGGTTATTTCAAGGAAAGCTGCTGGCAGTAAAGTCGCGGAGCAATTGATAGCCGCAAATATCGATTGCCTGTTTATTGTTTGCTCGCTAAATCGGGATTTTAATCTAAACCGGATCGAACGTTACTTAGCACTGGCTAATGAAGCGCAAGTGGAGCCAATTGTTGTTTTGACTAAGAAGGATTTGGTTGACGGTTGGCAACAGCAAGTACAACTCGTTCAGGAGTTGGACCCATTTTTGACAGTCGAAGCGATAAATGCGTTGGAGCAGAGCTCCGTTGAGTGTCTAAAAGCTTGGTGTAGCACGGGAAAAACGTTGTCATTTGTAGGTTCATCTGGTGTGGGTAAGTCCAGCTTGGTGAACACACTGTTAGGGTGTAAAGAGCAGCTCACTGGTTCAATCCGTGAAGATGATGCAAAAGGGCGGCACACGACAACCGCTCGCTCGTTACATTTTATGGGCAATGGCTCAGTGTTGCTCGATACGCCAGGAATGAGGGAGATCCAACTAGCCGACTGCGAACAAGGGGTCAGTAAAACATTTGCTGAAATTGAAGTGTTAGAAAGTGCCTGCCGTTTCAGTGATTGTTCGCATCAAAATGAGCCCGGATGTGCTGTTCAGCAAGCGATAGAGAATGGAGAGCTTGAAGTTAGGCGCTTCAACAACTTCATAAAACTAAGAAGTGAACATCAAAGAAACAACGCCAGCCTAAAAGATAAGAGAGACAAGGAAAGAGCACTTGCAAAGAAGTATCGTTTTGTACAAAGCGATACTAGAAGACTAAAAAAGGGCTACTGAGCAGTACTAGCTAGTTCTGTTTTATCTTAAACCAAAGTGGACTCGCTCCACTTTGGTTTCGTTTTTCTACGCTAAAGTACGGCTAAAGCGAAAGCGGCTAAAAAGACACCCATTTAAATTTAGAAGAAACAGGGTGAGGCATTTAACGCTGTGACTACTCAAAAGCTATGTAAACTAAAAAGTAAACTCTAGATCTTTAATAACCCTTGATTGGATACCCCTAATTAAACTATTGTCTTTAAGTGCACCAGAAAAGCTGCCTGTTCTAACTCTCTGAACTTCCATATCAAATTCACATGGTTTTGAAGTTGCAATCTGCTCTAGATCTATGAGGCTAGCGCTTTTTGCATTGAATGTATTGCTTGTCGAGTTTCCAAACTGTGTTGAGAAAGAGCCTGTCACTAACCCGCCCGTATTATTCGGGCATGCATAGTTAACGATAAGAGATGTCTCACTCGCTAAGTCTATTCCATCAATATGAATTTCAATATCTTCATCATATCGAAAAGTTTTCTCTGCTTCGGGGGTAAGTATCAGGAAGCCTAAGGGAAGCTCAACTGACGCTGAAGCATTTTCTTCCTTCTTCCGATTTAACTGGATAGTATATAGGCTGTTACCAGTTACAACAGAGGATCTGCCCTCGTAATCAATATCTAGAATGTCAGTATCTTTAATCAATTGGATCGTCTGACCATTTACGATCGCTCTTAGTGTATCGCCTTCGCTTAAATTTACATTAGAGCCGAACGAGTCCCCAACATTTAACTCGGCCACAATTCGGGCTCTTTCTCCATTTGAATTTATTGATATATCCGCACTAATTGCGTTTGTTTTCAACAGATCAGATTCTGTTTCAGATGTGCAGGCCGTGAGAAATGTGCTGATACTGGCTACTGTTATAGGTAGTAGATAAAGTTTAGATGGTTTCATTTTTTACCCGTGATTCATTTAAAAACAGATTCTCCAATTTAGAAACATAGATTGCAAGTTAAAAAATGTAATGGGATTGTACGGTATAAGGAAACAGTCAGTGTTAATAGCTGGAGTTATTTAACAACTTTTCAGTGCATTAATGCTATTCCTGTTTATGATTCACGGCTTTTGCCGTAGCTGCTCAATGCGCTGCTCAAAACTTGGGTGTGTGCTTATCCAACTATGTTGCTCATCGCTTCTCGGAGAGAGAATGTTAAAAAGACACCCATTTTTAAACGGTGACGCTAAAGTGGGTGTCTGCATATGCCAACAATACAGGCGATAGAGTTAGTTTGATGTTTGAAACTTAATTGTCGTCAAAGCAAACTTTTTAAGACCTCAATACGACAATAATATTTTAGCGTTTGAATATTAAGGCTGATATATGAGAGTCATGAAAATCACACTGGTGGCAGCTCTGGTTACTGTGGTGAGTTGTGCAGAACAAAAGTTGAAAGCTGTAGCACCAGATTATGTAAATAAACAACGAGTGTTCGAGCAGAGTATTCGCGAAATTAATGATAGCGGAGTGAGTAGTGAAACAGCGAGTACACTTCAATCCAGAATGAGCACATACCGCGTCCCTGCGGTTAGCATTACAGTTTTTGATAATAATCATATTCTTTGGTCGAAAGGTTACGGCGTTACAGATGAGTACTCAAAAGTGAATGTAACGCCGGATACGCTGTTTCAGGCTGCTTCTATTTCTAAAGCTGTAACGAGCTTTGGTGCTTTTAAGATGATAGAGCTAGGTCGTTTTGGACTACATGAAGATGTAAACAGTAAGCTTACACGCTGGCAGGTCCCCAATAATAAATTTACTAAAGAAAATAAAGTGACACCCAGTCGAATTATGAGTCACACTTCAGGGCTCAATGTACAAGGGTTCGCTGGTTATGGCAGAAACCAAAAAACTCCTTCGCTCGTACAGGTTTTACAAGGGAGTGAGTTGAGTAATTCCCCATCAGTTAGAGTGTTTCAAACACCAGGGAAGTCTGAGTTTTATTCAGGTGGTGGCATGACAGTTTTGCAACTGTTGATGGAAGATAGTAGTGGGCTGCCATTCTCTGAGTTATTGGAAAAGCAGGTATTAAAGCCCCTAAACATGAATAACAGCTCTTTTAAGCTAGCGTCGCTGAATCTGCCTCAATATAGAGTTGCTAAAGGTCATGATTTACAAGCAAATATGATCGCTGGAGGTTATCGGCTATATCCTGAAAAGGCAGCTGCGGGGTTATGGAGTACTCCTTCTGATTTAGCATTATTTATGATTGCTCTAGGTAAGTCCTATCGTGGTGATGACGAAAGCTTATTATCTCCACATCTTGCGAAAGTCATGCTTACTAGAGTTCCCGGTGCTGGTGGCACAGGAATAGGACTCGATGGAGAAGGTAACGCTTATAGATTTAGACATAGTGGTGGGAATGCTGGGTATACTTGTTATGCCGTGTCTTTTGCTAGTGTTGGCCGAGGTTTTGTCGTTATGACAAACTCAGACAATGGCTTTCAATTAATCCATGAAATCTCTAGAGCCATTTCTGAAGTTTATGATTGGCCTGCATTATGGATGCATGAATAAGCAAACTATGTTGCTTCTCGCTAAGGCGCAATTGGTCTAGGTTCTCAATTATCAATTGATTTGATGATTAACCAAAAAGTACTACGCAATTGGATATATTTGAACGCCGTTGAATTGAGAGTGAATCACAATATTTTTGCTTTGCTGCTGAGTTACCAGCAGCTCCATGGATCACAGTACTAAATTGTGTTGTCAGGGTTATCCAGTTCTTAGAGGTTAGATTTAACCTGTCTAAAATCGGTTGTTTGTTTTTAATGTAACCTATTTTGTCACTTCTTATGCAACGCCCTGTGAGTTCGACCAGTTCGATATATGATGACAGCTCAAGCGGTATACCTTTAGGCATATGCTTTCTCGGATTGCCAGCAAATCGGAATAGTGAGCGAGGTTGCTTACCTTGTTTGGCTAATTCAATACGCTTTTTTACACTCGTGTATTTAGATTCTTCAGGTAGCTTAGCTAGGTTAGCGCGAATGGGATTTAGATCAACATAAGCCATGCACGCAGCAAGTGCAGCTTCATCAAGTAGTGCTTGTGATTTGAAGCGCCCCTCCCAAAACCGACCTGTACATTGGTCTTCTCGATTTGCTCGTCGTGCAATATACTCATTAAGAGTTCTCATAAACCAGCTTATACAGGTTATGCGTGATCGATATATATTGATAGTGTTATCAAGTATTGATCTTTCCGCATCTGATAATGGCTCATTACGAATAAACTTATGTGTGAGCCAATTGCCTTTAAACTGCTTGTGCCAGCGAATGATAATAGCTTTGTCAGTTAGACGTTTGGCTTTTTGAATATCAACGTGCAGAACTATATGAGTGTGGTTATTCATAACCGCATATGCACAGACATCAATGCAAAACGTTTTTTTAAGGGCGAGTAGCTTTTCTTCGACCCAATCTCTGCGATGCTCGTAAGAACGCCCAGTGGCTATGTCCTGACCGCAAAGGTAGGCTTGCCTAACGCAGCGAGAAATACAGTGATAATATTTGGTTTCTGATAGACAAATTTGTCGGCAGCGTGCAGTGGCCATATTAGATACCTTCAATCCTTTGAATGTATGTTAAGAGTAGATTGCCTTAGTCAATTTAACAAATGAAATACTAAATGGTAAATGGGTGGGTGTCTTTTTAAAAGTTGTTTTAAAAGCTTGTACTGAGCAGAATTTAACAAGACACCCACTTTAACCTGTAAGGATCATGGCTTTTGTCGCAGCTGCTCGATGCGTTGCTCAAAGCTTGGGTGTGTGCTTAACCAACTATGCTGTTCGTCGCTTTCCTTGGCGAGCTTTTCGAATATAGAGATCATTGCGTTACTATTACCATACAGCGTCATTAGCTTGTTGTGCGCGTACAAATCAGCCTCGAGTTCAGCTTGCTGAGAGTAATTTTGGTTAATACCTAACATTGCGCCCTGCATCATTAGATCTGAGAGCGCAGAGATGTCACCCAATACGACACTCAAACTGACAAATACGATAGACGAGCTCACAAGAGATTCCATTACGTGATTATGCTCAACATGGCCAATTTCGTGGAGTAACACTGCGCTAAGCTCTTGTTGAGTCGATGCCAGTTCGACCATGTTATCGGTGATCACAATGCTACCATTGGCCAGTGCCATGGCATTGGCTTTATCTTTCCATTGCCTAAATTCAAGTTTAAATTCACGTTCACTCGATGCATTGGCGCTAAGCAATGAGACAAATAAAGCGCGAGTCTCTTGCTGTTTGATTTCACTTAATTTTGATTCAGAAAATTCCGAGTTATCTAGCTCGTTTAGGCTTCCTTCGTCGATGATTTGGTAGATTTGTTTGGGCAATGAGGCCGAGATCTCTTTAGCGAAGTAAGGCACGCCTTTGGTATAAAACTGATAACCACTAAATAAAACGACCACAACCGTGGCCGCTATAATCCAAAGCCACTGCGTTTCTTTAGATTGCTTGATTCTGTTGTGTATCTTTGAGCTCATCTAGTACTTCTCGCATTACATCGATGTTGTATTTTCTCACTATTTTTTGGCTGTTAAATAACTGAGGTAGCTCAATTAAACACACTAAAATTAGCAGAACCCAGCCATAAAAGAGAATAAATACAAGCCCTAAGAGCATCAAGGTGAGGTTAATTACACCTCGTGCTGTTTTACCCAGATAAAAGTGATGTAAACCTGCGGCAAAGAAGTAATTGAGTACGGCGTAAGTATCAGGATCTTTTACTAGCTGTTCTTCTAGTTGGTAGTACTGCTTGCGCGCTTCAGGACTTAGCTGAGCAACTTGGTTCCTCAACGCTTCTTCTTGTTCTCTTAATGCTATTTCGTCCATGCAAACTCCTAGGATTAGGTTACGGTAGGGGGTCTGACTTTATTTCAATACAATCTGGGTCATTGCAGCGCTTGATACGGCAAAAGCCGATACGCACGCCTTTAAAGAAGCCGTATTTTTCGATTGCTTGATAGGTATATTCAGAACATGACGGCGTAAAATTACAACTTATATTGAAGTGGGCTTTTGCTCCACCATTCGCTTGATAGCGGCGAATGGCAGACAGAGCAAAGCGTTTAAGCACGTTTACGACCAAGTGTTAAGATCACGGCTTCGCGGCTCCAAAACAGCATAAAACGTTTGTTTTCGATAACTTGGAAAACAAGCTGCCAGCCATCTTGCGCTTCCATATTTAAAGTTGCTTCAAGCTTTTTTAACGGTAATCCACTTGAGCCAAGTAATAGTGTGCCGCAGCCACCTTCAACTACATGGATAACTTTATATTCGTCGTATTGGGTCATAATACATCCCTGATTTAATTAGGCCTGTTGACCTTTCAAGTTTGTTTTTGCAGCAGTTTGATTGGTATTTATACAAGGCAGAGCCTGCGTAGCATAGTTATTCTATGTAAGTTAGGCGATAACACAGTAGAAATGCCAATCAAGCGCTGCCCTTTGGGTTCCCCTGAGTGCGCTTTGTTCATTGTTGCTCAACTTTTGCCTAGATTACTAGGCGACAAGTCGAGCGTCGCGATCAAAACACACTCAGGAGAACAAAAATCAAACAGCAAAGGTCAACAGGCCCTAGAGTAAGTGAGATTTTATTCTATAGGAGCCAAGTAATCGCGACAATAGCGATTTCGTTGTTATTTTTTTAATTACAACAAAGTTTGATATTACTCATAAATAAAGCAAGACGTTACCCCAAGTGACCACTCTACAACGGCTTCAGCATGAAGCTTGGTAGTGTCGTAAAGAGGAACTTGAGTATGCACTTGTTGAACGAGCAAACCTATTTCTGTGCAACCTAAAATTACCCCTTCAGCCCCTTGTTGATAGAGTGCATCGATGATGTCTAGATAAGTTTGCCTTGAGCTTGCGTTGACTTCACCGCAACATAATTCGTCATAAATTATGTCGTGGACCAAAGCTTGCTGGTCCCCATCAGGTGTTATGACCTCAATGCCGTGAAGGTCTTGCAATCGTGCTTTATAAAAGTCTTGCTGCATCGTAAACCTCGTACCTAATAGTGCGATGCGTTTTACGCCGTCGTCTTTAAGTCGCTTCGCGGTTGCGTCGGCAATATGCAGTACCGGTAATCCTGACGCTGCGCTAATTTCATCTGAAATTTTATGCATGGTGTTGGTACAGATCACAATGGCATCTGAGCCTGCAAGCTTCAACGACGTAGCAGCGCCTGCCAAAATGGTGGTCATTTTCTGCCAATCACCAGCTGCTTGAAGCTCTGCAATTTCGGCAAAGTCGACGCTATACAAGCAAAGCTTAGCACTGTGTAGCCCGCCAAGCTTTGCTTTAACGGTTTGATTGATAAGCTGGTAGTAGTTTTGTGTTGACTCCCAACTCATACCGCCAATTAGCCCAAGTTGTTTCATAGTGATTGCTCGTTATTTGCTGATAATAACGACAATAACGGATTTGGATCGAAACTTGAACCGTCAGCTTAAGGCGAGTTGACGGTTTTTCTTACTCTTGAGTTTTTTACGCTTTCTTTGCCACCATAAATATAACCCAGTAAAACCAAGCAATACGGGGGCGAGTCCCATAATGCACCAAATTACTTTACTGGTAAGCCCTGCAAAGTGGCCAAAGTGAAGTTTTCTAAAACTGTCGATTACCCGGTCTACAGTAGACGCCGTTCGAATATCGTAGGCAAAGGTTTGTTTACCAGATTGCGCGTCAAAGCTAACCGTTGCTGCATAGTTACTAATGAACGGGTTGGCATCGGCAACGCTACCAAAAATGGTAATGTTGGTTTGCTCTGGCTCAAATGGAAATAGCCAGTAGGTTGGTTTAAGTCCGTTAACCGCACGATGGCTTTGGGTCATCATGGCATCAAAATCTAATGAGTGATTAAACATTGCGTGGCTGACAATATGGTGCTCATCTTCTTGGTGTTCAAAAGCCTCGTGATAATACTCCACTGCATTAAAGTAAACGCCAGTAATGCCGAGCGCGAGCAATACTGGCGCACTCCAAATGCCAATTACCTTATGTAGGTCGCTCATCATGACGAGCCGAGGAGCTTGTCGCCTAAAGCTAAAGAATCGCCGCCAAAAGCGTCGGTATATCACTAAGCCAGATACACCGAGCAAGGTAAAAAGTATAGCCACTGCTAAACCAATAACGACACCCATGTGTGGAAAGGTTTTACTCACATCATCGAGTAGTAAGGTGTAATGTAGGTGAAGAATAAAATCGGTAAAGTCGCTGTGAATACCCACAGGCTCGCTTAGCATTTTGCCTGCGTACGGATCCAGATACGTTTTAAACCACGTGTCTGTGCCATGCTTTAATAAATAGACTCTATCAGCTTCGTAGCTGTCATCGAATATTTCCCAGCTACCAATTTCATAATTTGGATGGGTGTCTGCGACATAGTTAACGAGCGCATTCATGGGCTGACGTTGGACGTTTTGGTCCTGATAAGTCAATGTCGCTTGCTTTGGAAGTAATAGGCTATCTATCTCGAATTTAAACACCAACATGCTACCTGTGACAGACATAACGGCGAGCGGCAGTATCGCGATTAATGCCATTGCACTGTGCCATTTAAATAGTGTTTTACGCATTGTTTTCCTTTGAGTTAAAGCTAAATGAGAATGAATAAAGAGATGAATTAATAAGGACACCCACCTCAATGCTTGCTGGAGCGTTAAGGTGGGTGTCCGTTTAAATCATCCGTCCCTTTAAATCCTTTCGTAAGCTCTCTTAGGTGAGAGATTAAAAGCGGTAATGGAGACCAACATCGGCTTTGCGCTCAGCACCCATCCAGCAGTTGCTTTCGTCATAGCATGCGCCAACGTATCGCTTGTCACTGAGGTTACTAATACTAAAAGTGATCCTAGCTTGCTCGCTGAGTTCATAATCAAAGGCGATGTCGAATAAGGTATAGGATGGCACGGTATCTGAGTTGTATTTACCAACATAACTCTCGCCAACATACCGAGCACCAACACTCACTTTAAGTGCGTCTAGCAAGTTTGGATAATAGTTCAACCACAGCGATGCGGTGTTATCAGCCACCCATACTAAGCGTTTCCCCACCAAATCGTGGTCTAATTCATTTTTAGTGACTTTCTGGTCTAGATGCGTGGCATTAAACTGCACATCGAGTTGTTGGTTAACGGTGTGAGAAGCCTCAAGCTCAATACCTTTGGACTGGATTTCACCGGCTTGAGTTTTCGTGACAAAGTCTTTGCTGTTAATGATTTCGTTCTGCTTGGTGAGATCAAATACCGCAAATGTTAGCTGTGTATCGCGAGATTGATATTTAACGCCAAGTTCCCATTGTTCTGCTTCAGTTGGCTTGAAGGCTTGTTGAGTTACGCTATCTTCTCCTGCAACGGGTTCAAATGACTGACTATAGCTTACGTAAGGTCGCCAACCAGAATCCAGCTGATAAAGTGCGGCAATTCTTCCGGTGAGTTGGGTGTCATCAATATTTGATTCCGTTTGCCACTCGGTGCCAGCGTAGTTTTTATCAGCAGTAACATCACTGGTGAAACTATCGTATCTAAGACCAGCCAAGAGGGTTAGCGCTGATATTGTCACTTCGTCTTGGATGTAAAACGCACGGTTACTTTGTTCAATATCGTGCGCTTCGGTATAGAAGTTAAGTGGCAAAGCGCCTACATCAAACGCTGCATAATTGGGCGCTGCTAGATTAATACTTGGCGTGCCAGTCCCGAGTGTATCCCAATATCCTACGGTTGAGCTTAAGGTTTTGTATTCAAAACCCAAGAGCAAGTGATGTGATGAGCCACCAACCGTAAAGTTAGTAGACAATTGGTTGTCTAAAACATAGCCATGTTGCGTTTCATCGGTTTTATAGGCTGCACGGGCAAGTATGGTGTCGCTATCAGCAGTTAAGTTTTGGTTGTAGGTATTTTGCTGCAGGCCTTCTGCATCGGTGTAACGCCAATTAGCAAACAAAGACCAATCGTCGGATAAATTATGCTCCAGCTTTAGCCCTGCCATTAGCGTTGTTCTATCAAAATTAGACCAATTGATATCGCCTGCAAATGCATCGGCATCTAGATAACCGTAACTTGCACGAGTGAGTGTACCAACACTATGTAGGGGAGTGGACGGTATGGCTTTGGGATCATCTTGGTAATAAAGTTGTGCTGTTAACGCCGTATCATGATTCGGTTGCCAGCGCAGTGAAGGTGCAAATACCGTGCGCTCTTCTTCAGTTGTTTTTTGCTGGCCATCACTTGTTCTTGATAGCGCAATGGCACGATAGCTTAATTCATCGGTGATCACACCTCCATGATCAACGCCGATTTCTTTGAGCGCTCTGCTACCGAGTCTTAGGCGAACCTGGGTTTGCTCAGTGCCATTGGCAAGCTTTGCGATTTGGTTAACCATGCCACCTGGCGGTGCTGAGCCATAAAGTACTGACGCTGGACCTTTTAGCACCTCAATGGTTTCGGTGGCAAAGGCATCAACTTGAGGATATAAATTCCAAAGATTGTTAGATTGCAGTTCTAGGCCATCGTAATAGTTTCGATAAGATTCAAAACCGCGAATAGTGTATTGGTCAAAAATGGTGACTGTACTGCGGCTTTCTGGTGTGATACCAGAAACATAGCGCAACGCAGCATTGACCGAGTCAGCTTGGCGTAGCTGCAGGGTGTCTTGATCTATATGAGAAATAGAAAAGGGCGCGTTGATTGGTGCTAAAGACGACTTTGTTCCGGTACTTTTGTATTGGCTGCCCTGAACTTCTATTCTTTCTAACTCATCTTTTTGGCTTTCATTGGCGCTGGTGGTTTGAGAAAGCAGTGAGAGGCACACTGCAGCATAGAGCGTGTTAATTTTCATTGTTCTACTACTATGGATAATGAGAGTGATTCTTATTATATATATTTGTATGGTTCAGTTTTGTCTAAGAGTGCACTCGTTGTGAAATTTGCTTGGGTGAAAGAGAAAATAATTGCTTAAAACGGCGGCTGAAGTGCGCCTGATTTTTAAATCCGCTATCAATAGCAATTTGATTTAATGATGAGGAACTATTGAGTAAGTCAAAATAAGCGTGAGTGAGCCTGGTGCGGATCAGATATTCACTGGCACTCAGATCAGATGCGGCAAAGAGTTTGTGAATATAACGTTTTGACCAGCCAGAGTGCTCACATAGCATGTCGATACAAAATGCTTCATCACTTGCATGTGTAGAGATGAGCCGTTTTAAATCCGCCAGTGGCGACCTTGGTAATTGGGTCGGCTGGCAAGCGCTTAGCTGCAGTACAATTTCATCTTCAAGCCATTTTGCCGCTGTTAAATTTAGCGTTGTGGCGGTTAAGGCGCTTTTGAATAATGTTGATAGACCAGAGGGAATTGTCAGTGCTTGTCCATGCAAAAGCCGCTTGCCGGTTCGAGATACGAGCCAATTGATTGGAAAGTTGAAGCTAACGGCGTGGTATTGTGTAGGAAGGTGAAAAACATGTTTTTGATTTGCTTCAAGATAGATTAACTGCGTTAGATCCGCACGCTGCAAGGATTGCTCAGTCAGCCACCAACCATTTCCTTCAGAGATAAGGATCAAACTACCATAGTTTTCAGGCATCATCGCCGCAGTTTGCGCAGTGCGATGGTAAATAATGCCATCGAGCTTTACTTGCGAGATACTACTACAGATGAGCGGCACTTCGGTGTGTAGTTCACCGTCAGACACATGGTCATAAAACCCTTGATGTAATAATTGGCTGTAGAGATCTAATACAATACTCATTAAAAACAAAAATGGCGGCTCAAACGAGCCACCACTGTACTTGTTTTTTCAATAAACCCCAAACGAAATGAGATTTATTTGTAATAAAGCCAATTAGTAGCTTGCAACAAGCGTTACGCCAGAGAAGCTAGAGTAGCCACGTAACTTGATGTAATAGGTTGCACCTTGACCTGAACTTAAACTACAAGATTCATTATTACCATTTAAGAATGGACGACAGTCATAGGTTGATGTCGTAGGTGCCGCACCTTTACGAACATACAAGTCTGCATCGCCAGAACCACCAGAGCTTGCTACTGTTAATGTTACATTTGCTGGAACATCAATGGTGTATTGCAACTCTTGGCCAGATGCACCAGCTAGACCACTTACTGGGATGCCATTTTCTAAGCAATTACTACCACAGCCACCTGGATCAGATGAGTAAGTACCTGTGAGGGTCGCATTTGCATACGCAGCGTAACCATTTAGCATCACATACCAATCACCTGCAGTCGGATTGGTGAAATCGCATGATTCATTATTACCATCCAGATAGGGGCGGCAAGCGTAACTATTCAGCGTTGGTTGAGAGCCTTGCTGTACATACAGGTCGGCATCGCCAGTACCACCAGCAAGTGAGAAGTTCAGTGCGCTAGCGCCTGCTGGAACAACCAACTTATAGAAGGTTTGCTGACCAGATGCACCAGATGCACTGACGCCTTGGCCATTAACTAGCTCTGTGATTGGATCTGGATCTGGGTCCGGATCAGTGCCATCAGCTAGTGTATAAAGTAGCTCGTTAGGTGAACCGCTTTGTGGGTTAGAGACTTTACCTTTTGATGAGCGTTGGCTCAGCAAGCTATCAATTTGTGACGGGCTTAGACTTGGGTTTTCATCCAAATATAGCGCAACAGCACCCGCAACGTGCGGTGCGGCCATCGAAGTACCGCTGATGGTATTGGTTGATGTATCTGAGTTATACCAAGCAGAAGTAATACTTGAACCCGGTGCATAAATATCTAGACAGTTACCATAGTTTGAGAAACTAGAACGGGCATCGCTGCTTGTGGTTGAACCCACAGTGATTGCATTGGCTGCACGTGCTGGTGAGTAATTACAGGCATTGCTATTGTCATTACCCGCCGCAACAACAAAGCTAACGCCTGAGGCAACTGCGTTATTTACTGCGTCATCAACCGCTTGAGAAACGCCACCACCCAAACTCATGTTAGCAACAGATGGGCCTGATGCATTGTTTTTAACCCAATCGATACCAGAGATAACGCCTGAATATGAACCCGAGCCGTTACAACCCAATACTCTTACGCCAACGATATTGACGTTTTTCGCTACCCCATATTCACCGCCACCAATTGTGCCTGCAACATGGGTACCATGACCGTTACAGTCTGTTGCATCATTATCATTATCAACAAAGTCATAACCATGTGATGCACGGTTACCAAATTCATTGTGACTAATGCGAACACCCGTATCGATAACATAGGCCGTTACGCCAGTACCATCAAAATCATAATGGTAGTTTGAGTTTAGCGGTAGATTACGTTGATCGACGCGATCTAGACCCCAAGTTGGATTAGCTTGGTCGCCGCTTGCTGTGATAGCTGGGGTCACTGTAACCACTTGGTCTTGTTCGATATAGTCAATATTTGGGTTATTAAGCAGACCTTTTAGTTGCTTTGCCGATGCGTTAATCACCACACCGTTTAGCACGCCACCAAACTCTTTTGTAATGCTTACGTTATGTTTATTCTGTAACGCTTTAGCTTGCTTATTAGCGAAGGCTGCAACCGCTTTACTGTCTTTGACATTTAAAACAGAAGGTGTTGTGAACACCACAATATACTGATCATCGATTGCTTTGTTTGACTCTACGCTAAGTATTTTAGCGGCTTGTGCGTTGACTGAAGTCAAACCCGCTAATACTGCAAAACTAATAGCACTTAATTTACGCATTTTGTTGTTCCTTGCATGTTGTTTTGTTTAATTGTGTTTACCAATCTCAAGGTTATGAACTTATCTAGCTGCTGTAGATGCGTTATTCACCAAAGTTCAACGCTTGATTGCGTTTGTTTTGAGATAATGAACAACGCCAGCTAAATAAAAATTGCACATAATTTCGACTGGTTACACTAGGATAGAAGTAAAGTTTAAAAAATAAACAAAAAATATAAAAAAAATTTACAATGTGTTTTTTAATGCATAGATTAGCTGACCAAATAAGCGAGAGATTTATGCTTGTTCTTTATATATTGTAAATAAATACAATTAGTTAATTTTGATTTTAGGGAGGGGTAACGCGACAGGGTAAGAGGAATAAATAGGCTAGAAAAATTCCAAATAAGTATAGGGTATGTGATTTTTTGTTAATTTATCTTTACATTTAAGCTTGGTTTTTGACTTTTGAATTGTTAACAAGGACAATGCCAATCAAGGTGAAAACCATGCTTATTATCAAACTTGGTTGATACAGCTTTAACTTCTCTTTGATCCTCATTTTCCATGCCGCTTTGTTGAATATCGCGGTTATATAACCTGAGGTTTGGATAAGGAATGTTCCAACTCATTGTTTCTAAAGAATAACTTAGTTTTTTCCTTGTCTAGCCAGAGAGTTTTAGGGAAAACAAGGCGAATTTACGCACCAATAGCTGGCTATTGGAAGTGAATTCAACGCAGTTAGCGCTAAAACTGGCTGCTAGAAAGGCATTAATTATTCGCAGCTCAGGTTATATAGCAACTTTAAAGCCACTAAACCAACCCAAATTAAGCCCTTTTTGCAGTAACTGCATCACCATTGCTGTGCCTTGTGCTAAATCATCACTTTGCTCAGCTGCGTATTCACAGACAAAACTAAACGGCAGCGCGTTCTTCATGCTTTGTAGACAAGCAAATTCGGCTTCCGTTAACGAGTGATACCCAGTGCGCATATCGCGCTCTCTGGCGAGTATCCAGTAGTTTGGTTTTGTCGACACTTCAGGGACCGGTGTACTGTTCTTTAACGCTTGCCAGCTGTCGACCGCATTATGTGTAAATTCCAATAAGTGAACGCTGGGGTGAAAAGTAAACTGCAAGTTTGGAAATTGTGCTGCTGCAATTTTTTGTAGGTGCACAAGTCCCAATTGAGGCGCATCTTCTGCGTCAAATGCACTGAGTAATGTACGTTCAAATTGTGCGATTTCAGTGAGAATAGGGTAGAGCTTAAATGGCTCAAATTGACTTAAATATTCAGGAAGCGCGTCGCCAAACTGGCGCAATGAAGTCGAACGCGAAGGAAAGTGCTCTAGATAGCCCGAGAACATCTCATCAAACAGGGCATCACCCAAATAAAAGCCAAGAATTTCATGATCTTGTTCTAACACTTTTTTTAATCTGACGTGGTAAGCGTTAGTGTATATTTGCGCACGTTGTGCGACATTTAGGCCACTTTGATATTCAATTTCAGCTATTAATTGGCTGTCATCGCCTTTTAGCATTGCAATAAAGGCGTGTTGCAGCGCGGCGAGATCAGCCATATGTTCTCCAACTGCTAGGGGCTATTCCTTTGGCTAAGTTCAGCTCTTGTAATAATCCCGCGAGTTCAGGAAAGTTATCATCACGTTCAATCATGGTGTTAATAGGGGATCTGTTTTGAGTGTATTGGCGATACAAACTCCACACCTCTTCGCAAATAGGTTGGTCATGCGTATCAACAATATGTGTCCCAAAATCGCTATGGCCAGCCAAGTGAATTTGTGCGACCGCTTGTGTTGGTATGGCGTTTAGGTAAGTCATTGGGTCGAATTGATGATTGCGTGAGCTTACATATACATTGTTGATGTCGAGCAATAACTGGCATCCGGTACGCTGGTGTAATTCGCTCAAAAACGCCCACTCTGTCAGCTCAGATTGTTTGTAGTTTAAATAACTTGAGACATTTTCAAAGATCATTGGACGCTCAAGGTAGTCTTGCACTTGTTTGATTCTTGCGGTGAGATGTATCAGCGCTTCTTCAGTGTAGGGAAGTGGCAATAAATCATGGCTATTAAATTCGCCTAAGCTGCTAAAGCAAAGGTGATCTGACACCCATTCGGGTTCAACCCGTGCGATGGTGCGTTTAAGTTGCGCAAGGTAATTCATATCTAGGGGCGAAGTACTGCCTATCGACATCGATACTCCGTGCATCACAATGGGGTAGTGCTCTTTAATCTGCGAGAGGTAATACCAAGGCTTGCCGCCGTCGACAAAGTAATTTTCAGAGATAATCTCAAACCAATCTACTTGGGGTCGGGTGTCGATAATAGCGTCAAAATAACACGTGCGTAGGCCAAGACCAAAGCCCAGAAAGGGTACTGACATAATTGCGCTCTTTTAATGCATTGTGCGTGTTTATCTATTGCAATAATAATCTTGATAGATAAACACGCGCCGAGGTTAAAGCTTATTAGCTTTCCGCTTTACCACCAATGTCAGCACAGGCCTTTGCTGGCATGCTGACAAATCCAGTCCCTTTGCAAGAAGCGTGTCCCGCACAAGCATTACTTGCTGTTTTACAATCGTTATGGCCTCCGCAAACGTTGACATCGTGGCAGTGCACAAGGTCGGCCTTTGCGACACTGCCAACCCATGCGTCTTTTTGATTGCCACCGACATCACTACACGCTTTACTCGGCATGGCAACAAAGCCAGTGCCTTTGCAAGAAGCTTGTCCTGAGCAGGCATTACTCGCGGTTTTACAATCGTTATGCCCGCCGCAAGTATTGACGTCATAACAATGCACTAAATCTGTTTCAGCTGTCGCAGCTGTCGCAGCTTGTGCGTTTGTGGAATTGTTTTCTGTGCTATTACAACCCACTAAACCCGCTACCATTATCGCCATTGCAGCGCCCGTTAATGCTTTCATTTTTTTAATCCTCTTTGTTATCTATTAACGTGCTTAGCTTCGGCCAAGGGGCTGCTTATCTTTCAAGTTTGTTTTTGCAGCAGTTTGATTGCCATTTATACAAGGCAGAGCCAGCGTAGCATAGTTGTTCTATGTAAGTCTGGCGATAACACAGTAGAAATGGCAATCAAGCGCTGCCCTTCGGGTTCACCTGAGTGTGCTTCGTTCTTTGTTGCTCAACTTTAGCTTAGCCCACTATGCGGCAAGTCGAGCGCCGCGATCAAAACTCACTCAGAAGAACAAAAATAAAACAGCAAAGGTAAGCAGCCCCTGGGATTATCGAAACGTAGTCACGTTATAAAAGACCTAGTAACCGCAAGATCCATTTCAGTGTAGAAGAAAAAATGGGGGATAAAGTTAAATCTTACGAAAATAGGAAGGCGTTAATCCCGTCCAGCGCTTAAATGCACGGCGAAAATTAGTAATGTCGCTAAACTGTAAAGCGGTTGCAATTTGTTCATTGGAATAGCCTTGCTCGGTCACGTAAAACATGGCTTGTTGACGATGCAACCTGTCTTTTTCGTTAATAAAAGTAGTCTGATGTAGCTTGAGTTTGCGTTTAAAAGTTGCAGCGCTCATGCCCATCATTTCAGCGATTTGCTCACTATGATATTTAGGATATTTTAATTGTAAGCGGTGCAGCTGGGCGAGAAACCCACGCTGTGGTGAGGGCAAGCCCTTTAACTGCCGAGCCACTAAATAAGGGAACGTACCAATTTGTTGCTGAGCTAAAGCTTGGTTACTCATTACAACGGCAAAATCACTGTGATCAAAGCTGTAAGCTAGATGTATATGGCTTAAGTATTGCGCGATTTGTTTTGGCTTTGTATACGGAAACTGCAATGTCAAGGCGGTTTCTGGGCTGCGCCACTTAAGATAGCCACAACAAAGGCTTGCCATGGTTTCGCATAAAAATCGGGTGATCGCAGGCTTACCTTCTGCAATGGCGGGTGAAAACAGTAAATGGCAGCTTGTTTCTGTCTGGAGTTTTCTAACGTGGTAAAAAGGCAATATATCCAAACCTTTAAGCAGAAGTACTTTGAGTAATTGCTGTATGGTGTGGCAATTAAATAGCAGCTCGGCATGGTGACTGATCAGCGTATTAAGTAGGTATTGGCCGTAAATAAAACTGACTTCCTGACAGCTCGCCTGACTGACAAGGTTGCTTACTATTGTTTCAAACTGCTCATAACTAATGCAGGTTGGATTAGCGTGCAGATCGGTATAAAACAATTTACTGCCTTTCAAAATGATGTCTGCATGTACACCGCGCTGAGAAGCCAGCTCCACCAAGGGGAGTGCAAAATAGCGACTCGCAAGTTGTTTTGTTTGGCACTCAAAATAGGACATTAAGCCGCGGCTTCCTTGGCCTGATTCAGCTCGTTCACAAGCGCTGCTATCAGAGATTCAAATTCACGGTGTTTGTCATCAACTTCGATACAGCTCCATCTCACTGCACTATATTGCGGCTGGTTTTCACCGTCATCATAGTTGGCATGGCGAGCGATAAATTCTGCCGCACGGTTGGCAAAAGCTTGGGCTTGAACATGATTGGTTTGTGGGTGAACGACCACAAATTTATCCGCTGCAAAACGGCATAGCAGATCACTCTCACGCATGCTCAAAGAGAGCATATCGGCAATATCGCGCAGTAACTGATTACTTTTTTGCATACCATGCTGGCGAGAATAAGCGGCAAAATCACATATATCGAATAGCGTTAAGCAAAATGGGCTATTGCCATTGGCAAGGCGGGATTGTTCGTGGCGAACTTGATTTTGCATATACTCTACGCTGTAAAGGCCGGTGACAAAGTCGGTCATGCTGTGGTCACGATAAAAACGCTCTTTTTTCATTAAGGTTTGATTGAATATGCTTTGTTCTTTATACCAGTAATAGGCTGAAATACTCATCAGCACCATGCCAAAGCAAGCAGGGATCGCTTCAAAACTGGTTAAATAATGGGGCGTGAATACCACCATCTCATCCAAAAAATCCCACAGCATAGAAACATACATGGTACTCAACCCTGCAAACAGTAGGTTAGTGACGAGCCCTTTTGGTCGAGTGAGCAAGGTCACCGCAATCCAAATCAGTGTCATCAGTGTGAGGCCGCCTTCACCAAGGCTATCGAGCCAATTGACGTCCGACAGTGGTCGCAATACTGAGGTATAGGCCGTGATGGTAATGGCAACCAGTGTGAGTAGCACTAGTAGCAACCACCGCGATTGATGCAGTAAAAAAGGCTGAAGTTTCATATTTGTTGTCTAGTCAAAATGTAGAGCGATATAGTAAAAATTTGCGCTTGGTGCTGATAGGGTCAATTTAGCTCAGTAAAGGCGATGTTTTTATGACAAAAACTGCAACACTTTTGCATAACAGCAGCTAGCAAACCGATTGTTATTCAGAGTTCAGGTTAAATATCGTTGCCAAAGTCCTAAGGGCTGGGGGTCATATCGGCTCAAATTCACGAGTTCGGCTGGCATAAATGCCCTGTTAAAGGCTGCAGCGCACTCAAGTGAAATAAAAGCGTCACGTTTTCGCACTAGGGTAGTCGCGACGTTTTAGCGGGGCGCTAAAATCCTACTCAACCTGTGCGAGCAAATAATGAAAAAAAATCTACCGACACGCTTTACGCTTTCTGCCGTTGCGATGATCTGCGCTGGACTGACGTTAAGCTCAGCTGCAAATGCTAACACCCTAACAGGGCAAGTTAGTTCCGCATCGCAAAAGAGCCACTTTCAAGGAGCAAAAGTGGTGATCAAAGAATTAGACAGAACCCTTATCTCTGAGCGAGATGGCCGCTTTACGGCAACTAATCTCCCGGCGGGTAATTATACGCTTGAGATAAGTTATCTTGGCGCTGAAACAGTGACTAAAAGCATCACAATTACTGATAATCAAGTCACCGATGTTCAAGTACAGCTTGGTTCTCAATCGGGCCAAATGGACGATATTATTGTTGTAGGGCAAAGAGCCGGACAAGCAGGTGCACTAAACCGACAAAAAAATGCTCTGTCACTTAAGTCGATCGTCAGCGCGGATTCCATCGGTCAGTTGCCGGATCAAAACGCAGCAGAAGCACTGCAACGTCTACCTGGACTTTCTATTCAACGAGATCAAGGTGAAGGCCGGTTTGTGGCAATTCGTGGGATCGACCCAAATCTCAACAACGTGACCATCAATGGTGCCAACGTGCCTTCTCCTGAAGCGGGCGTGCGCTCGGTGGCGATGGATGTCATCCCAAGTGAATTGGTGCAAAGCCTAGAGGTGAGCAAAACGGTCACACCGGATATGGACGCATCAGCTGTGGGCGGTAGCATCGAAGTAAAAAGCCTCAGTGCTTTTGACCGAGAAGGGCAGAGCTACAGTGTAACTCTACAAGCGTCACACAATGAACAGGTGAGCGAGACCAGCCCAAAAGCGTCGTTTAGTTTCACCGATATTTATACCGCAGGCAAAGAGATGGAAGTTGGGGTTGCAACGGCGGTATCTTGGTTTGAGCGTGAGTTTGGTTCTCATAATATGGAAACCGACGGCGGCTGGATGGAACTAGAAATGGACGATGTGAACTCAGGAGAAGAAGTGAGCTTCTTTGGTGCTGAGGAAATGGAGCAGCGCCACTATCGTATTACGCGAGAGCGTTTAGGAGCGGCACTGAATCTTGATGTGCATCACAAAGGGTTTAACAAATACTACTTACGCACGCTCTACAGCAAGTTTTCTGACGATGAATTTCGTCAACGCAATGAGTACAAGTTTGACAAAGGCGATGTATTTGCCGATGAGCTAAGCCAAAATGCGGCCTATTTCTCAGGTGCAGAAATGGATAGAGATACCAAAGACAGATATGAAGAGCAAAGCATTTTATCTGTGGTTTTAGGCGGCGAAAACTTAGTGCAGGATTGGTTTATTGAATACAGTATTGGCTACTCGAAATCAGATGAAAGCGAGCCAAATCGCTTGGATACCTCATTTGCTGGAGAAGATTTTGCGTTAGGGTATGTACTGGATGGTAAGACACCTACGCTTGCAGCGGATGAAGCTTCCCAGCAGCTTAGCAATTTTGAAATCGATGAAATTGTATGGGAGAACAACCTAAGTGAAGATGAAAATACCAGCTTTAGACTGGACTTAACTAAAGACTTCACTTTACTTGGTCACAATGCGCAAATTAAATTTGGTGGTAAATATGCTGACCGTGAAAAGTTTAACCGCGTTGACGCCAAACTATATGACGGCGGCTTTGATGACCTAACGGCGAAAGACTTTGCCGCCAATGAGCCTAAGTATGAGCTTGGGGCCTTTGGTCCGGGTTTAAGTCGCGGCCAGATCCGCGACTACTTCTACAGTAATCGCAGTGCCCTTGAGCTAAACCAGCTTGAAACTGACATTGAAACACAAGGCCGCTCATACACCAGTGAAGAAACCGTCACCGCGCTCTACGCCATGCTGACGGTCGACATTGATAAACTCAATGTTATTGCAGGCTTTAGATACGAAGACACAGATTATGCAACGAGTGGTAATCGCGTTGAACTCATTAATGATGAAGTGAATGACGTTGAGCGCGTCGAGATCAACCAATGGCAAGTTGAAGATAGCTACGACCATTTATTACCAAATTTAACATTACGCTATGAAATCAGCGACAAGCTGATCACCCGTTTTGCCTATACACAAACTCTTGCGCGTCCAAGCTTCGAAGATGCAGCAGCATTTCAAATCATAGAAACAGAGACCACAGAAGACGATGGCGAAATTGAAATTGAGCGTAAAGCCGAAGTCGGAAACCCAGACTTAGACCCATACAAGTCAACAAACTATGACTTTTCCGTAGAATATTACCCCGGTGCGATAGGCGTGTTATCTGCAGGCGTTTTTCACAAAAACATCGATAATTTTATTGCCAAAGCTGAGGTGCAAGATAACGGTCAGTGGCAAGGCTATAAAGAAGTTATTCAAAGCGTTAATGGCGGCGCCGCTGAACTTACAGGGGTGGAGCTTGCGTACACGAAGAACTTTCAAAACGGTTTGATGCTCTCAGCTAAT
The DNA here is from genome assembly GCF_024124685.1 of Pseudoalteromonas sp. OANN1. Classification (NCBI taxonomy): domain Bacteria; kingdom Pseudomonadati; phylum Pseudomonadota; class Gammaproteobacteria; order Alteromonadales; family Pseudoalteromonadaceae; genus Pseudoalteromonas; species Pseudoalteromonas sp. OANN1. Next base: position 68,691 of record NZ_JAMXSE010000026.1, read on the forward strand.
GGTACATTTATTGACGCTGATGACAATCTACCAAATCAATCCGACACCGTGGGCAACCTGATGTTTGGTTATGAAAATAGCCAAATAAGCGCAAGGTTAAGTGCGTCGTACAAGAGCAAAAGCTTTTTGTTTGAAGAGAACAAGCAGCGCGTTTTCCAAGACGACCATCTGCAACTCGATTTCAGCATGAAGTACTTTTATACCGAGCAAACTCAGCTTTACTTCAACGCGATTAATTTAACCGACGAGCCGATGAGTATTTATCAAGGCGACACTCGTTACAACTACCAATACGAAACCTATGGTCGTTCATTTGAGCTTGGAGTAACGGTAACGTCCTTCTAAGAGATCAGTAAAGGTGGGTGTCCTAGTAAAAGCATTTCTTATATTTATTTAAAAGGTGTATTAAAAGGACACTCATCATATCGAGCTAGAGTCTTAGGTATAGGATGTATTAAAAGGACACCCACCTTATTCAGGGTATTGGCAGCGGGGTATTGGCAGGACACCCACCTTATTTATATGCAGGAGGATGCAGTGGTAACAATGAAAATAACATCAATAGCATTACTATTCGCGCTTAGTGGCGCAGCGCAGGCCGCAGAAAATATTAACTTTCTGGCTTTTGGTGATGGCGGCTATCACCCAGATTATCCAAAAACAAAGCACATTAAATCGCCTAAAAATAAGGCTGAATTTATTGCTGCTGAAAAGGCGGATTGGTTAGAAGAACATCGCCCGCTCGAAGAGTTTAATCATGCGCCTATCTATATTTATCCGGGAACCGAAACCGCAACGGAGGAAACCGGTGCGTTGGTGGTTGGACAGGCAATGGCCTCTTTGTGTGAGAAAAAGCCATGCGACTTTGCTATTCAGCTTGGTGATAATATCTATCCTGATGGTGCGGCGGCTAACGATGGCAAAGATGACCAAAAGCGTATGGATGACTTGATTTTAGGGCCGCTAAAGCCACTACTTATTCAAAACCCAGAGTTGGTTGTGTACTCAGCATTAGGCAACCACGATTGGAAGACGTCTCGTCGCGGCGTGAAATTACAGACCGAATGGATGGCTAAGCAAGCTAATTTTCACATGGATGGCAAAGGTTATTACAGCTACACCTTTGGTGAGACAGGCAATAATGTCGAGTTTTTTGTACTTGATACCAATATGCTACTCTCAGGTCAGCATTATTACGAAATTCCACTAAAACCGGACGGTAGCGAGCAGGGATTGGCGAGTGCACTGGCAAGCGGACAAGCTGAAGTAGAAGACATTGAGAAGCACGAGCAACCTGTCAATGGGGAAGATCACAGGCAATTGGCTTGGCTTGCATACGGGCTTAAAAACTCAACCGCAAAATGGAAAATTGTATATGGACACCATGTACTTTGGTCGATTGGTGGCACTAAATATGACGAAGCACATGTATTACGCCGCTTAATCTTACCCGAACTATGTGAGTACGCAGATGCATATATTGCAGGCCATGAGCATGATCTGGAACTGTTAACGGACGACTGCTCGCGTGTACTTCCCGGAAACACAAAGCCTAAGTTACCACTTATTATCAGTGGCGCCGCATCAAAAATGCGCGGTACGCATACACCGCTTGCTAACTATCAAGAAAAGCGTTATCCAGAGTACGACCTAGTCTGGAATAAAGCTTTTACTTGGGGCTTTGCGCATATCGAATTAGACAACCAAAAAGACATGCTCAATGTGTCGTTTTACTCAACGCCAAACGATTTAAGCGGTCAGCTGGTGCCAGAGCAAAGCTTTAGCTTCGCTCACCGCAGTAAGTAACGGATCAGCAGGCGATAAACATGCGGTTTTAAGCATTTAAAAAGGGTGAAATACAGATTAAATGTAATGCTGTGTAATTGATGACTTCCGTTTTGATGAACTAGATTTAACAGGAGTTTTACATCTTAAGGAAAGCATCATGCTACCGTCATCAATTACACGCACTAAACTCCAACTACTTGGAATGTCATTATTGCTTGCTACAAGTACACTGGCTGCGCCAAGTGCGCTTGCTTACTCGAACGATACTTCTTGTAAACCGAATAACGATTGGTTTGGCAGCCCTGTGCCAAACCCTCCTGAAGGTGCAAATAGTCCGTTTGCATTTAAAGACGGTAAAGATCTCTCGACAAACTGCGATTTTCATCAGTGGTCGTGGAATAAGTTTCTTTATTTAACGCAGCCTGACAAGCGTGCTCCTGGTGGCTTGTTGATGTTTGGTTCTGGGTTTTGGCAGGTTGATAATGCGCTAAAACCTTATTTTGCCCCTTGGAATGATTTATTAAATCCAACCGGACTTCGCCCCGCAAATGTGTTGATCCTTGAAGATATAAATCAAGCTGGATCAGATGGCGTTATTTACAGCAAGTTTGGTGGGACGCCCGTACATTATTCGATCCACGTTAACGACACTTATATGAAGTCAGCAACCTCCCACCCTAAAGCAGATAGCAAAGCTGAATTTGCTGTGGGGTCGGTTGAGTTAAAGGTTGCTTGGATGGATGTCAAAGCGCTGCAGCAAGTCTATCCAAAGCTTGATTTAGCTGAGCATTTTTATATTCGTAAAGCGGTTTACCAAAAAGACAATAAATATAGCGGTACGGGAGAAGTAGCGCTCGTTGGCATGCATGTTGTCGGTGTGGTTGAAAATCACCCAGAGTTTATTTGGGCGACGTTCGAGCATAAATTGAGTGCACCAGATTACTACAGCTCTGAGGGAAAGTTTAAGAAAAGCACGGCTTACTTACAGCAAGATAAAGTAGTGAGTAATAGCCATGATCTGCTATTTTATCGGGGCGGAACTGAAGTGCAAAATGCACATTTAACGTATCCAGCTTCTGAAACTACGACCAACACGTTTCGTTTATATCAGTACGGCGTGCCAAACGGCAATCCATATATAGCGGGTAATAACCCTGAGCTGGTGGGGAGTCAGACACAACAAGCTCAAGATGAAACTAACTTCAATAATATTACTGAACTAAATAGCTTAGTGAATGTAAAACTGGAACAAAGGAATCCAGTTTGGAGTAACTACTTTTACGCCGGATCAATCTGGCTGAGCACGCAAGATTACGATTTTGCAAATGGCATTAGTGGCAATATCGTGGGTAAGGGAGCCAACGAGGCGTTACGCGGCTCATTGGCGGTTGCCAATATTACTATGGAAACTTATACCCAAACTTTCAGCGATGTCACTGGCAGCGAGCCACAAATTAAACCAGCTAACTGTTTCAGCTGCCATGGTATAAGTGCAGGTAAATCAACGATGCAAGTAAGCCATATTTACAACAACTATTTAAAGTTAATGCAAAAGAGTCAGTAAATCAGGTTTCCTGAATGCGCACGGGCTCATAGTAGTAAGCCACCGATTTTAGCGGTGGCTTACTACTTCAAGGAGTTTAATCAATTTGCTTTGTGGGTTGCTTTATCTTTTGCATTAGAAAGAACAAAAGTCCTATAAAAACGATATTGATGAAAGCCATGATAAGGGCTACTTGATCCTCTGAGTGCCCGCGAAAGTCAGACAGCAAATCAGCAAAGATAAACAGGCTATAAAACGTACCTGCTATATTTAAGCCCCATCCTACAAAACGGGATGTCTTTACAAGCTGAGTGTAATCGCTAAGCTTTGCCATAATAAAGTGATACCCATACATCACACCTACGGCCGCCATCATTAAGCCGACTGCTGCATTGTCGCCTCGTTTATTTAAATAATATGCATCAAAACATAAAGCACCAACTGCAAATATGCCTATCAAAATAACAATGGCCTTAATCAAAAATTCAGCGACTGGGTTGGGCTCTCGCTTTGTTGAAACTTGAGATCTTGTCATCGTAACTTGCTGACCATTTCGTATTACTTGTTGCGGCTGTTGTTGATAAGCTTGACCATATTTGGGTTGTTGATTTTGCACACTCACATCAGTGATTGCACGAGTAGGCGTTCCTTCATCTAGAATATGCTCAACGCATTTCTTAATTAACTTTTTTATTGTCACAAAAACTCCTTGTTATAGAGATTAATTCGAGTATTACCAAAACACTTTATCTAACGGACGGTTATTTTTTAAGTCATAAAAGGGGGCTTGTTTTACTAAATCTTCGCCTAATATTTGAATATGGTCTTGGTGGTCAAGATAGGGGCTCTCTATCGTTTCTTGCCAACCCTTATAAAACGAACTTGGTATGGGCTGAGTGGTATCCATAAAACGGTGGATTTCACTCCACAGCTGCACGCTGCTATCCATGTCCTTTGGCTCCCAATCGGTGGAATAAAGCGTTTGGCGCTTAAGTGTTTTTGGGTATCGCTGTGGGGCTAAAAACGCCAAGTTATGCATCACACCTTTACCCGAGGAGACCTTTACAATATACAGTTCAACTTCATCAAGTGTTAACGAGAAGCTCCCTTCGTTATTGCCAATGGGAAAAGTGACAAGGCCTGTATTTCGGAAGAAGTCGACCCTTAGCACTTCAGAAGTATAGTGTTTAATTCTATGAACTCTATAAAAAACGAAGCTCGCAAACGCCACTAACCCAATCATAAGGTAAAGGATATGAGGCTCAGACTCTTTCAAGTATACGGGGAGACAAACAAGCGCAAATATTGAGGCCATATAAGCAAAAACGATATTCGCTAGTTTCCCAGCTCGCGCAAAGTCAGCTCCGCCTAATGCGATACGTTGGTTCGATGAGAGCACGTTATTATCTTGCAAGACAAAGTCTGCTTTACTATTTACAGCCACTTTTTGCATGCCTTTACTAATTTTAAAGTCTCGTGGTATCGAGTCTTCTATTTTTAGCAGCGGTGTTTCTATTATCGGCCGATCATGCACTACCTTATCTACAGGCGCCGGAGGAGCTAACGTTTGTGTCTCCTTTTTACCCTCAGTTTCCATCACCTTTTCAACAATTTTCTTTACCAAAATTGCTATAAAAGCAAGAACTGATTGATTAGATTTTAACTTGTCTCTCATGGGTAGCCTTTCGTTAATTTAGGATTCGCTGCAACACGCCCGCAGGGCTCATGCCATAATCTTCGATTTCGACGTTAATAACTTGCTCAGCCCAAAGGTCTGACTTTTCTATATTTCCTTCTTCGTCTCTTTCTGATGCAGGTAACCTTAACTCTTGAGATGAACCAGAGTATATTGTTGCTCCTTTGCCTTTAGGATATTTTCGACACCGCATTCTGATTTGAATTTTAGAATGATTGAATTTATCAAAATAGGGATAAAGTGCACTTTCTTCAAATTCAATAATTAAACCCGTTAAACTAGGATTAACGATGATATTGGTATTTTGCCAAAAGTAATCTAATGCGGTTTGAGCTTGTCCCGTGGGTGCAACAGCAATTAACGAGCTCCAAGGTTTTCCAGCTAATAGTGGGCGAATGTCTAGCTGAATGTCTAAGTAACCAAGCTCTGATTCTGGAATATGACCTGGAATTTGCACATTAAACTTTGCAACTTGGAACTTGCCTTTGGAGGTTACCTTGTCATATATCCGAGAGGGAGTGTGTAATTGTACAACAGATACGTCACTAAATATTTTTGGAGAAAATAACTGATCATAGAGACTATGAAGTGCATATTCGGGGTTTGTCTTCCAGCAGTAATAGGGGTTGTCACCAAACCAATCACGCTCGCCACCACCATATGCGTCACTGCCCCACGGGCAAGCTTTAATCCAAGCTTCTAGTGGTTCATCGCGTAATAGATAATAAATACCGTATCCAAGTACTACCAGAATGAGTCCTACATAGCCCAGTTTACTCATGGGATTTAAAATAACGCCTCTGGTAATCGTGGCAAGTATGGTTGGCGCCGTTTCAACTGCTAGCGCGACAAAGCCTGCTGTTGCAATACTCAGGCCTGCAGCGCCACCAGAGTCACCGCGTTTAAACGCGTAATAGGCATCAAAGCCTGACAACCCAGCACTATATGCAGATGCTAGGAGGTTTAATCTAGCTGTCCATGTAATGATGTTTGCTTTTTTTGCAAACTCAGGACCAAACTTACGAACGGCGCTGAGATTTCCTTTCGCCATTTTGTACTGTTGAAATTCTTGATATTGGCGCAGGCTAGGTAACCCAACTTTCATCTCTGTGACCATTGAGAGAGTAGAGAAATGAATCGCCGCTAGATCAGCAATACTACCCATGAAGTCAACGAGTTTTCTATCTCCACTAATATCCCAATTCAAAAAGGCTTGTCTAAAGTTAGCGACTTCAAAGATATATACAATACCGAGTATACCCGCCATTCCCCCCTTTAATGACTGCCCAGATACAGATTCTGTAACGGCCGCATTTTGCCATTTTTGTAAATTTGCGAGCCTATCAGACAACTTTTTAAGTGTTGCATGTTGATTATCTAGCTCTGTTGCATACTGTTTTGCCTCTTCTACAGCCGTATCATAAATTGCTTGGGCTGTTGATTCTGCTGACTTGGCTGAGACATCAGCACCAGTAATTTTTATCAAATATGCAATGGTTTTGTTTTTGCTTTCTATCGTTGTGATGGTTTCCGCTTGATTGAGAGACTGGGTTAGAAATTCAAGTCGTTTGTTTAAATTTAGTACGTCTTCTAACGATAGTTTGAGCTTAGAACCTCTATATCCAACGTCTATTTTGCGTTTATTACTGCCGCGAATAATTTGGTTGAGTTCTTTAATTTGCTTTTCTGCAGCCAATTTTCGAGACTGAGGATCAAGTGGCATATACCCTTCAGGAAAATTCCCGTTGAGGTAATCTTGCACTCTCATTTCCACTTCAACTAAGTACCCAGGTGCTGATATATCGACCAAGCGCATCAAAGGTTGCAACACGTCCGCTTTTGCATCAATGAGCTTTGCAAACGGATACTTCTTCCAAGCATTGTTTACCTTCACAAAAGAGTTGACCTGTTTTCTAGAACGACTGACTGCAACTTTTGCTTTAGCAAATTTAGCCTCTAACTCTCGTAGACGCGCACGTTCCAGTTCTAATTGTTGATCAAGCTGCGCTCTGCTCATTCCGTGTTCTTGCTCTGTTAAGTTTTCAAGCACACTCTTCTTATACTCATACTCAGCACGCTTTTCTTGTAACTCTTTAAATGCTTTTGCTTTTTCTCTTTCAGCGTTGATAAGGGCTTGTTCTGACTGCGCTATCTCATGTTGTGTTGCATCCATTGCCTCACGAGTTTGGGCCTTTTGTTCCCCAAGCGTTCCCGTATGTGTAGAGAGGTTATAAGCGGCCTCTGGAATTTCGAATAAACTGCCAGCTAAACCCATAATCACTTGGGAGAGGCGGCGCCCCATTTGCTCACTCTCTTCTTGTGGCAAGACGGCTTCTTGATCATGGATCTTTTGTATTTTGGCGCTAGTTAAAGGCAATGCAAAGCGATCATATTCCGCCTTTTCGTAGTCATGTAGTTTGTCGCCTGTGGGCTTTGGAAACAAAAATTGGGTGATTTGCTTAGCTGGTTTTGTTGGGTGTTGACCCAGACATTGCAGGATAAAATCTTGCCCCTGATAGCCTGAACTTAACTCATGCCAAAACTCTTTGTCTGTATTAAGGTGTGCAAGCGGTGCGGCTGGGTGAGGCTTTAACGCGAGAAATACATCGGTGACCAAGTCGTATGCTTCAAAGAACCTCAGATCTGATTGGTAGGCATAGTCTTTGAAGCATTCAGTAAAACCTGCACTAAGAGATTCTTGGTTTAAGAACTCGACTAGTTCGTCAGAGATTTCTGCAATGCGGCGAGCAAGTTTTTGGAAGGTCTTTTCTTCCAAAAACTTAAAGAATTTATCTTCCTCTAAATGAGAAGTGCGCCAGTCTTTTAATTTATTGGCAAAGTCGACTGCGTCTTCATCTGACTCTACAAGCTTCTCTCCACTGCTTTGAATTTCAATGTCTTTATCTAAAATCGAATCGGCTTGGTGGTAAAAAACCTGCGCCATAAAGCTGGCGAGCTCATACTTAGCTTGTTGTTGCAGATCAATTTTACCGGTTGCACTATCTAACCCTGATAACTTGTTGAGTAAGTGCTGAATATCCGTGGTGAGATCTTGAATTTGTGACATGAAATATCGAGCCACATGGATCCCGTCAAAAATCGGCACTTGGGCGATTTTATCGCGCTCGGGAAGGTGCAGCTTTTGATGAAGTGTCGGGGTGTTAACAACTTTGCCTTGGTCGTTATAGCCTGTGGCAAATTGCCCTAAGTTATCCAGCTTAGTCATGCGCTGTGCTCTGAGCGCTGCTGCACCTTCAGGGGCAGGGCAATGTCTTTCTTCGTCAGCGAGTGGCGTGCCGGTATTTAAACGCGGATCCTGCTCATTAAACCCGCCAAACAACAAGACTTGCTCCCATGACCACTGTACTTCAGACCATGCGATTTCTACGCTTACTTCGTTGCCATTTAGTTTATGCGGGACGAGAATGCTGCTGGTTGGCTTACAAGTTGCTGCACGCGTGCCTTGCGGTCGTGAGTTTGGCTTACTGGCCGACTTTTTCCAACTTAAAAAACCTTTTTGCCAATACAAATTCACATCTGAGAATAGCGCCGGAGCGTCAAAGTCTTCAGGTTCGATAACTTGTAGCTCACGCCATAAATAGCCATCGACATAAATATAGATAAATCCGCTGGTTACTGGAGAGGCTGATTGTAGTTGCTGTTCTGGCGTGTCGTATAAAAATGGATAAATGTGCACCAGCTCAATGTCGGCATCGCTGCTTTGTTGGTCTACCGTGTTTGAAGTGTAAAGGGGGACCTTATAATAGCCTTCTTTTGTGCCATCAACCGAGGTGTCTTTGAGCATCAAAGAGACCACTTCTTTGTCGCTTGCATAGCCCTCAAAAACAAGTTCTCTAAAATTACTGTTAGTATTGGTTTTGGTTGGTAAAGTGTGGCTCATCCTATCTTCACCTCTTCATCGCTAGGTTTGCTACTACCCGACACTTTTATATTGATCTTATTCGTACCGTCTTGGTTTAATGGCTCAGCGCCAAGCACTACATCAAAGCCTGCAGGAGTCGCACCGCCGGGCTGGCTCAATGGTGCGGGGGGCGTGTTTTTATTATTAGATACCATTAAATCTCCCTGCCTAACCGCCGGTTTTCCCTCGATGTAAACATCAAAGCTGCCTTGCAGAAACTCTGCTTTTTTACCCAATGTTCGGCTAGCGATACCTTTTTTATTACCAGGTTGATCTCCCGTACTTTTTGAAAAGTTAGACTTGATATTGGCCGCACCGTTACCTTGAATTTTTACTGAGCTGGCAACGCTTGCGGCGTCTGATGAGCGGGCGATGTTGCCATAAGGAATAGGCACAACCACTTTGCCTATCTTAGTCAAACAAACGTCTACTGTGCATAACACACCGCCGCTGCCGCTATGCACAGCGGTTCTACCGTTAATGAGAACGTTCGCGTTTGACACGATAGACGCTTGTCTGGCTTCGGCTTCAAAATCTCTGGCAACATCACTCTCAGTTCCTACTTGCCAACCCAGCTTAAGGGTTACCAAGTCTAAGAATGCTTGTGGGTCGCTAATTGGCAGACTCACATCCATCCCCGTTATTGGCTCAATATGCGGTAGAACAGCCGTTTGGTTTTGTTCATCCCACTGTGGTGGGTCGATGATGTAGTCAGGAATAAACGCATTGACCATTTGGCCTAAGGTAAAATCGCCGTATTTGGCTCTTTCGATTTCTTCTAAAAAGGCTTGCTCTCCCGCAGCACGGTCGGGAAATATCGCAATACGGTAGGCTTGTCCCAGCGCTTGATTTCGCTTTGCACTAATATTTAATGGCAGTAGGGCTGGATTGTTGTGTCTCCAAGAAGCTGAACCTGAGGTTCGTAATTTGGCAGTTTGCGCGTCGACATTGTATTGCACGCTCTGGGCTTCGTTGCCTGCACCGGCGCCGATAAAGCTCATTGTGTTGTCCTTAAATTATTCCTTTAGTCGCAGTTGTATTGATTTCACCTAATACAAACGGCGTAATTGTTCCGCATTGTCTGCGCTTTGTCAAAGTGTGAATTATTGTGAGCGTTTATTAACGTGAGCTGTATAAAACAAGTGCGAGTGGCAATAAAGGTGGAAGTGAGTGGATAAACCACCTTACTAATGCAAAGTGGTTTGGGTCGACTTGGATTGATAAGTTCTGGGAGTTAGGCAAAGCTTTCGTTGATGAGTTCTGCGTTATAGCCTGCATTACGAATAATAGCGATAACCTCGTCTTCTCCTTTGGTGCTTGAAATTTCAACGATTTTATCATCGAGGCGGACATTCACTTGCGCTTGGCTATCAGCCGCTTGCATTGCTTCTGTGATTGCTTTTACGCAGTGACCGCAGACCATTTTTTCTACTCTTAGTCTTAACATCATTATTTCCTTTGTGGATTAAAGAGCTTGCACTGTGAAGCTTCCCTTGATGGTAAGGTCAACTAATATTTAACAATAAGCTTCTGTTAGATGAATGAACAATTTTGTTTGACCTTACCATGAGGGTAAGGGTTAGTGTCCAACAATGAGAATTAACGCGTTTGCGGAGATAGAAATGGACAAGGTAATAAAATTTAATGTATCAGGCATGACATGCGCCTCATGCGTTGGCCGAGTTGAGAAAGCCTTAGAGAAAGTGTCTGGCGTTGTCAGTGCTAGTGTTAATTTAGCAATGGAAGCAGTGTCGGTAGAGGGCAGTGCGGAAGTATCAGCGTTGGTGAGTGCGGTAAAAGATGCCGGCTACAAGGTCAATACCAGTGAAGTGCAATATCAAGTTAAAGGCATGACTTGTGCGTCTTGTGTGAGCCGAGTGGAAAAGGCGGCGCAAGCATTACCGCAGGTAATTAAAGCTGAGGTCAATTTAGCGACTGAAAAGCTCACCTTAACTTTAGTGGCAGAATTACCGTTCGCTGAAATAGAAGCCCAGCTTAACGACGCCGGTTACACCGTGGTGCAGCCACAAGCAGGCTCGGATGAGTCAAGCGAACAAGTGGCAGCAACTCCCTTTTATCGCGCTGATTGGTTCCCAGCAGTGGCGTCACTGACACTCACCCTACCTATGGTGTTACCCATGTTTGCCATGCTGTTTAACCAAAACTGGATGCTTCCGGCATGGATGCAATGGGCACTGGCAACACCTGTTCAGTTTTATTTTGGAGCGCGTTTTTATCGTGCCGGATGGGGAGCGATAAAAGCAGGGACGGGGAATATGGATTTGCTGGTGGCTATCGGCACCAGTGCAGCGTATGGCCTTTCAGTGTATTTATGGTGGACATTCAGCGGTGAGCATGACGCTCCGCATTTATACTTCGAAAGCAGCAGTGCCGTGTTGAGTTTGGTACTGCTGGGTAAGTACCTTGAACACAGAGCCAAGCGGCGTACAACCAGCGCCCTTAGAGCGCTTGAAAGCTTAAGGCCAACAACGGCTATGGTCTGGCGTAATAACAGTTGGCAAGAAGTCCCAGCTGGGGCAGTAAAAAGTGGCGAACGACTATTGATCAAACCTGGTGAGCGTATACCGGTTGATGGCGTTGTAGTTGAAGGTCACTCACAGGTAGATGAAGCGCTTATCAGCGGTGAAAGCGTGCCTGTTTATAAAGCACAAACAGATAAAGTTACTGGTGGTTCGGTGAATCTTGATGGCGTGCTTGAAGTGGATGCAACGAGTGTTGGCGCAGAATCGACCCTAGCCAAAATTATTCGTTTGGTTGAACAAGCACAAGGCGCGAAAGCACCAGTGCAAGCGTTGGTGGATAAAGTGAGTGCGGTATTTGTACCAGCGGTATTGGTGATTGCGCTCATTACATTTTTTGCATGGGGGCTCAGCACAGGAGATTGGCCAACAGGTATTCTGAATGCGGTGGCTGTTCTTGTTATTGCTTGCCCGTGTGCGCTTGGTTTAGCTACACCTGCCGCGATTATGGCAGGTACAGGCACTGCCGCGCGCTATGGGATCTTAGTAAAGGATGCTGGTGCATTGGAGCAAGCAACTGCCATCGATATGGTGATTTTTGACAAAACGGGCACGCTTACGGTGGGCAAACCTGAGCTTAGCAATATGCACACTTTTACGTATCATCAAGACGACGTGTTACAGCTAGCGGCATCGTTACAGCAATACAGCGAACACCCGCTTGCCAAGGCTGTGGTCAATAAGGCACAAGAAAAGCAATTGTCATTACTTCCTGTAAGCGACTTTAAAGTGGTGGTGGGTAGAGGCGTTAAAGCACAATACCAAGATAAAACAGTCTATTTGGGGAGCGGTTTTTGGATGCAAGAGTTAGGCTTAACCTTGCCTGCGCTACCAGAAGAAATACCCGGCGCTTCTTTATCTTGGTTAGTGAGCCAAAATAGTGAACTGAGTTGCGAGTTTTTGGCGCTATTCTACTTTACTGACGAGCTTAAAGCTCATGCCTATACCGCGGTCAAACAGCTTAAGCAGCAAGGAATTAAAGTTGCAATGTTGACCGGAGACAGCCAAAGTAGTGCACAGTACAATGCTAAATTGCTGGAGCTGGACGATTATAAAGCGCAAGTACTGCCAGAGCACAAAGCTGAGTATATTGCTAATGCCCAACAGCAAGGTTACTGTGTGGCAATGGTCGGCGACGGGATCAATGACGCCCCAGCGCTGGCACAGGCTGATCTGGGTATCGCAATGGCAACCGGTACGGAAGTGGCGGTAAGCGCGTCGGCAATGACGCTGATGCGTGGCGAGCCAAGCTTAGTGGCATCTGCTTTAGCGATGGCAAAATTAACCTATCGCAAAATCAAGCAAAATCTATTTTGGGCATTTATCTTTAATGTCATTGGCATTCCATTGGCAGCACTGGGTTACCTTAACCCTATTTTTGCAGGTGCGGCGATGGCGGCCAGTAGTTTACTAGTCATTAGCAATGCGTTGTTATTGCAACGTTGGCAACCAAAGGAGTAAACGTCATGGAAAAACTGATCACAATCGGTGAAGCCGCGCAGCGTACAGGACTCTCTGCAAAAATGATCCGCCATTATGAGGCAAGCGGGCTACTAAAGTGCAGCAAAAGAAGTGAAGCGGGTTACCGGCTGTACGACTCGCAACAATTACAATTACTAGGTGTGATAAAGCAAGCACGAAAACTGGGGTTTCCTATTGCGCAGATCCAGTCTTTACTCGATTTGTTACAAAACCCAGACCGTACTAGCCGTGAAGTCAAATCGATAGCGCAGCATCATTTGAATGAGATTGAGCATAAAATCAATGAACTTCAGCAAATGCGTGAGACCTTGAAACAGCTGTCGGACAACTGTAGTGGTGACGAAAATGCAAACTGTCCAATTTTAGATGGGCTTTGCCAAAATAGCCTAAAGTAGCCGAAGGTTAGAATAGGCAAACGTTAAAAAGCCAGTCTTCAATAAAGAAGACTGGCTTTTTTGTTGTCCAGAATAGCGCTAAGCCTCAAGTAATAGTCTTGACTGGGTAAGTGCGAGCAGTGCACTTTGTAATCTTGGCAGCGCCGCTTCAATTTCACTCGGTGAAATAGTGCAAACGGCAGCGCGATACCAAAGCTGTGACGCTTTAGAGCGACAGCCAAAGCTGGCGAATGGCACAAGTGCTAACCCTGCGCTATCAATTAAATAACGACTAACTTGAACTGCATTTTCGAGTACGTTTCCGTCGGGTGTTTCCATATTGATGGCGTCGATCTTCAAGGTCATATAAATGCCGGCATTTGGTATAAATGAATCGATTGCCATGCCTGCGCTTTTCATATCCTGAACACCCTGATGCAGTACCGCCATTGAGGCTAATATTTTTTCTTTAAAGCCGGCTAAATAACTTTGTAGGTAGGCTTCATTTTGAAATAACACCGCAGTGGCAAGTTGCTCTGCCGTCGGGGCCATTGCACCTATATGTTCTTGGATCACCTGCATTTTTGCTATCACTTCGTGTGGGCCTGTCGCCCACCCAACTCGAATACCTGTTGCGGCAAAAGCTTTGGTGCCGGCATCAACCACTATTAAGTAAGGCTTGATATCTGGGCAAAGCGACGCCGGATGATAATGCTCAACCTCTTGCATTGTCAGCATCCAGTACACTTGGTCGTAGATAACATAGAGTGGTTTGGCGTTTATCGCTCTGCGGCGCGCGTTTTCTGCGACAACCATGTCGCAGATTTCACTGAGCTGTTGCTTTGAAAACATGGAGCCGTTAGGGTTTTGCGGTGAGCATAAGGTGATAAGGCGCGCGTCAGATATATGCGCTTGGAGCTGTTCCGCTGTAGGTAAAAACTGATTTGCTTCGCTGGTTTCAATTGGCACGTGCTTGCCACCACACATGGTGGTGTAAAACATGTTATTCCAAGAAGGAACAGGGTAGATCACCTTGTCATCTGCGCTCACTGTAGCGAGCATTGCAGAATACAGCAAAGGTCTTGCACCGCCAGAGATCAGCATCTCTGTGTCTGGGTTGTAGCTGACGTTAAAGCGCTTTTTAGTTTGTTTTGCTACTTCATCGCGAAGTGATAACACCCCCTCAAGCGGGGGATAATCGTTATGCTTGTTCTCGTAAGCTTGCTGGATCTGTGCGGTAAGGTAGTTGGGCATCGGAAATTGTTGCGTGTCAAAATCTCCAATGATCAAATCACAAATTTCTTTCCCCTTTGCAAGCTGCTCCTGCACGTAAAACTCAAGGTGAATAATGTCTGAGTAATCAAGTGCATTGGCTAAATTCGATAAGTTTTCCATTGTTATATTTTTCTCCTTAAGTATTTGATTGGGAATAATTTAGTATTATTTAGAGAAGTAAAGTTAGCGCCGCGACTTCTCTAACCTTGTTGAGTGCGAAGTCAATTTCGGCTTCTGTAGTATGCCTGCCTAGACTAAAGCGTATGGTTGCCTGTGCCAGTTCATCCGATAGCCCAAGTGCGGTTAATACGTGGCTTGGCGATAGGTTGCTTGACGAACAAGCTGAGCCAGTACTGACCGAAATGCTTTTCTTTAATAAGCTCAGCATTTTTTTACCGTCGGTGTCATGAAAAGAGACGTTACAAACATGCGGGAGTCTTTCTTCGCTTATGCCATTGACTTGCACCTGTTGTAGCTCCAATAAACCATCTTCTAACTTGTCCCTTAGCTGTTCAACTTTGTCAATTGCGCCATTTCTTAGTTCTCGCTGTGCAAGTTCCACTGCCTTGGCAAAACCAACAATGCCAGGTACATTTAACGTGCCACCGCGTAGCCCTTGCTCGCTTCCACCACCGGTGATCTGCGGTCTAATATCAACCACTCTACTGCCATGCTGATGTCTTAAATACAGGCCGCCAACCCCTTTAGGGCCATAAATTTTGTGTGCCGAGCAAGTTAAAATATCAATAGGGCAAGTGGTTAGATTGATATCGACCTTGCCTAGCGCTTGTGTGGCGTCAGACATAAATAGAATGCCATGTTGCTGTGCAATAACGGCAATGTCGTCGATTGGATTAATGGTGCCGATTTCGTTATTTGCGTACATCACGGTGATTAAAATCGTTTCAGGCGTGATTGCGGCCTTCATTGCGTCGATATCAAAGCTGCCATCTGGTAACGGCTCAAGATAAGAAACGCGAGCGCCTTCCTGTTCTAGATCTCTAAGTGTTGCAAGCGTTGCTGGGTGTTCAATCGACGAAGTAATAATGTGCTTGCCTTTGTGATTACAAGCACGAAACACGCCGCGGATCCCTAAGTTGTTGCTTTCAGTCGCGCCAGAAGTAAAGATAAAATTTTCAGGTTGTGCGCCAAGGGCATCTGCAATTTTTTCACGCGCTTGTTCGACCGCTTTATGGGCGTTCCAGCCATGTAAACCATACATGCTTGCAGCATTACCAAAGTCGTTACAAAAGTAAGGTAACATGGCTTGTAAGACAGCTTCGTCGCACGGTGTTGTGGCGTTATGATCTAAATAGATAGGAAAGCGTAGCGACGCTTCAGTAGTGGACTTACTCTCTAGTGCTGTAATGAGTGACATAAAAAATCTCCGTATAAAATTGGGGCAACAGTCAAATTGAAGCGGATAAATGCGTGCGTTACGCTTCGCAAGTTTCGGCTAGGGTGCTGGTTTGGGTGTTAATGGAATAATCTTCCATATCAAAGTCAGACAAGAAGATATTGGAGATCTTAACGATATTGTCGCCAAGGCTTTCATCTTGTAGGAAAATTCCTAACGCTACTTCAGTACCGTTTACGACTTTGTGAAAGTCATCCATTTCAGAGAAGTCCATAATGTGGAATACTCCTGCCTGAGGGTTCATTTTCAGTGCTTTTTGGTATGTATCTTTATAGT
Source organism: Pseudoalteromonas sp. OANN1 (assembly GCF_024124685.1). NCBI lineage: Bacteria > Pseudomonadati > Pseudomonadota > Gammaproteobacteria > Alteromonadales > Pseudoalteromonadaceae > Pseudoalteromonas > Pseudoalteromonas sp. OANN1. Next base: position 85,004 of record NZ_JAMXSE010000026.1, read on the forward strand.
GCTGCGCCATGATAAGCGGGCATTTTGCCGTCCATATATCCTTATCTTTTGATTCAGCTAAAACGATGTCTACTCCCTTACTGTTTTCGAATAGAATTTTAGTTACACCGTTGCTCGTTGCGAGTGACAATTGTGGGAAACTTGCTAAATCTTGCGCGATGATTTTACGTAAAGATTGGATCCCGCGGTTTTTACAATTGCGCTCACCTTGAAGTACTAAACGGTCGCGTTTTACAATGCTGTAATCATTTAATACGGCTTCTAGCTCGTCAGGTAATGGCGCAAGTCCTTGGCTGTCGGTGGTCATTGCTGGGGATGCAGAAATATCACAAGACTCACTACCGCACTGTAAGCCCAGATCGTCTATCAACACGCCAAGCACCACTTTAAGTTTTTTCTTGTGCTCTAGAATCGCGTTGTTCGCGACATTTAACACCTTTACCATTGAATCTATTGAGAATTCGGTAGCGGAATAACGCGGATCAAAATGCCCACCTTCTAGATAAAAGGCGGAGACAGTCGGGTAGTGTTCAGCGACATCCATACGGATCATCTCTAGGAGCTTTTGCTCTACTTTTCCAACCATTTTTTCTTTTAATTTCATTTCGTTAGTCTCTATCTGTAGTTGTGTTAAAGGTGTTTAATACCTTTGAGTAACGGCCTAATTAGTTTGTTTACCGACAAGCATGTGCCAAAGCGGTAACGCACGAAGTAATTAATTTCCATGCCCTACTAACAAAGTGAGGTTAATAAAAAGTCAACTTCACCTTAAGGATGAATCTGCCAAGTTAAATAACTGTAAAGATTGCCACGGTGGTAAGGTCAATGTTTGTTTGCGTAAAAATTGAGTTTTTTAGAAGTTTTTTTGTGAAACTTTCATTTCAATTGTTTTAATCGAGTCAGCGCCAATTGGTGAAAAAGAAAACCAAGATTATGCTAAGTGACTTGTTTGATTAATAAACATCTTTTAGGCGGAATAAGAAATCAGTAGGACTATGCAGATTTCTTCACCGAGTTGAGTCATTGCCGTTTGCACGGCATTTGCGTTAATCAAAATAAATGCGATTAGCTAAGCATTTTGGCTAAAAACATTGGGTTACATATCTATGCTTGTTTAGGGAAAAGTGGTTTTTGCAGTTGCTGTAATGTCTCTGTAATCTCTTGTAACTCGGTGTAATAGATAAAATCACGACCCTTAAATATGCTTTTAAAGTAATAGCTTAAAGGAGCATATTAAAATGAATAAAGAACTAGATATTGCCATTGTGGGTGGCGGTGTATCGGGTGTATATAGTGCATGGCGTCTTCAGCAAGAACTTGGTGATACACATCGCATAGGCTTATTTGAATATAGCGATCGTATCGGTGGTCGTTTGTACAGTCGCACGCTTCCGGGGTTGCCCAACGTTGTGGCTGAGCTTGGTGGAATGCGCTTTATTCCTGACGATCATGTGATGGTGAGTACGCTGGTGGATGAGCTAAAACTCCAAACCAAAGACTTCCCAATGGGCTCAAAGCTGCCGTTATACCCCTCAAATGCAGAAAGCTCTCCTGAAGCAGGCAGTGAAAACAACCTCTTTTACCTGCGCGGACAATATTTTAGATATCGTGATTTCGCCGAGTGTCCAGATAAAATCCCATACAAGCTTGAAGAAACAGAGCGAGGCTATGGACCGGAAGATCTTCAAGTTAAAGTCATGAACCTCATCTGCCCGGGATTTGCCGATATGTCTCTTGCAGAGCAGATGAAAGTCAAAGTGTTTGGCAAGGAAATCTGGCGCTTTGGCTTTTGGAACTTGCTTGAGCATGTGTTGAGTAACGAAGCATATCTTTTTATGAAAGAAGCGGGTGGCTACGATGCTAATGTGGCGAATGCCAGCGCGGTTACTCAGCTGCCTGCCACTGAATATAGTGATGATACGGTATTTAAAACACTCAAAGATGGTTTTCAGGCGTTACCGCTGAAGCTATGTGAAGAGTTTGCAGCGGCACCGGGCTGCCTGGATCGCTGTAAGCGCGTTAATATGTTGCATCGACTTGCAAAAATTGAGCTGCATGATTGTGGCGAGTATCGTTATGAACTCACTTTTCAACCAACACAAGTGAATGGCGGTGGAAAAGTGGTCGATAAAGATGCTCCAGCATATAGCATCAAAGTGAAGCGGCTTATTTTGGCTATGCCAAGGCGCTCGCTTGAGCTGATTGAATCGCCGTTCTTTGACGACCCTTGGTTGAAAGAAAACATTCCATCAGTACTTATCCAAAAAGCGATTAAGATGTTTATGGCTTACGAGCAACCTTGGTGGCGCAGTTTGGGGCTTGTTGCTGGTCGCTCTGTCACTGACTTACCAATCCGTCAAACTTATTACATGGGCACGGAATGCGATCAAAAAGAATGCCTTGAATACGAGACCAACGAAAAAGGCGAACAGGTATGTAAAGTAGAGCATACCTATGGTGAGCCTAATACCAACTCGCTGCTAATGGCTTCTTACAATGATATTGGCACTATCCCTTACTGGAAAGGTTTAGAAAAGGGCGAGCATTACCAAGGCTATATGCCAGCCTATGGGGCACAAGGCTATACCGAAAATGAGATAGTACCTAAAAACCAGTATCAAATTACCACCGGGATGGTGGAAGCGGCACATCGCCAAATTCAAGCGTTACATAATCAAAAAGCACTCCCAATGCCATATTCAGCAATCTACCAAGAATGGGGAGATGATCCTTATGGCGGTGGCTGGCATGAGTGGAAAGCCAATTATCGTCTCGATGAGATCATGTGCAGAATGCGCCACCCTGTTGCGAGTGAAGAAATCTATATTGTTGGCGAAGCGTACTCCTATGAACAAGGCTGGGTTGAAGGGGCGTTAAATACGGCTGAATCAACATTGGCTGAGTTCTTTGCTTTACCAACGCCTAATTGGTTATCCAAAGACAAAGCCCAGTATGAACAGTGGCTTGAGTCACACCACAACTACTTACCAGTAGATTGCCGTAAAGGTGGGTGCTCATGTCAACATTCTGAGCAACAGCCAAATGCCAGTTCAGATACGCTAGACGAAGTCACAGAGTTCGCTTATCGAGGTATTAATCATGAGTACCGCTAATTTTACGGTTGCCGACCATTTACTGTGGCGATTAAAGCAGTTGGGCCTTGATAAGGTGTTTCAAGTGCCAGGTGACTATGTGCAAGAATTCATGACTGCTCTTGATAACTTTCCTGGTATTGACGCAATAGGTGATGTAACCGAGCTAGGGGCAGGCTACGCGGCGGAAGGATATTCAAGATACCGTGGAATTGGCGCGGTGTCGGTGCAATATGGCGTTGGCACGTTCAGTGTATTAAACGCCATCGCAGGCGCTTATGTCGAGCGTAATCCTGTTGTCGTTATATCGGCAAGCCCATCGGCTGAAAACCGTGTAGATATTGAAGAAACAGGCGTGTTATTTCATCACTCTACCGGTGACTATAGCGCTGATAAAAAGGTGTTTGAAAACGTCACTGTCGCCAGTGAAATTCTTTCGGATCCTGCTTCTGCTCCTGAGATTATTGATAATGCGTTACGCCTTGCCATGAGTGAAAAGCGGCCTATTTATCTAGAAGCATGGCAAAACGTGTGGGGCGCAGCTTGTGATAAACCAGATGGCCATTTAGTGATCCCAAAACCTGCATCTAATCCTGCGATGATGGCAAGTTTACTCGATAAAGTAATCAACCGGCTCAAAGAGGCTGAGAAGCCATTGGTATTATTAGGCATTGAGATCACGCGGCTTGGCATACAAAGGGAAGTCGAGAGCTTGCTCTGTAATCTCAATATTCCGTATACCACGACCACGCTAGCCAAATCAGTATTAAGTGAGGCGCAAGGGCTTGGGAAGGAGTTGTTTGTTGGCACCTATGCGGGTGAAGCATCATGGCCTGAAACGTTTGATTTTGTTAGCAAACGAGATTGCATTTTAGCGTTGGGAGCGATATTCACCGACGATTACCTGACCATGTTAAAAACGCAAGGTAACGAATTGATCCGCGTGAATATGGGTGAAGCAAGAATTGGTAACTGCGAGCGCTTTAGCGGTATCGATTTAGCACAGTTTATTGATGATTTAACGGTGTATATTGAGCATTATCCGATGCAGCATCGTGCGCATTGCTCGTTGCCGGAAAATCCCTATTTGAATAGTTCCGTACATGATTGCGATGCCATCAGCTACGAAAACTTCTTTTGCACATACCAAAAGCAGCTAGCCCAATGCCAAAAGGTGCGTGACTTCAACCTTATTTTAGGTGAAAGCTCTTCGCTTTATATGGCGGCGCGTTTAACTGGTATTGAAGAAAGTCGCTTTATTAGTGATGCAGCTTGGGGGTCGTTAGGTCATGAAACCGGTTGCTCACTTGGCACAGCCTTGGCTGATAATCGACGTAGTGTTGTGGTTGCCGGCGACGGTGGGTTTATGATGATGTGCCAAACACTGTCTAGCATTAGTCATAACAAACTCAATACTGCAGTGTTTGTAATGAGTAACCAAGTGTATGCAATTGAGCAGTCGTTCGTTGATATCTGTGCGTTTACTCCTGCGGGGGCATTTGCACCATTTGATGATCTGCATCGTTGGGACTATAAATCATTAGCGAATGCGTATTTTGTCGAATATTTGAATGTAGAGACCGTCGCAGATCTAAATGAGGTTTTTGCTGCGCTTCATGAAAACCCATGTAAGCCGTACCTCATTAAAGTCAATATTGATAAAAAGGATCTCGCACCGGCGATACAAGATCTCGCCGAAGCCATTACGGGTAACAAAGTGGACGACTGTCCATGTGGAAATAGCACAGCGCAAGGAAACAACAATGCCTAAACAATCCAATAAACCAATCCCTGAATCTCAGTTAGAAGAAGCACAAAAGCGTATCGACCGCTATTGGCGCGCGACACAAGGATTTATACTCGCGTTAGAAAGCAAACATGGTTTTTCCGAAAAGCAGTTACTTACGTTATTGCCAACGGGTGATACTTCGATGGAGCGCTTTAGAGAATATCAAGCTAAAGCGCTTATATTTAACACACGATTTCAGTTTTCGCCCTCGGTGATTGTGATGTGTAATAACACCGATGATGTGATGCGCGCCTATCAAGAAGCGATAGCCTATAACTTACCCATTCGAGTGCGCTCTGGCGGTCATGATCACGAAGGGGAGTGCAGCGGCACTGATGTGGTGCTACTGGATTTAAGCGGTTTAAAAGACTTCTCCATTGAGAAAGAAGGCGATGACTATATCGCACATATTGGCTCGGGCTATCGGTTCTATCAATTAGTACCAAAGCTTGCTGAATCTGGTTACAAGGATATTCCGCCGTTAACTATTCCGCACGGCACTTGCGCCACGGTTGGGTTAGCTGGGTATATTCAAGGCGGTGGTTGGGGCCCGTGGACGCGAGCAAAAGGGATGTGCTGTGAGTCACTCGTTGGTGCGACTGTTATTTTGCAAGATGGCTCAAGAGTTGAAGTCTCTGAAACCGAAAATAAGGAGATTTTATGGGCACTGCGCGGAGGTGGGGCGTTAAGTTATGGGATTGTGACAGAGTTTAGAGTCAAAGCTTTTGAGCTACCTGACGAAATCCACCGCTTTGAAATTAACTGGAATAATGAGGCAGTTGGCTCTACAGACTTAGCAACTTGGCAGCTGCTCAGCCAGTGGGAAGATGCGATTAACGATACAGGAAAGGATACCGAGAACTTAGTTGGTACTAACCTAAAAATCAACGCCATACCAGATATTAGCGAGAGTGAAAAATCATCTGGTTACGAAAAAACGTTAGCGCACCCAAGCACTATGTACGGTTATTGGCAAGGCTCCGAAAAGGCGCTGCTTCAGTTTGCTAAGCAGTATTTTCCCACTGCTAAAGTGCAGGTGACGGGCACGGACACCAAGCAGAATTATAGCGAAGCATTGATGTCTGACTGGTCACGAAACTCCTTGGCTAATCTCAAAAAAGTGGGATTAAAAGGAACGCTAGCTGCAAGCCTTGATGGCGAACCATTTACACCAGATTTTGATGCCCCAGCGCCACACAAGATCACCTCAAAGCTAGTGCGTGAGTCTGGCCTTACCGAACAAGGCAAGTTGGCGCTATTGCGTTCACTCACATCGCCTTTACTGTTTGCACAAAATGCTCCACTTGGACTATTTAGTTATGTCACTTTAGGTGCGATAGCGGGTAAGTTTTATGCTGAAGACACCCGAGAAGAGGCTAAAGACCGTGTTGCCTTCCCGTATACTACAGCGCAGTACACCATTCAATACCAAACTTGGTGGAATACCGAGTTAAAATACGACGGCAGTTACGACAGCAAACGCCTCGGTCAAGCAAATCCAGTATACCGCTATGTAAACCGTGCGCTTGATTGGATTGACGTTAGCCGCGACACCACCATTGAAGGGGCATACGGCGCGTTTATCAGCTTTAAAGACGCATCCATCCCGACGAAAACCTACTTCCAAGAGAATTATGAAAAACTCATTGAAATCAAAGAGGAGTATTCGGGTTTCACAGTTAAATTAGACTGTGGTAAAGAGGTTTACGTTAACTTTAATCGCCTAAGAACCCGTAAGACAATTATTTAACAGTGCTAAATGTGAAGAGCAAAAAGCCAGTATCGGCTTTTTGCTCGGTTTCATCTTTAGGTAGGAGCTGTTTGACACAGCGATCTTGTTGTTTTTATGTCGGGCTTTGGGCTTAGGTTAGAGGGATAAATTCTTCAACGAGTATTTGTCGAAGCACATAAACCCTCGGTGGATAAACCGCCTTATATGGACTCCTCCAATTGTACAAGCCATTTTTTGCATCATTGGTGTGATTGCGTGCTTATATCCGGGCTCTTGATGAGGTGCTACCTCGGCCTCTTTGATGTATTCGCGCCCTTGTACCTTATCTCCCACGCGGTATTTGTATACACCTGCGGTTTAACAGGCTCTCAAGGGTGGGTCTCACCGCTTAATGCTCTATCTTGGCTTGTTCAATACTGGGGGTAATCTCAGTATGCTTTCTGCTTTTACGT
>NZ_JAMXSE010000027.1:0-81184 GCF_024124685.1 Pseudoalteromonas sp. OANN1
CGTCTAGGTTGGTTGCTGCATCAATAATCACCGACTTTTTACTCTCCAGTGCCAGTTGTTGTTTGGCGCTGGCAATAAAGGTTTTATTGGTGAGTAGTCGAATTGCGCTTTTAACACTGCCAAGTTGTATGTCTTTGGCTGCAAAAATGTTCATCGCACCAAGTTGTGCAAGCCAGTGAATATAAGGCTGCTTTTTATCACCATGTAGCACTAAGTACTGATTGCTCGCTAGGGTTTGCAACACAATATGCGGGGTATTTGGGGTGTCATCAAACATCAATAGGTTTTGGCCGCGAGAGCACAACACGTTTTGGGCGTTATTGGCGCTAGTAACAACAGATGGTTGCGTGTCATTAAGCGCAAACCCTAACAAGTAACTTTGGTCTGGGTCGTTGTTCATACAACCGATGAGCACATTACTGTCTGGCAGCAGTGGAAAGTGTAATCCTGTAGGCTGCTTTTGGCCGCGACAGGCATATTGTGTGAGGCGCTTTACTGACTCAGTCACCTGACTATCAAAATGTACTTGCGTGGCATATTGCCCTTGGGTATCTAGATGAGGATTAGCCTTTGACCCCGACAGCGAGCGCACTGTGGCGGTAAACACCATCGGTTTAGGGCTATGCTCTGGGGGCGCGATACGTATTGGCTCACCCCGTGGTACACACACCGACTCGCTATGATATGCAACTTGCTTAGGGTCATTGGCACTGCCTTGCTTATACACCTGTTTACTGCGAATACAGGTATAATCGCCACCTTTCGCTGTGCCCAATTTACCATTTAACGAAAACGAATAACCGGCATTGGCTTCGGCTACGTTTCCTACCAGCGTGACTTCATTTTTACCTTGTTGATAGGCAAGCTCGAGATTGCCGGTGCGCTCAAATTGCTCCGCGGGATTTTGTGCAGCAGGTTCAAAATAGCTGCGCTGCGCCGAGCTGACCGAGGTAGGCGGATGGGCATTCATATGCACTTGGGAGCCACCCATTCTAAAGCGATGGTGACTTTGGCACTGCGTAAACCCAACAAAGCCAGTTTCATGCTCGTGCACCAGGCTATCTTTATCCGTCACCGACAGTAAGCCTCGTTCAATGTACGGACTTGCAAGATTCCCCTCGGCAATCACTATCGACTCAATAAAATCATGGCATTCAAACCAATAAATTAAACCGTACTTTGCTAAGAGTCGGGTGAAAAAGGTGTAGTCGTTTTCTAGCGCTTGTACGCACTGCGGTAGCGTGGGTAAGTCTTTAGTGACTCGCCATTTTATCCGGTCTTGTGAATAGCCGGCTTTTTGTATCAACTTATTGAGGACAGTCTGGACATTGGCTTGTACAAAGATTTGGCTTTTTTCAGTTTGCTTAAGTAACTCAAGGCGAGGCTTTAAGACCACCTCTGCACCACAAGTGTGCTCAGACACAAAACCAGATTGGATATCAAACAAAGTCCCAGTGAAATACGTCGATATTGCATCTGGTGACTCAATTTCAAACGTGAGCATATTGCCGACAAGTAACTCATCAGCCAGGTCAAATTGGGATTCTAGGTTCGCTTTGAGTAAAAAGCCGCTATTGATACAGGTCGTGAGTTCAAAATCGACGACATGTACAGGATGGTTAGTACCATACACCACAATCCTTGTTTGCATTTTTTATGTCCACTGTTGTTGGTTAAAGCTGTTCCACCAATACGCGGTACTATTTCCTTAGTACTCGTGATCGGCTACTTCTAATACTTTATCATGTATATAAATCAATCTACACCCAAACTTTACTCTTTTCTCTCAGGTAGGTCAGGACTAGTTACTCCACCGCCTGCTGCTCCTGTTATTTTTTTAGCTATATCATTGGGTAACAATATCATGAGAACTCTCCAATTTTAATAAAAGTAACCTCTGCACGTTATGTGATAGTACAAAGCCAATTCACTCCGAGCCATGCTTTCACATTGAGCTGCTGCGACTTGTAGAGTCACGACGAGTATAAAAACCACGATAAGCATCAATGACTAGTGAAAATACAACCAGCACGGAAAGAATAGTGAGTATGTGCATCAAACTTGGATACGCGTTATAGATAAATATTGGGTTAAAGTCAGTTAGCTTTCTGAACCCTCGCTCTATAAGGGACGCAGTTTGAATGAGAGCTGCACTTGCTAAAATGAGTATGTAAGTGAGCTCATTTGGTGTTAGGGAAAAGTCTTTTGCGCTTTTTGTGCAAAGCGACTGATAAAGCTTAAATTGAACTGAGCTATATAGTTTGCAATCTGTTTGCGTTTTATGATGAGCGCCATCAAAAGCAAATTTTGCGTCGCCATTATAAAGTAAAACCATCCGCCCAACTTTAAAGCAGGTTCATACAGTGCAATGTCTAATGTGCGTGCAAATAAAATATTGACTGCTAACCACTGAACATTAGGGCTGTCTTTACTTAGAAAGACTGAAATTATCAAAACCACCCAAATCGAAATATTGATTAGGTGGTTATTTTCCATTATGACTTGATATAACGTACTCATGTTTTCTCGTTGCTAGATTTAAAGTAAGGCGTTTGTATCGCACCTTCCACTTGTTGAGGATCAACTTGACCGCCTCCACCACCTGCTACACCGCCAGAGCCTGTAATTAGCCGCAAGTACTTGTGAGAAATGACTTGTACTACAGAAGTCGCTATATTGTCTCTTCCTTGTCTAGGGTTAATTTGAGCACCATCACCGACCACACCACTCGAACCGATAATACTGCCTAAGTGCTCGCCAGGAAGTAATTGTTTTGAAATGTAATTAGTTTCTTTTTTATACACTTTGTATTCCTTATGTTAATAACATTTGTATACATAGTGTAACAACCTTGATTGCAAATTGCGCTATTTAATCGAGGTTGGTATCGGTATCACCAAGTTCATCATTACTGCTTTTTTTTTCGCTTTGGTAGTAAAGACTTGGGGTTCAATCCACAAACAATGTACATTCTAATTACTTGGTTTAAATCCGGTGTTGTCAGGCCGCTCTCCCAGTTGTAGATGGTTTGTTTTGAAACGCCCATCTTCTTTGCAAACTGAATTACAGAGTATCCTGCGGCAAACCTCAGTTGCTGTACTAAACTGCTTGCTTTAATTGTCATTTATCTTTTCCTTAGGGTACTCCATTAATATTCTTTTACTAACAATGACAACGCTATAGTCCTGCCTGAGCCTTGTTTGTGTGTTTTGTGTTAAACAAATGAAACGGTCAAGTGTAAAAATCTGAAACAGTCTAAGCTTTTGGACTCATACCTTTGTAAGACCTGACACTTGAAGTAACGCACACTGAAAAAGCAATGCGTTACGCACATCACGTTCCTTTTTGGCATTTTCAGCATATTAAAAAGGACAGCAACATGAGAAAACGTAAGACTGAAACGTTTGAAACAAGCATGACGCAAATTGGTGAGATAGAAAGCTCAATTGATTTAAGCACCATGAAGCTACGCGTTGAGACTCAAAACGCAATCGAAATTACATCCTTCCGATTACTCATCTATATTTTATCTGGAAAGTGTTCTTTTTTTAGTCTCTCTGGACTGCATCAAGATACTAAGTGCCCATTATGTGCGTTAGCGTATCGCCAACGTGAGCAAAAAGGTACACAACGAAAACTTATTGCTGACAAGCAAAACGGACAGATAAACCAACGATCCAAACCGCACAAAATGCTATGGCTGGCACAAGACAGGGGGAAGTATTTAGAGTGACTTTGCGTACGTTTGACCGCCTACGCACTTTCGGCCCTCAAGTGGATCAAACCATTACCTATGCTTCGCCCCGCCATCTTTACTATTTCAACGTTATGTTTAGTAAGGGGAGCAATTACACTGCCGCTAGCCATAGTTTCCCCTGAAAAAACCACCAGTTTTGCAATTGTGGCTGGAGGAATTTGGTTTTTGGCTGGTGTATTCTGTCTAGTTGGTTTTAAACTAATAAAAGGGCCAATTGCTACAAGATAATAGCCGGATTTGATAAACTCCTCCTTTTACCGATTAGACAGCTCCATGATACTCGATAAAAACTGGCGTATTCTTACCGTTGGCGATGGCGATTTAAGCTTTTCATATTCATTAGCAAAACATTTTGCTCCAGCACATCTTACTGCCAGTGTGTACGATAGTGAAAGTGAACTTAAGCATAAATATCAAGATAATGCTTTTGATAAGCTGCATGATTTAGGAGTTAATGTAGTGACTCAATTTGATGTCACTGAGGCGTATTGTTGGCAAAATGTGCCGTCGCATGCCTTTGATGCAGTTATTTTTCAATTTCCTCTCATTCCTGCATTTGGTTCGTTTGAAAGCTTCCAAAACCAGACCTTGAGCGTTAACAGTCTCAATCGGAAATTGCTGCGAGAATTCTTAATAAACGCAGCGGCTTATGCACTTGACCCAAATGGCGCTCAGCTCGGGATCATTACCTCAAAGGACGTAAAGCCCTATATTGAGTGGAATCTAGAAGGCAGCCTTGTCAACGGACTTGAACAATATTACCTCGGCCAATCTCGATTTGAGATTTCACAGTTCCCAGAGTATCAAATTCGCAATGTCGACCGTGATAAACACGTAAAAGACACCAGCGGTATTAGCTATTACTGGTCTGTTAACCCAGCTCACGCCATCAAAGAAAAGCTCAAAGTACCTGATTATTTGGGTGATAATTACTGCACTATCTGTAGGGCAGGCCCTTTTATCAATGACAGCGATAAGCTCGCACACTTGGATTCGAAAAAGCATAAAAATATGCAAAGGCATGAAAGTGCTTGGCTTAACTACCTGAGTACACAAGCAAAATTGGAACGATAATAAAAAGAAAACATTGAAAATAAAAAGTAACCAAATCAATAAATAACCATTTCAAAAATCAAGAAAGGCATAAAATATACAAAAGTAATTGAGCCATTATTTAGACACGATTAGACTAGCCTTATATCGCCATTTTTAAGCTTGTTATTTATCTTATTGGGGTCTCAATGCCACTACTTAGCCGCGACTTTGTCATTGCGATTTTATGCCTACTTTGCGCTATGGTCACCATTCAATCCGGTGCCTCTATTGCCAAGCAGTTATTTCCATTTGTGGGGCCCGAGGGTACCACAGCATATCGCCTTGGATTTTCAGCTCTTATTTTATGCTTGGTGTTCAAACCTTGGCGTCATATACCGACAAACTGGCGACCACTCATCGTTTATGGCCTATGCTTGGGCGGCATGAACATCACCTTTTACTATGCCATTGAGCGTATCCCTATTGGCATTGGTGTGGCATTAGAGTTTACCGGGCCGCTCGCCGTAGCACTGTTTTCATCTAAACGGAAACGTGATTATTTGTGGGTTGCATTTGCTATTTTGGGGATCTTGCTATTGTTACCAGATCTTGGCGATGTCAATGGTTTAGACCCTGTCGGTGTTGCTTTAGCCTTGGTTGCTGGCGCTTGTTGGGCAGGATATATTCTCTACGGTAAACGCTCAGGCAATGAAAGCTCTGGCGGGGTGACTGTGGCAATCGGCATGACGGTTGCTGCCCTTGCTATCGTACCGTTTGGCGTGGTGTCACAAGGTGCTGCATTGCTTGATTGGTCACTGATCCCATTAGGTATCGCGATTGGTTTATTATCCAGCGCCCTGCCTTATAGCCTAGAAATGGTAGCGCTTCGAAAAATGCCCGCACAAGGATTTAGTATTTTAATGAGCGTTGAACCTGCGGTTGCGGCGTTGGCTGGCTTTTTAATTCTCGGAGAGTTGCTGACTGTTTGGCAATGGCTTGCCATTTTTATGGTAATTACCGCTTCCGTCGGCAGTTCAGTATCCAGTAAAGAGTAGGTAGCTTAAGTTTCGTCTAACTGAATATGGTAAATAGAGGGAGTAGATTTACTATACTCCCTCTACTGTATCGATTTATTGTTAGTTAACTGTCGCTTCCGTTGCAACCGGGATCATTTCATCTGTTGACGTGTCTTCAGGGATTGCTTCTTCTTTCTCAGGGAACAGATACTTTTCAAGCCACTGCTCTTGCTCCCAAAGTACATGTAAAATACTTTCTCGTGCTTTATAGCCATGGCCTTCTTCTGGCAGCATCACCAGCCTTGCATTGCCACCTAAGCCATTCATTGCAGCAAACATACGTTTAGATTGCATAGGAAAAGTACCTGAGTTTGGATCTTCCTCTCCATGGATCATCAACATAGGTTCGTTGATTTTTTCCGCGTGAAAGAAAGGAGACATAGAGGCATAGACGTTTTGCGCTTCCCAGAAATTACGCGGCTCCCCCTGAAAACCAAATGGCGTCAAGGTGCGATTATAAGCCCCGCTTCGCGCAATGCCAGTGGCAAATAAATCACTATGGGCAAGTAAGTTAGCCACCATAAACGCCCCATACGAATGCCCTGCAATCGCAATGCGCTTAGGATCTGCTATACCTTTTTCTACTAAGGTATCAACAGCTGCCTTTGCACTCGCGACCAATTGCTGCCTAAATGTATCATTAGGTTGCGTATCACCAGTCCCCACAATCGGCATCGTCGGATCATCAAAAACAGCAATACCTTTTGCTAAATACGGCATTGGTCCCCAATAGCCAATATATGGGAATTGATAAGGCGATTCACGTACCTGCGAGGCAACAGCTTTATCTTTAAATTCGAGCGGATAAGCCCACATCAACACAGGTATACGACCTTTTGATGGGTCATAATCAGTAGGAAGATAAAGATTACCGGATAGCTCAACGCCATCATCACGTTTGTACTTGATTTGCTCTTTTACAACGCCTTTAAATGCGGGATAAGGGTGCGCAAACTTAGTTAGCTGCTCCAATGTATCAAACTGTAAGTCTCGGACAAAAAAGTTAGGTTGCTCTTGGCGTGACTCACGCACGGTAATAAAGCGCATCCCTTCGTCATCTAACATCGCACGCACTCTTTCGTAATAAGGTTCGCTCGACTGCCAAATACGAGTTGAAGTATTGGTTTTTACGTCATAACGATCTAAAAAAGGAATGTTGCCTTTCTCAGATGCACCGTTGCCCGTTAAAAACAAATACCTGCCTCCAACTAGCTTCAATACTCTTGAACCTAAATCACTATTTTCATATACAAAGTTGCCAGGATCTTTATATGCATCATTAGCACTGCGCTCTGAAAACACCACGCGATTTTGCTCTGGATTACGCGGAGAAAATACAGAAGAACGAACACTGCGATCGGCGAAGCGCCATTCATTCAAAATCGCAACATTGTTATCGGCCCACTCAACACTCGAAAAACGACGCTCTACTTTTGCGAAAAGTTCAGGTTCCTTTTTGAATGGCGAACTAATCGTGTAAAGGTGGTCATGATAGTCAACCTCCACACTCATATCCCCACCATCTTGCGCTTCGGCCCATATCAGTGTCGCGCCATGGTCGTCACGCCATTGGATCTTTCGAGGCCCTTCTCTCACGCTATCAAAGCCCGCAGGCAGTGCGTCGGCTAGCGGTTGTCTTGCAACTTCAAATAATGGATAGCCACGCATTCCCCACACTTGCCATACCGCTGGAAAACGGCTGTAAGGCACTTGGAATGAGAAGGGATCTGCCATCATACCAACCACTAGATTGGTAGAGTCTGGCGAAACAGAGAAATGTTTAAGATACGTTGGATTACCAATTTGCTGCGCGCTGGCATTCAGATTTAGCTTAATTAACTGCCCCTCAGAATAAAACTTAAATAGCTGAATATCATAGGGACTAGATAATAAATTCTGATAAGTGCGTGTTGATGCTTTTTTGCCAGATGTGGTTTGTATTATTGGCGTTAGGCTGGATTTATCTTTTGCGCTTGGCTGTTTGCCATGATTAATAGCAATATTCGCGATAATTGCAGTACTGTCTGGCAACCACTGGTATGGCGTTGAAGTCACCACGCCATTTAATGTTGATTGAGTAAGCTGTTTAAGATTGCGCTGCTCAATATCGTAAGCCCAAAGCGTAGCACTATTTTCTTGTTCAAGAATAAACGCAAGATAGCGGCTATCTGCACTCCAGCTTGGAGACTTGATCTTGCCTTTAGGTAGACCTGTCACCTTAATTAAGGCACCGGTTGCGACATGTTTAAACTCAATAGAGCTATATTGGCGGCTGGAGGTCCGCATAAAGGTTTGCGGATTGAACTTTATCCCCGCAAGCGCTTGCTCTGGCTGCCCAAGCTCTTCGAGCGTGAGTACCCTATTGCGCTGTAACAATGCCAACCAATTACCATTTGCACTCAATTTAGAGGTTGGGATCAATGGTGCATCAACAAGCTTTGCCAGCTCTGGAGAAGGTGTCATGTAGCCTTGCTCTTGTGCACATACCGTATATGATACGGTAGTCATTAATATGATAAATGTGATTTGTTTTAATAATTTCACTGTATTTACCTATCTTCGGCGTTTAGCAGGTGATCATATAACGATTATCGGGAAATGTGCAGAGATTTGCGATTTAATGCGATGAAAACTTGATGTACACTTAGTCACTTAACCAGCCATAATTGATACGAATTAGCATGAACAACGATAAAAAACTCGCTAAGGTTACCATTTTTGATGTTGCCGAAGAGGCACAAGTTTCTAAATCAACAGTATCCCTTGTCCTAACGCATAGCGATAAAGTCAGCGATAAAAGCAAAGAGAAAGTACTAAAAGCCATCGAAAAGCTGGGGTATGTTTATAATCGCGACGCAGCAGCGCTACGTAGTAAAAAGTCTAATCTTGTTGCGGTTGTTATCAACGACTTAACTAACCCGTACTCTGCTCAGCTTGCTGTCGGATTAGAAAAGCATATTTACGCATTAGGTATGGTGCCTATGCTGGTAAATACAGGTGAAGATTTCAATCGCCAGCGCCAAGTAGTTAATACTCTTAAAGAATACAACGTTTGTGCTTTTGTTATGGTGCCTGCACCAAGTACTCCACGAGAGTGGCTGGACCAATTGGCTGACTCTGGATTTCCAGTTATTACCATTATGCGTGAAGTGGCCTTCGCGAAAGCCCCCTGTATTCTACCTGACAATAAAAAAGGGACTCACCTAGCAACGACTCACCTCATTGAGCAAGGCATAAAAGACATTGCTTTTCTGGGTGGTACTCCCGAAATTTCAGATTACCATGAGCGACTGTCTGGTTTCCAAAGCGCTCTAAAGCTCAATGGATTAAATGAAGCGCAACCTGCGATCGCTGCTCCAACCAATCGCCAAGGGGGCCGAGAAGCGTTTAATACTCTCATCGCTAACCATAAAGAGATAAAAGCTATCGTTTGCTTTAGTGACGTCATTGCATACGGTGCAATTGAAGCCATGCGCGAACATGGACTGGTACCTGGTGAAGACATCAAGGTTGTCGGTTTTGATGACTTGCAAGACTCCCAGCTGATGAAGCCCGCATTAACGAGTGTCAGAATTGATGCCGACGACATCGGTAAGCGGACATGCCATACACTGTCCGAAATTTTAAACAAATCACAACCTGCCGTTAGAACCTTGGTGGATGTTTCATTACAGATCAGAGAATCATCGTAACTCTTAGCAGTTAGCAATGAATGTAGCGCTAAGACCTGTTTATAAAAAATGCAAATATTTGCGGCCAAAACTATAGACATTACTGAGAATCTGGATAGAATTCGCAGCAATCTTGGCCGCCAAATTTACCTATGAAAATAGTCTGTTGCGAATATCAAATTCGTGTGTAAAAACATAACTAAAATCTAGTAAAAGCAATGATATGTACCTTACTAGCAGCGCGTACCCATGATGAGCTCAGTTTGATTTTTTTAATTTCAAACACCATACTTTTTTAACATTTTCGCCAATTTACTGCATTCAGTAGAATTGGTATTACATATTTAAGGTTCTCTTTCGTTGAATAACGCAACCTTTACAGAGAAACGCCGCTTTATTGTGAAGTTAGGCAAAATGCTTCACAAATACGGTACCCCTGCCTATCGACTCGAAGCACACTTAATGGAAGTAGCCACTCACTTAGGGTTAAAGTCTTCCTTTGTCATGTCTCCGACGTCTGTCACTTTTGTGATTTGGACCGAAGGTCATGAAGAAGAATATACCCATGTGGCACGTGTTGACCCTGGCGACCATGATTTAGGTTCATTGGCAGATACGGATGACGTCGCAACACGCGTGTTATCTGGTGAGCTTTCGATCCAAGAAGCCGAGCTATGCCTTGAAGCCATTTTGCACGCTAAGCCCCCTTATAATAAGTTAATGACGGGTCTCGCATTTGCAACTTCAGGCGGTGCGTTTGCAATGCTGATGGGGACTAGCTGGAATGACATATGGTGGTCGGCGCTATTATCGCTTGTGGTCTACTTATTCGTGCTTTGGGCTAGCATTTCCAAACGTGTAACACATATGCTTGAACCTTTGGTCGCCATCGTATCAGCGGTTGCTGCTTGTGCAGTATCTGTGTACATTGACCCACAGATCAACATCCGTTTGGTGGTACTTTCGGCCATAATCGTGTTTATACCGGGCTTGGCGCTGGCGCTTGGGTTTGCTGAATTATCGGCTCGTCATCTAGTGTCAGGCACCGCAAGAGTCATGGACTCTATTATGTTGCTTTTTAAGCTCTACTTCGGTGCATTTTTGGGGATCAGTTTAGGGTTTGCGTTTTTTGGTCAAGTTGATTTTATACAACCATCACCATTACCACGTTGGACGGCTTGGCTTGCAGTGCTATTACTTTGTAGCAGCCTAGTTATTATCTTTAGAACAAAGTTACGCCATGCAAGTTGGTCACTCGCATCAGGCTTTATCGCCTACGCAGCCAGTATCAGTTCTGCTGTTTACTTTGATTATGCGCTTGGTACTTTTGTGGGTGCATTTGCAGTGGGAGTTTTTAGTAATATATTTAACCGTGTGGTAAATGCCCCTGCGTCCATTGTGGCAATGCAAGGTTTAATTGTGTTAGTACCTGGTTCTAAAACCTATATTGGACTTAATTCACTGATCGAAGGCCAAAGCTTTGTTCATGCGGATCATATTGGCCAACAAACCTTCTTAATATTTATGTCTCTTATCGCTGGCCTTATCTTCTCAAACGTTGTGCTGCCACCCAAAAAGAGCTTATAACGCACAAAAAGAACTGGAAAGTCGCCTTTCCAGTTCTTTGCAGTTGTGAATGTTAACAAAAAACAAAGTGAAATCACTCCAGTAAACTTAACTTAAACCGAAAACCACCGAGAAAAAATTATTTTATATCTATAAATTTCAATAAAATAAGAAAATACAAAGTAAAAGACCTCCAAATTCATAACTATTCATTTCAATTCAAGATTTAACAAACCCCGCTGGTGTTTAATCTTTCTCGAGGTCAACCTCTCAATCACAAGTAATACCAATTGTCTTAATTAAGTGGTCTATTTTGAGGCGAGAAAATCTTGTCGATAACAAGGCAAAAATTTTGCTATTTAGTTGCTCTAAATAAGAAATTTTTAACGCTGTTAGCGTCAGATTTACTCCTTCAAACTGAGCAAGTATTAAGGCTAATTGGTATATGCACTCAAGGGGAATTTATGTTTCGCAATAATAAGAAAAAACTAACTGTATTAATCAGCCAATCTTTGCTCGGCTCGGTACTTTTTGCACCGGGTCTAGCACTCGCTGAAGAAAACAACAATCAAGAAGCAGCTAAAAATGGTGAAGTTGAAGTTATTCAAGTCAGAGGGATCCGTGGCAGCGTTGTTCAATCACTCAATACAAAAAGATACTCAGACGCCATTGTTGATGCAGTAACCGCCGAAGACATTGGCAAATTTCCAGATCAAAACGTTGCCGAATCATTACAACGAATTACCGGTGTTTCAATCACGCGTAGTTTTGGTGAAGGTGAACGCGTTAGCATTCGAGGCACAGGTGAAAGCCAAAACCGGACCTTATTAAATGGTCAAGCCGTTGGCTCAGCGGACTGGTGGACTAACTCAGCGGCGAGCCGTGGATTTAACTACACAATGTTACCCTCTGAAATCATTTCTGGGCTTGAAGTGTACAAATCACCTGAAGCCGATATTGACGAAGGCTCTATTGGTGGAACCGTGATTGTTAGAACACGTAAGCCGCTTGATTTAGAAGCAAATAAAATTGCAGGTTCAATTATCGCACAGCACAGCGAAGTGTCAGGTGAAACCGACCCGCAACTTTCCGCTATGTACAACTTTAAGACCGATGATGAATCTTTTGGCGCTTTAATTTCTGTCGTGCGCCAAGAGCGTAACTTACGTCGTGATGGTATTGAAGCGTGGTCTTGGACCTATCGTGATATCACACTTGAAGACGGTACCGTCGTCGACAATGTCTACAGCCCTGGCGGTGGCGGCTCAGCAATGTTCTCACAGCAGCGCGTGCGCACGGGTATAAACCTCGCCTTGCAATATCGTCCAAATGAAAATATGGACATTGTATTCAATGCGTTAGACTCTACACTTGAAGCCGACAATGAAAACCAAAACTTCCTGTGGTTACCCGGTTACGGCGGCTCACAATATACTGACATTGCCGTTATCGACCACCCCGTAGTTGGCAAGATGGCCGTCGGCGGTACACTTGGCTTATCACCAGATGGTAATAACATTCTGGATGAGACCAAAGTACGTAACTCTGAGCTCAAAACCAAATCGTACGACTTAAAAGTTGAACATCAAGGGCAACTTTGGGAATCTTCGTATCACTTAGGTTACACAGAAGGTTCGGGTGGTTCACAAGCGGATCGCTCCGTTGGTTGGGAAGGCAACTATGTTCACAGCTTTGATGCGTCACAAGAGGAAGACGTAAAAACCAGTTATGCCGCCGATCCAAACGATGGTGATAAATGGAATTTAGGCTTTTTACGTTATGACAGCAATGATGCGAAAGATGATGAAACTTATTTTCAAGCCGATTTTAAACGCCCAATTGATGTCGCTATCTTTAACCAAATCAAGATAGGCTTTAAATATCGTGATCACAGTCGTTTTAATACCAAACACACAACGGATAATCGTACCGACTTAAACTGGAGTCTGGCTGATTACTCCAAAGCCATGCCTTCTGATTACCTTTCAGGCATAGGCTCGGCAGGCACAACGCGCAGCTATGCAATCACTGATTCAGACAAAATACGCCAAGAAGGTGATGCGCTGGGTTGGAATTACCGAGTATTGAAGGCCAGTACTTTCGATATCAATGAAAAAATTACCGCAGGCTACATTAAAGCGAATCTGGATGCAGATGGTCTACGCGGTAATTTAGGTGTAAGACTTGTAAATACCAAACAAACCTCATCCGCGTTTGCAGGTGAGTCAGGTGCTGAGGTTTGGACAACGGAAGAAAAGGACTACTTCGACATTCTTCCAAGCATTAACTTGGCAATTGACTTAGATGACGATTTATTAATGCGTTTTTCTGCGGCACGAGTTATGTCTCGCCCAGATTACGCCGATATGACCGCATCAACCTCATACAACCTAGAAACACAAACCGGCACTGGCGGTAACCCTGACATCGACCCATATAGAGCGACGCAGTTTGATACCGGTATCGAGTGGTACTTTAGCGACGCAGGTCTGTTTTCTGCGGTATTTTTCTACAAAGATATTCAGTCGTTTATCGAGAGCCAACCGGCACTTGAAACTCACGAAGGTAAAGAGGTACTGATCAGCCGTCCAGTTAATGGTAAAGCGGGTCGTATTCAAGGTCTGGAAGTCGGTTATCAACAAGAATTGTACGAAGGTTTTGGCGTTGCCGCTAACTATACCTATGTAGATGGTGAAGCCAAAGATGATGAAGGTAACGACATCACCATCCCAGGCAACTCTGAGCATACCGTTAACTTGAGTTCTTATTATGAAAACGAATTCATTAGTGCCCGTATCTCATACAACTTCAGAACAGGGTATGATACAGGTCGCGACTGGCCAGGATACATTGACGATTATGGTCAAGTAGATGCCAACCTTACCTATAACTACAACGAGAATGTGGCATTTATTCTTGAGGCCATCAACTTGACGGATGAACATACATTTAGCTATCAGGAAAAGGGAGTTGAGCAAGCACTAACGGGTGTCTATGCCGATGGAAGGCGCTTTAGCGCGGGGGTTAGATTTAACTTCTAACACCGAATAGCGAATGAAACTTTTACCACTAAATCTGGTCTTATTAGTCGTAAAGACATAGTTTCAGACTCGAATTAAGTCGCTTCCAAGCTAACACAGGTTCGACTTAGTAAACTCCCTGCCCGGAGTTCCAAAAAGCTGATAGCGTTTGCTATCAGCTTTTATTATTTAAATTTCCCTTATATTGTGGTTATATAGCCTATTAAAAATGACCATAGCAACCCCAAAGAGCAGTCCGAGGATGAGTAATCAATAAAATGCGCAACAATCTCATTTCTGGGCTTATTTTTTCATTTTTTCTGAGTATAAGTTGGCAGACAAAAGCCGATCTTTATGATGCTACCCTCGCCTATCAGAATGAAGAATTCACTCTTGCATTTTCTGAATTCAATCGCCTAGCTCAGTTAGGTAATGCAGACGCCATGTATAATCTTGGGGTGATGTATTTGTACGGTCAAGGAACCGAACAAAGTGCCGCAAATGCCTTTGCTTGGTTTTCATTGGCTAAAGAATTCGGTATTGCTGAAGCCTTTCAAACTGCGCAACTCGTTTTGCAACAGTCCGACGACCAAAGTGGCCTAAAGGATTTCGTAACACTTCAAAAAAATCGTTTAGCAGACACCTACTTACTTGATTCAACCCTTGCCCGGCTCAAACAACCCAATATCGTTTCTACGCCGAGTAAAACTCATGATGTATTACCTGACTACCCTGATGAGGCCGTACGGCAAGGGGTTGAGGGCTGGGTTTGGTTAGAGTTTGATATCGACCAAAGCGGTAAGGCAACCAATATTGAGGTTGTTGATAGCTATCCCAAGCATATATTCACCGCTAGCCTGTTAAATGCGGTAGAGAAGTGGCGCTATAGTGGTCCAAAACAAGCACACACCTTGATTTACCATTTTGCGACATATAAAGGCGAGCAATATCGCGAAACCTTAGCCATTCAAAAGAAGGCCTACGAAAAACAGCTAAGGCAGAATATTGACGCTGCAGAGCGTGGTGTGGCGCAAGTACAATACTATATTGCTAACTGGTTGAGTATGAAAGATTACAACGCGTATCAGCTGCTGCGTTATCACTGGCGCTCTGAAGAGCCGGTAAATGAGCTGTATTTAGCCGCAGCCAAAAATGGCTTGGACTTGGCACAATATCGCTTAGCAACTCAGCTTATCAATGTGGGAGAGCATCAACTTAGTGTACTTTGGCTAGAACACGCAGCACAGACCATGGATATCGCAAAATATCGCTTAGCGCGATCACTGCTTACAAAGGGAGAGCAGCAGGATGCTCCACGTGCGCTACAAGTACTTATAGAGGCCTCGAATAATGGCCATTTGCGCTCCACTCTTTTATTAGCAAACACTTATTTAACTCGTCTCAACGACAAAACTCAGGCCAAGACTTGGCTCCGCCATGGTCTCACCATCGATCCCGAACACCCTGAACTGCTGCTACTGTCTGCCAAACTTACAGATAATCAAGTAGAGGCCAAGAAGCTTGCCTCACAAGCATTGAAGTCGGCATCACAGCGCAATTGGAGTAGTAAAGCAATACGCTTATTCCAGCAAAAACTAGCTAACTAACCTGAGCTGCGGATAATTAATGCCTTTCTAGCAGCCAGTTTTAGCGCTAACTGCGTTGAATTCACTTCCAATAGCCAGCTATTGGTGCGTAAATTCGCCTTGTTTTCCCTAAAACTCTCTGGCTAGACAAGGAAAAAACTAAGTTGTGCTTTAGCAACAATGAGTTGGAACATTCCTTATCCAAACCTCAGGTTAACTAACTGTACCCAACCTGAGCTTCGAAAAATTGATATCTTCATCGGTCACCGTACTCCAGTAATACTATGTCACTTTCATAGTTGTTGATCCGATTGAATATGACCTGACTGCCATCAAAGCTTGCTAGTACCTGTAACTCGGTAAACCCCGCATAAAGGTGTAACCCAATTGGTTGAATTTCTTCGACCTTGTTTTCACTACTTAAATAGCGATAAAGCACCAGTTGGTGACCTCTTTTCAGTACAAAATAAACCCCGTCTCGGTATACTGCTGGCTGGTAAAGAGATAAAGACCCACGTAACTGCTCTACGTCAATTGTTTCAGTCAGCGCAGCAACTAGATATTCCCTAACTTGTTCTTTGTACCCCACAAAGCTTGAGTTCTTCTGGGTCAGGGATAAATCAGACGAACGAGTCACCAGAGGTTGTTGCTCACTGCGCCCTTGAGATACGGTAAATTGCCATGCCTGCCATTTGGCTTCTGTCGAGAGCTTCGCTCGATAATACAGGTTTCTCCCATCCTGTGACCAATGCAAGTCAGCAACTTCTGCAAAGTTATCAACTACTTTTTTCACTTCTTTAGTAAAAGAGCTTATTAAATACACTTTATGCGACTTTGATAATACGGCGAGATATTCGTTATTAGGCGACAGCAATAGCAAAATAGGCACTTCTCCCAGCGGCATCGTACCAAGCAAACTCGATGTTGGTCGAAAAGCATGTTTATGCCACAGCTCAAATTGTGGCGCACCATTATTTTTGGCTGTCACAGAGGCATACACAAAATGTGCGCCATCATCAGACAATGCGGCAAGTAGATCCATCCTTGCGGGCGACGTCAACTGCTTTTGCTGTGCTTCGCTATGTGCATCTACAGCGAGCTGATAAAAGTTAATTTCAGCCACGCCCTCAGTGTGCGCCGAAGCACGCAAGTGCGAATTAACATCAATCTCAGATATCGTACCAAATCCGGAGTATAACAACTGCTGCTCACGACCTTTCAGTACACTCAAGTTTTGTTTGGCGATAATAACCGTATCGTCCTGATAACCATGACTCAATGCCGAAAAAGACTGCTTGGAGAGTGTGGTAGTTTGCCTTCCAGGGTCCCCAAGTTGCCCCAGATTTAGGCGATAAACGCCCTGCTCTTTTACCTGATACAACAGCGTTTGTTGGTTAACTTGATAATGTGTTACATCGCGAATAGGCAACGCCGTAGTGTTGAGCACTTTAGGATGATTATCCGCAAAAGTGACCCCTACAGATTGCAAATAGGTCCCAGCTTTATCCCAAGACTTAGTGATAAAATGGCCCGCTCGATATTCAAGCCAAGGCGCTGAGTCTTGTGCGCTATTACAGCTGCCAAGTACACTATCGCGCGCTAGTCGCCACATTTCTATTGGACCTTTAACGTGTAACGCCCGTACTTCACAGGAAACCGGATCCGAGCGCGAATAAATCAGCCAGTTACCATCTAAAGACCAACTTGCTGACTCTTCACTATAACCGCTGCTTTTTATCGTATGGGTTGTTTTGGTCTCAAGATCATAGACCGCCAAATCAAATTGATCGGCTCCCTCAGCTAAATAGCTGTAGGCTAAATAGTTACCATTTGGAGAAAAGCGCACAAAGACTTCAGCACCCGGCGAGGATGTGATCCGAGTTGCAGTGACGGGCTGCTGTTGCAAGTCACTTTGCCACTGCTTGGTAATAAAAACGCCAAGCAAAGTCACCACCAGACCCATAAAAAACCCGAGCAGCGCAAATTGTGCGCCACGCCCACGAGACAGCTCCTCTACTTGCTCAAGTAGCGTCGGGGCTTTTTCAATTTGTGCAATGCATTGATAACCTAGGCGTGGTACCGTTTTAATTATTTTTGGCTCGTTTGAACTGTCACCAAGCAGCTTACGTAGCTGTACCACCAGCTGGCTAACAGAGTTATCACTGACGATAGTACCGGGCCATACGATATCTAAGATAGCGTCTCTGGTAACAACCTGTCCCTTGTTAGCAATCAATAGACGCAATAATGCCGCATGCTTCGCTTCGATGCTTCTCCAAGAACCGTCAACACACACAGATAAATTACTCAGGTCGACAAGTATCTCATTGATTAAAAAACGTTTATCTAAGTTTTCAACCATCAACTACTAAAAATTTGTAAAACTATGGTTAGGCTCGTAATAAAAGCGTATTATGAGTATCAACTAAAGGTAACTTACTCGTATTATAAGTTGAGCACAATGTCAGAATTTCTCATCCGAACAGTTTCTTGTAGCGCATTCTTTATCACAGCTGCAAGTTATGCCGTTGAGCAAAATCAGACAGCTGAAAATACCATAGAACGCATCGAAATCCGTGCCTTCCATGACAGCGTTGTCAAGTCTCTCAGTAATAAACGCCACAATCAACAAGTTTCAGATACGATCAGTGCTGAAGACATAGGTAAGTTTCCAGATAAAAACGTCGCAGAGGCGCTGCAACGGATCACCGGTATTTCACTCTCTCGAGCACAAGGTGAAGGTGAGCGGATCGGCGTGCGAGGCACAACCCCCGAGCAAAATAGAACCTATTTGAATGGTCAATATCTCGCCTCCGCTGACTGGTGGATCTCAAGTCAGCCAAGCCGTGGCTTTAATTTTACTTTATTACCCAGTGAAATCGTCTCTAGCCTTGAGGTGTTCAAAACACCACAAGCTATGCAGGATGAAGGGTCATTAGGTGGTGCAATCAATATAAAAACCCGCGACCCTCTGCTTACGCCTTCAGGCTATGGCGTTGTAACGGCCCAGTTCCAATACAGTGACTTGAGCGATAAACTCGACCCACAATTATCTGCAATTTATAACTACCATAGCGAAAGTGGCGACTATGCTGTGCTTTTTACTGCAACACGGCGAGATCGCAGCCTCAGACGCGACGGCTTAGAATCTTGGGGATGGCACGATAGGACTTTATACCAAGGTGAAAATGATACTTGGTACGCCATCCAGCAGACCCCACAAGATAAAAGCCAGACGTTATGGTTTCCTGGAGGTGGGGGTTCGGCGATTTTTCAGCAGCAAAGAGAGTTGCAGGCTTATACAGTCAATGCCGCGTTTCAGCTTTCCCCACGACTTAGGTTAAATAGTCACTTACTTTATTCTCACCTAAACGCAGACAACAACAATCAAAACTTTCTCTGGCAAAGTGCAAAGTCTATTGACCTAGGCGGCGGGGTAACCGATTTACAAGTACAAGATGGTACTTTGGTGAGCGCCAACTATTTACCCACAGCAGCGCCGTTCAATACCAGCATGGAAGCCATTTGGCGAGACTCGCAGATCAGCACCAAAAGTGCCCATCTAGACTTGGTCTATGATGGCATTTATTGGTCGAGCCAGTTTCAAGTGGGCCTAAGCCACGGCTCAGGTGGCACCAAAGAAGACGTCACGTCACAGTTTTCTGCTAATACCCGTTTTCACGTTGATACGTCAATGCGAAAAAATATCGTCGCAAGTTATGGGACTTCACCGTTAGATGCGGCGAGTTGGTTTATCACCGAAGCTCGAAATGACAGCCAAGATGGCAAAGATAAATCATACTTCGCGCAAGCCGATTTTGCGTACGATATCGACTTTAAACAGGTCGACGCGATTAAATTTGGCATTAAACTCAAGGATCATCAACGGGACTTTTTGCGCTATCGCTCCAAAGATGGAGGGCTTGATGGTTTAGCCGGCGAGCTTGGCACTACACTGGCCGCCTATCCGAGCACTTTTGTGGATGATTATTTGCGCGGCGTAGGTAGTGCAAACACCTTAAAAAACTACAGTTATGCCGATATTACGCTGCTCGCCAAAGACTTCGGTACGCTCAATTTTGAACAAGAGATAGAAAAGGCCAGTCGTTTTCATATTACAGAAAAAACCGCCGCCGCTTACGGTCAAATGCAACTCGCTGGTGAATCCTATGCAGCCAACATTGGGGTACGGGTGGTCAAAACCTTTCAAGACTCTGCCGCATTTAAACGTGTCGCCTCCCCCATCGAAGCGCCCGACAGCTATGTTTGGCATGAAGAATCTCGGGATTACATCGATATTCTACCCAGCGCCAATATCAAGTTTGATTTAAGCGAGAGTCTAGTTGGCCGTTTTTCCGTTGCGCGCGTCATGTCACGAGCGCAATTTCACCACCTTATGCCCTCAACCAATTACAACGTGACCCAAGCTCAAGGACAAGGTGGTAACGCCAGCCTAGATCCATATAGAGCGGCGCAGTTTGATGCCAGCCTTGAGTGGTACTTTGACGATGCCGGACTCGCCTCAATCGCCTTATTTAATAAGGATGTGGAGTCTTTTATTGAGTTTGAGCGGAAACTTGAGCGTCACGAAGGCATTTTGATGTCTATCGATAGACCCAGTAATGGCGCTGGCGGCAGTATCCGTGGCGTTGAACTAAGCTACCAGCAGACACTTGCGTACGGATTTGGGTTAATCGCCAATTACACCTACGTTGATGGCGAACGTGACAACGCTGACGTTGGCTTACAGGACAAAGTGCCAGGCACCTCAAAACACAGCGCTAATCTCACCGCTTACTACGAGAACCACCAATTTAGCGCACGGCTTAGCTATAATTATCGAACCCAGTTTGCCACCGGTGTAGGAGAGACCATGATGGATAATTACGGCCAATTAGACGGCAGCCTCACGGTGAAATTAAGTGATAACCTTGATGCGCAATTTGAGTTTATTAATTTAACCGACGAACAAATCTATACCTATGATCGCAATGAGTACGCACCAACAGGGGTATATGTGAATGGTCGGCGCTACTACGCGGGGTTAAGATACCAATTCTGATTTGCATGATAATTGCGCCTGTACAAACCCTAAGAATAGGTCCAGCTTTGCAGAATGCTCTCGTTTCACTTTATATATGGCATGCAAAGTAACTTCGGGTCTATTTTGCTCGGGGAACAGTTCAACCAAAGCGCCCGAATCGATATCTCGTTGGCAGAAATAAGACGGTAGCATGGCAATCCCCAATCCTGCCAACACCGCCTCTCGAATGTGAAAGCGACTGTTCGCTATCAAATTACCTTGCAGAGCATAACTTCGAGCTCCGTCATGCCAACTATCTTCAACATGATTAAGTTTAGATAACAACATGTTATGCCGACTCAGTTCGCTCAATTGCTCGGGCTTCCCGTGCGTGGCCAAATAGCTCGGCGTGGCTACAAAAGTCGAGTTTATATTGATTAATTTCAAAACATAAAATTGACTGTCTTTGAGTGCAGCAGACAGCCTAAAAGCCACATCAATCTCATCTTCGATAAGATCCTGATTTGCTGCGGTAAACATCAGCTCTAACTTTATTTGCGGATAGCGCTTTTGAAAATCGATACAAATTTGGCTCAGTAGCATACGCCCTATCGTATTTGGAAAGGTTATTTTTAGGTGACCAGATTGATGCACTCCAACCTGTTCGACTTCTTCTTCCAAATCGCGTAGCGCGCGAAGGATCTTTTTTCCTTTTTCGTACACCAACTTACCGGCATCAGATAATGCGAGTTTACGGGTTGTTCGATTTAAAAGTACTTGTCCATAAGACGACTCTAGCTGAGCTATCGATTTACTCACCGCTGATGTCGTGGTACCGAGCTGCTCTGCAGCTCGGCTGAAGGAATGCTGTTCAGCGACACAACATAATATTTTAAGTAAGTGAAGTTTATCGTATTCCTTTCTCATTGTTTCCTCTTAGGAAAAAGTCTTTACACCAAATGAATATATATTAACTAAAAATAAAAAGTACACTTAACTCAAAAGAAAATAAAGGACATCAACATGATCACCACGTCGTGCCACTGCGGCCAGATCCACTATCGTATTTTCACCACGACAACAGCCAACGAAATATGCACTGGTGTGCAGTTCATTCAGACTCACGGTCTTATCGAAAATCCTTGTAAATCTCTCGAACGATTTGTGGTGCCGCATTCGAAAGCTCAAACCATCCAAGAGCATGGTTTTTGCAAACACTGTGGTGCTTCTATCTACATCATGGATGACAAAGGCAACATTTCGTATGCACTTAATCACCTTATGCCGTTTCAAGCTGATTATTCAGGCGTGCTGAATTTTGGCCTATAAAAGATAGCTGCTTCGCTTTATCAGGCTTAACCGACAATTAATCGCAAACATTGGTTTTTATTCTGGTGACAAGTAGAATGCCTAAAAACTTCATCTTGAAGTTACAACAAGTGAATGAAAATTTAGGATAAATAATGAAACTACTTAAGTCTGCTTTGGCTTTAGCAATGGGCTTCACCAGTGCTGCAAGCCTCGCAAGCGATACCATCACTATTGAAGACATCCCAAAGATCCAATCGGTAAGCTCAACGTCGGTGAGTCCTGACGGCGAACTCGTTGCTTTTACTCGCTCTGTACCGCGCGAGCTTTACGTTGACCAAAATGGTTCTAATTATAGTGAACTTTATGTGATTGACGACGAAGGGGTAGAGCGCCCATTTATCACTGGTAAAGTGAGCATCTCAAGCATCTCTTGGTCAGCCGACGGTCAGTTCATTTATTTCCTAACCAAGAAAAAAGAAGACAAGCAACGCGCTCTTTATCGCATCGCGGTAAACGGTGGGGAAGCACAGAAAGTGCTTTCACTAAAAGGAACTGGGATCTCGGCTTATAGCCTAAGTCCTGATGGCAAACAGGTTGCGATCCTTGCAATGCCAGCTGCCGATAAGTCAGAAAAAGAGCTGAAAAAGCTTGGTTTTATGGCTGAAGTGTATGAACTGGGTTTAAAAAACAAACAGCTTCATATCATTGATCTTACAGCATCAGAAAAACCGCTGACTCCAGCGGCACTGAACATCGAAGGCTATGTTAGTGAAATCAACTGGGCTGACGATGCCTCTAAATTACTGGTAAAAACCCAGCCAACAGCGCTTATTGATGACAAGTATATGAAGTCACAATGGCATGTACTTGATGCGAAAACACAACAAATTACCACGTCATTCAAAACAGAAGGTAAGCTTGGTACCGCAGAGTTTTCTCACGATGGTAAATACATCGCTATTTTAGGCGCTGAAGACAAGCACGACCCGGCAACTGGTCGCTTGTACCTTGCCGATGCACAAAGCGGCAAAGTAGAAGAGTGGATCCCAAACTTTATGGGTCACATCGGTGATTTTGAGTGGTCAAACCGTAAGAACCAGCTGACTTTTGTCGCAAACGTCGGCGCTGAAAGTTTTGTTGGCCAAATTAAAGTTGGCTCAAACAAATACAAGAAACTTATCAAAGAAGGTAAGTTTATCGCATCGAATCTATCAATCTCTGATTCAGACAAAACCATTGCCCTACGTGCGAATACAGCTAAGCACCCAAATGAAGTGTTTGTGATCCGCTCAAGCAAGGCAACTCGTCTATCAAACTCAAACCCGTGGTTAGACAACAAACGTTTTGCAAAACAAGAGGCTATTAACTTCAAAGCCCGCGATGGTGTTGAAATTGGTGGCGTATTAATTTATCCACTTGATTATCAAGAAGGTACGCGTTATCCACTGATCATGTCAGTGCACGGTGGTCCTGAAAGCCACGATAAGAATGGCTGGCTCACGAGCTATTCAGATCCAGGTCAAATGGGCGCAGCACGCGGCTATGCGGTATTCTATCCAAACTACCGTGGTTCGACAGGTAAAGGCGTTGATTACTCAAAACTTGGCCAAGGCGACTACGCAGGTAAAGAGTTTGACGACTTAGTAGATATGAAAGAATACCTAGTCAATACCGGTTTAGTAGACACCAAGCGTGTTGGTATTACTGGTGGCTCTTACGGCGGTTATGCCTCTGCTTGGGGTGCTACAAAACTAACTGAACACTTTGCGGCAAGCGTGATGTTTGTTGGGGTAACTAACCAACTATCTAAGTTTGGTACTACCGATATCTCAAACGAAATGTACCTAGTGCACGCTCGCTCTTACCCTTGGGATAAATGGCAGTGGTACCTAGAGCGCAGTCCGATTTACTGGGCTGGTCAATCAAAGACGCCATTACTAATTATGCATGGTAAAGATGACCCGCGTGTACACCCAGCACAATCTATGGAGCTATATCGCTATATGAAAGTGCAAGGTAAAGACGTACGTCTAGTTTACTATCCAGGCGAAGGTCACGGTAACCGCAAAGCAGCGGCTCAATATGACTACAGCTTGCGCTTGATGCGCTGGATGGACAACTACCTAATCGAAGGCAAAAAAGACATGCCAGATTATGAAATTGACCACGCGGCGAAGCTAAAAGCAGTTAAAGACGCGAATAAATAAGTAAGCAAGCTTAGGGGCGCTAATTTGCGCCCTTTTTTATCAAGGAAAAAAGATATTGCATTTAACTACAATCAAACTCGACACCGAGCGATTCACACTTAGACCCCTAACTTTACAAGATGCCGAAGCACTATTTGCCATATTCTCGGACGCAGACGTCATGCGCTATTGGAACACGACACCTTGGGAATGCCTTGACGATGCAACGCAATTTATCAAGCAATCACACGAAGACTTGACTACGCAACAAGCGATCACACTGGCCATTGTTTCAAAAATTGATGAAGCATTAATTGGCAAGTGTTTACTATTTAGCTGGGATAAAGAGTCACGTCGCGCCGAAATTGGCTTTGGTATTGCCAAATCTCACTGGGGGCAAGGTGTAATTCAAGAAGCGGGCTCTGCACTCATTAACTATGCTTTTTCAACACTGCAGTTGAGGCGTATTGAAGCTGAAATTGATCCTGCTAATATCGGCTCAGCCAAAGTGCTAACAAAACTTGGATTTACTAAAGAAGGTCACTTACGTGCTCGCTGGGAAATTGCTGGTGAAGTCTCAGACTCTGCACTATTCGGCTTACTTGCAAGCGACGTAAACTAACTAAAGTGATCGCCTTTTCCCTAAACTTAATCACTTTAAATCAGCGACATACTTAATGTCGCTTTGAGAACTAACCGCCAATATATTCTATCAACTAAAGCACTTTGATTTTTCACATTCCGCTGTTAACATAACATCCCCAAAA
Source organism: Pseudoalteromonas sp. OANN1 (assembly GCF_024124685.1). Taxonomy (NCBI): domain Bacteria; kingdom Pseudomonadati; phylum Pseudomonadota; class Gammaproteobacteria; order Alteromonadales; family Pseudoalteromonadaceae; genus Pseudoalteromonas; species Pseudoalteromonas sp. OANN1. The sequence goes on from NZ_JAMXSE010000027.1 coordinate 24,999, forward strand.
AGGAAACAACTACTCAACTTGTCTTGAATTTGACAATCTACTTTGTTGATCTCACTACTTAAGGAAAGCAAAATGATAAAAAATGCAGTCGTGCTAGGACTCATCTTTAGCGCCCATACTCTCGCCTTTGACCTCGAGAATACATACCCAACCACTGAAATAAAATACTTGGATGACGGCACTGAAATCTCTGTGCCTTTTCATGTCAAGGGAGAAGCAACCAGTGCAGTCCTCGGTTTAGTTAATGCAAAACGAGCAAAACGATTTTTATGGAATGACGGTTGGAAAGTTGTTACGCCAAAATGTGATGGCAAAAGCTCCGGAAAAGGTATTGCGGCTTTTTACACTCAAAAAATCACAGAAAGTCCAGCAGGAGCATACAACGAAACGGTCGCGACGTTTTTTATTCAACGCAGAAATGCGCCAGATCTCGATTTACCTTGTCCAAGCGACCTGAACTCCCTTGAAGCACAGGTAAACTATGCAATGGCTGCATTTACAACTATCAATACTGCCAATGCTGAAAAGCAGTCGATGGGGCTCCCTCACGACTACGCATCATTCAACTTTCATTTGATGCTAGACAATGCGAAAGCGGTTGAGGCCGGTGAAATATGGGGTTACCCCAAACAATTGGCCCAAGTTGACATCACCCTAAGTGAAAATACACATCGTCTTGAGCTGGCCAAGAAAAATGGTAAGCCTTTGCTCAGTGCTGAATATCAGCGCAAAATTGGCACAAACACGCCACTGTACTCAGTCGGTGACAATGTTGTGCCCAGCTTTAACCTTCCCGATGAGTCTAAGATCCCTCAACTCAGTGGCGTATTGACCTCAGCTAGCGGCTGGATCTTGCCTTTCGTTGGTAAGTTTACGATTCACTCACCAAAAAGTGTCACCACGCGATTTTTACGCAAAACGCAGTTTACTCCTATCGCGGTATTAGAATTCACTAACGTTGAAGGCGTTGCGCTACCACTTTACGATAGGTAACCTTCATTAGTATAGGCAGAGGCTTAACGGCCTCTGCATTTTAATTACCTTTGCTTGTATTGCGTTTTGCAGTATCCGCGATTTACCGCTTTGCTTCTAAGTTTAATATGCTTTGTATTACGGCCATTTACTCGTTGCCGCCATAGCCTAAAACTACTAGATTTTAGGCTACAACGCATCAACTTGATCACGTCAGGCTCGCTAAGCTCAAACTGTCGCTCGATAGCTTCAAATGGCGTCCTATCTTCCCACGCCATTTCAATGATCCTGGAAATTTCTGAGTCACTAAATTGCACTTGCTTAATCTTGTTGTGTTCTAATCAGAATCACACATACGCCCCGAGTGCCAAAATAGATTAAAAATACTTACGGCCAATCAATATTCCCATAGCAATACCGATAGGCAAGGTGTACATGATTTGCCCTGGTGCAACGCCCACGGCTGTGCCTATTCCCGCGCCGATAGCGAGCCCCAGACCTATTTTTCGATTGGCATTTTGTTTATCACATTTCATTGATTGTTCCATCATCTAAACCAATAGTTAATGTGGCAAAGTAATGAAGTAATGTAAACCACCTTATTTGCTTAACAATCAGTGCCCTTCACGCTTAAACCAAGCCTGTAAAAACTCGATACATTGAAGTACTGCGGCTGGCACAAATTGGCGTGCGGGATACAGTGCATATAAGGCTAGAGTTGGCTTGTCAGCGTGCTGTAATATACTAACTACCTCGCCCTTTTCAAGTGCTTCTCTACAGGCAAATTCAGGTAAAATTCCTATTCCCAAATGGCTTTTAATTGCCTGTAACATAAAAAGGACATTGTTCACTTTAAGAGAGCCTTTTATTCGCACACCTTCGTCTAATGGCCATAAGTTCTTGCGTTTTGAATAGCTGTATTCAAAACAATTATGATAAATTAAATCTTGTGCTGATTCGATTGCAGGGTGACTAGCTAAATATTGTGGTGAGGCGCATACATGATAATTAAATTGAGTAATTTCTTTACCTATATAACTTGAGTCGAACGGGCGACTGGAAGCCCGAAAACCTAAATCGAACCCCTGTTCAACTAAGTCGATATCCTCATCCCCTAAATGTATTTCAAGATCGACATCGGGATACGCTTGCATAAAGTCGGCGAACATTGCTGCCAAGTCAGTGATCCCAAGCACCATTGGCACATTCACTTTTAGCTTGCCTTTTGGTGCTTGCTGCGACTCTTGTATGAAGGTATCTGCATCCTCTAACTTATTGAGAATATCCCTAGCACGTTGTAAATAGCCTTCTCCAACATGCGTGAGCTGTAAATTGCGCGTGGTGCGATGTATAAGCCGCGCACCAAGCTCAGCTTCTAGTCGGCTGATCTCCTTACTGATCATGGATTTGGACGTATTATATTGCTCTGCAACACGAGTAAAACTGCGTACTTCAGCCAGTTTTACAAACATTTCTATCGCTCGTAGCTTGTTCATACTTTCCTTGATTATTGTTTCCACCATGTGAACTCTTGGTTCTCATTGTAGCTATATATCAAACAGCATCTAGTTTATACACTGAGCTTGTCTTTTAGCCAAGAAGCAAATAAGGAAAACCATTATGTATACGTTATATTACTTACCAGGTGCTTGTGCGCTAGCAACGCAAGTCATATTAAGAGAACTAAGACAACCCTTCGAACTGGTTGACAAACGCGGTGTTGATAACTTTTTAGCCATTAACCCAACAGGTAAAATCCCGGTTCTTAATGATGGCGAAAACAGCTTAGTAGAAGGAGCTGCAATCTTACTTTATCTACTCAATAAACACGAAAATAACCTTCTTCCTCAAGCTGATGTTTTTCAAAAGCAAAAAGCGATAGAAAACATTCTGTTTGCTAATGCTACGATGCACCCGGCTTACAATCGTCTGTTTTTTGCCACAGGTGCGATTGCTGACGAGCATGCACGCCAGCCATTTTTAGAAGCGGCAGCAGTTGCCATCAACGAATTATGGGTGTTAGTCGAGAAAAAATTAGCGCAGCAAGCATTTTTAGGCGGCGATCAGGTGTCCACTGCGGATATCATGCTGGCTGTATATGCGCGTTGGGGCGCCTATTTTCCAGTCGACATTGTCATTCCAGAAAAGGTCAGCAAAATGTTAGCTGAAGTTGAGGCAAGACCCAGCTTTATCGCCTCGATAGCAGCTGAACAAGCACACAGTACAGACGCATGAGCTTAATATGACTAAGCCTATTTTCAAACCACAGGATTTAGACAAAGTAACTGCAGTTATTCAACAATATTTTGAAGGGCTACACCAAGGAGATATTAAAAAGTTGGATGCGATTTTCCACGCTGACGCGGTGCTCAAAGCTCCAGGAATGAGGCGCACCAAATCACAGTGGCTAGATTTGGTCTCATCTCGACAAACGCCCGAAAGCCAAAGCGCTGCTTTTAATTACCGTATTTTGTCGGTGGATGTTGTAAACCATCAAGCAATGGTCAAGCTGTATTGCCCACTATTTGAACATCACTATATCGACTTTATCGGTTTACTTAAGGAAGATGAACAATGGCGTATCGTCAACAAAATGTATGATGATCTGTAGGAGATAATCGATGCCTATCATCAATATTAAAATCACAAAGGAAGGCGTTACACCTGCTCAGAAGCAAGCCTTAATAAAAGGTGCAACTCAGCTTATGGTGGATGTCCTTGATAAAGCGCCACAAGTTACTTTTGTCGTCATAGAGGAAGTTGAAACTGACAACTGGGGAATAGGGTTTGATCAAGTCTCTATGTTGCAACAGCAAAACTTAAGTCCTAAATAACGCACTAAAAAGAGGCATCAAATGGTGCTTCTTCACCTGCAAAGACAATTTTCTTGAAAAAGAATCTTATAAAATTCAGGTAAATAAAAACTTTTTTAAAAAAGTTTCTTGAAAAGTATTTGCCTCGTCCATAGATAGTATTGTGAGGACGCCGACAGGGTCCCAACCCAAACTAAGTAAATGTTTTATATGCTATTTATTGGCTTTAATTGAAGCAATAAATAGCTTAATTATCGCTTTATGAGGATACAAATTATGCGTACAGTAGACCTATCTCCACTTTATCGTTCATTCATCGGTTTTGACCATTTAGCACAGTTAATGGATGCAGCATCACGCAACGAAAAGCAACCAAGCTTTCCGCCATATAACATCGAAGCTACCGGTGAAGACAAATACCAAATTACCATGGCTGTTGCCGGATTTACCGAGCAAGAGCTTAGCCTTGAGTCAGAAAACAATACTCTGACAGTCAAAGGCGAAAAGCAAAACAAAGAAGACAAAGCTGAGCGCAGATTTATCCATCAAGGCATCGCAGAGCGTAACTTTGAGCGTAAATTCCAACTTGGCGATCACGTCAAGGTGATTGGCGCAGGACTTGAAAACGGCCTGTTAGTCATTGACCTTGAGCGCGAGATTCCAGAAGCACTCAAGCCAAGAAAGATTGAAATTGGCAAAGGCAATCTCATCGAAAATAAATAATCGATTGAGGTCACTTCCCCCTGTTTTTACATGATGTCACGTTTCCAAGTCGCCCTCGGGCGACTTTTTTGTTTTGAGTTGCTAGTTTACCCATTTTATAGCGTTGAGTAGGTTTTAAGCTAGCAGCGTTAAACTCAGTTCCAACCGCCAGCTCAATTCACCTTGCCTACAAAGTGTGGGCACCTTAGTGCGAGCAAGAAGCGCAGTTATCTCCAAAGCGTTCTGAACAGCAAACTGGTATCTATAAGTAATTTGGGGTCGCTCCCACTGGCGTTCATCTCAAGACATCCAACATACAATTCATAATAAAACACCGATAACAACAGTTAAGCCAACATCTATGGTTCTCTTGTCAAATTAGCTGTCATGCTCACCGCAATATTGTTAAATACTTCTACTTGTTCGTGAGATAGGCCAGTACACATTTTTTGTATCAACTCAGCCTCTATGACAAGCATTCGTTTCAATATCGCTTTGCCATCCTTTGTTAAACCTAAAAAATGGCTTCGAGTATCATTTGGATTTTTTGTCTTTTCTATTAACCCCTTCTTTGACATCTCTTTAATCAATCTCGCTAATTGACTTTTATCTCTATCCATTAGTTCTGACATCAGAGCAGCTGTACAGTTTTCTGTTCTATTAATTAGATGAAGCGACTGAATTTCCATCGGTACCACATCAATCCCCTGCTCTCTAACTGCTTTTAAAACTAGAGATTTAAACTTAAAGGTTAATGCTAAAAAGCTATCTGGAAGTTCTCTGTTCAAAATCCACTCCTTTATTGGTTGACATTATCAACAATAACAGCTAACCTTCACAGAATCAATAGTTGATAATATCAACCTTAATTAAGAGGCGATTATGAATTTAGTTAAAAAGGTACTTGTTGCGGTCCCTATGGTAGTCACATTGGTGGGTATATTAACTTTCGTGATGACCTATCAAAATATAGGGTTTACCAACCGGTTTGTTGAGCAATGGCTGACCTCTACTTTATTGTCTGCCACAACTATTGCTCCAATTGGTTTTGTCATGGTTATGGTAATCTCAAAGGTTGCTGAATCACTGATGCCAAACACAGCAAAGATCATTAAAAATACTGTGATTGGTATATCAATGGCCATTATCATGGAAGGAATTATGGCCGCGGTTACAACTATTAATAATGTCCCTTACAGATCCATGAGTGAATTTATCAACACTTGGTTTCATGCATTTACCATCGCGCTGCCTGTCGGGTTGTTAATTTCAGTTTTTATGACATTGACTGTGAAGCCTCGCCTTGAACGATTTATGGCTAGCTGAAAAAGAAGCTTGTTATGAGATACAAATACATTAAAGCTAATAGCGCAGAAACTCATCGTCTTGTTGGTGGAGAAATAACATCACTACTTGTTACGGGAGAAGATACCAACAATAGAGTCTCAATATTTGATAGCCTGATACCACAAGGCAATGCCGCACCTTGGCACTACCATGAAATAGATGATGAAATTTTCTATATCATCCACGGCTCTATAGAATTTGGTGTTGAAAATGAGGTTATTACTGCAGATAAAGGTGACTTACTTGTGGCTGGTCCTAATGTTAAGAGGCGCTTTAAAGCGTTGACCGATAGCCATTTACTTGTCATAAATTTACCTTCAGGACCGTCGGAAAATTTTATTCGAGATATCGCAAGGTTGTCAGATGGAACAGCCTTGAGTAAACAAGACAGACTTAAGTTTGCCAAAAAGTACAAAATTCATTTTTGTTAGCTTGCGCTGCCACAACTAATGATTGAAAAATATCAACTTTAAGTGCTATCCACAGAGTTACATTTAACACCTTACAAAAATCAATACACTCAAAACAAAAAAACAAAACAAAAAAAGCTTGGCTATCAAGCCAAGCTTTGGGTGCGGTGCGAATAACCGCCTTACTCTTACCGACTATGATCCTTCACTTTACTTCCCTAATGACATCCAAACTCTCAATTTGGAGCTCAAAGATTCTGATAGCGATGCCTCGCTGTAAGTATTCCTTTATACCAGTTTGTTTAAACTTGCCCGAAAAAAGGCGCTTAGTTGAACAAATCAGTAATGTTGCCAAGTAACTCAACAATAATCATAATCTTTGAACTCTATTCCCTGCTCCCTGACATCAGTTCCTTTTCCTCTGTCACTCCTTTGCGCAGGTAAATCTACTTCTCGAGCTCTAATTAGCCTTTAAAGTTTGCGAATTCTGTTTCGCTTAGCTCGCCGTCTGCATCAACGTCTAGCTCTTTAAATTGCTCAGCAAGTGCAGTATGCGCTTGCGCTTCACTCATGCTGATTGTGCCGCTTTGATCTGTATCTAGCGCAGCGAAGTCTTCACCCGCCATTGCGTTAACAGAAGCAAAAGATAAACCGGTGATTGATAGTGCAATTAGTACATTTTTCATCATTTATTCCTCAAAAATTTAAATACGGTTCGTTTCGTGAAATTGGAGAGCTAATACTTAGCCTTTGAAATTTGCGAATTCTGTTTCGCTTAGCTCGCCGTTTGCATCAGCGTCTAGCTCTTTAAATTGCTCTGCAAGTGCAGTATGCGCTTGTGCTTCACTCATGCTGATTGTGCCGCTTTGATCTGTATCTAGCGCAGCGAAGTCTTCACTCGCCATTGCATTAACAGACGCGAAAGATAAACCTGAGATTGATAGTGCAATTAGTACGTTTTTCATCATTTATTCCTCAAAAAATGTAAATACTGTTCGTTTCGTGAAATTGGAGGGCTACTGTTTAGCCTTTAAAGTTTGCGAATTCTGTTTCGCTTAGCTCGCCACTTGCATCAGCGTCTAATTCTTTAAATTGCTCTGCAAGCGCCGTGTGTGCTTGTGCTTCGCTCATGCTGATTGTGCCGCTTTGATCTGTGTCTAGCGCCGCAAAGTCTTCACCCGCCATTGCATTAACAGACGCGAAAGATAAACCTGTGATTGATAGTGCAATTAGTACGTTTTTCATCATTTATTCCTCAAAAATTTAAATACTGCTCGTTTCATGAAACTGGAAGGCTATTACTTAGCCTTTGAAATTTGCGAATTCTGATCCACTTAACTCGCCGTCAGCGTTACCGTCTAGCTGAGTGAATTGCTCAACAAGATTTGGATTTACTTTCGCTTCGCTCATGCTAATTGTGCCACTACCATCGGCATCATATTTGGCAAAGTCGTCACCAGCCATTGCATTAACGGATGCCATTGACAGGCCAGCAAGGGATACTGCTACTAGTAGATTTTTCATCATATTCTCCTTAAAATTCAGTCTTGGCGGAGAGTCCGAAGACTCACCGATACCAAACTTTCAAATTAGCCTTCAAAGTGCTCGTACTCTGACTCGCTCAGCTCGCCGTTACCGTCAACGTCAAGTGTCTTAAATTGCTCAACTAACTTAGGGTTGACCTGCGCCTCACTCATACTGATTGTGCCGCTGCCATCAGTGTCGTACTTTTCGAAGTCGTCCATCGCCATTGCCGATGCTGAAACCAATGTCATACCTGTAATTGAAAGTGCTGCTAGTAAATTTTTCATGATCTTCTCCTTAACGATTAAAGTGATGTGATAACTCGGCAAATTAACCTTCGTAGTTATCAAATTCTGCTTGGCTTAGTTGACCATCTTGGTCAGCATCTAGCTCATTAAATTGAGCAAGAAGGCCTTCATCTGCTTTTGCTTCTTCAATAGAGATGTAACCGTCACCATTCATGTCTAATTTGTCGAAATCCGTGTTTGCGTGTGCACCTACTGATGCCAAAGTCATTACTGCTGCTGATACTGCGATTGCTAGATTTTTCATCGTGCTTTCCTCATAAGATTAAAAACTAAATTCTGTGTTAAACGTTTTGCTATTAAACGTTTTGCTATTAAAGCAAAAAACTGATTTTGCATTTGTTTTTGCGTTTCGTTTTTCGCTTTCGAGATAACTATTCCAACTTTGATGCCAATATTGAAAAAACACCGTTTATCAACAAGTTAAGAAAAACCACATGAAAAGATTAAGGTTGGATTAAGGCTGACTGTTGCTAAATGGCAACAGTTAAAAAAGCGAAAAATAAAAAGTCTTTATTTTTCTTAAAGTTAGATTGTCGCAGCTTTGCAACAGGTAAATTTTGGGGTAGAAAATTTTGCAAATCTCGCAACACCATTTGATTGAAATTTGTGCACCCTTTTAAAGGATTTAGCATCGTGAAAAAAATTTTTTCTCAGTCATTACAAAAACAGGCACTTATTGCCATGTTTATTGGTGTGCTTCCAATACTCACACTGACTTTGTGGTACGCCCAAGCACTGTCCAAAAACCAACAAAAAACACAGGATATTTATAATAAAAATCAAAAACTTATTCTTGAGTACAATTTTGTAAAAGCAGATATCAGCGCGCTTGAAAAAGCGCTGCAAAATAATCAGCTACTACAAAGTGAAACACTGCAAGAAAGCATCGAGCAGAAGTGGCAAAACACCAAAAAACGCATTCAATTATTAAAAATAAACCTACCCGATTCGCTGTTTGTTGCTAAATGGCGACAGTTCGCTCCTGATGAGATCAATGCCACTTCAAAAGCTGAAGAATTTCAACAATTGGTTAAGGTGCTTAATCAATTCGAGGAAAACTTTCAGCAAACACTTAATAAACGCTTATCTGATCAAGAAGCCCATTTCGTGCAGCTGCAAACATGGTTTATGTTTGGTCTCGTTATCTTGCTACCCACCCTTATCGTGATCAGTATCTTTTTGATCAACCGGATTTGTCAGCAGCTTAATCAGGTAGAATCTGCGGTATCTGAGGTAGGTAAAGGTAATTTCGATAAGTCGGTTGAACTCTCTGGCAGTCATGAATTGCAGCAATTGGGTGACAGGTTAAATTGGTTAAGGCTCGAACTTAAGCGTATTCAACAACAAAAGGAAACCTTCTTGCGCCATGTTACTCATGAGCTTAAAACCCCTTTGGCATCGCTAAACGAAGGAAGCAGCTTATTAAATAGTGGACTACTTGGAGATGTTAATCCAAAACAACAACGTATTCTCATCATTATGGAAAACTCTGTTGCAAAGCTTGGATCATTGATCGATGATTTGCTCAGCTATAGTGCGGCCAGTCACCCTGATAGCCTACATCACGACGCCGAAATGAACCTTATCCAAGAAGAAGTCTCAAAGCATCTTAGCGATAAGCTAGGAAAGACTGATGTGATAGTGAATTGGCAAAATCATGATGACCTAAAAGTACCTTATCTTCCGTGCAAATTAGTGTTAACTCAGTTAGTGAGCAATGCCATCGATCACGCTAAAAGCAATGTCACTATTTCAATTGAAGAAAAAAATGGCGAAGTATTGTTGATAGTCTGTGACGACGGTGATGGCATCGACATCAATGAAGCCGATTCATTATTCCAGCCATTTGTTCGTGGTGAGAAAAATAAAAATAATAATGGCAGTGGCTTAGGTTTAGCTATTGTCTCTGAGTGTGTGAAGCAATTAAAAGGCTATGTGAAATGGCTATCAGTAGAATCTGGCGCCAGTATTCAAGTCGCCTTTCCAAAAAGGGATCCAAAATGAAATACATCGCATTAAGTATCACGCTATTTTTGCTCGGTGGTTGTGCCACAACGGAGCAAAACGTCGAGCAAACAAAGCAGTTTATTGGCCCTGTAAAAACAGAAACCAGCGCTAAGTTTGTGCCTTTAGCTGAAGTGATCAAAGCCTTAGTCAGCCAATGCGCCAAAAAACATAACGTGACATTTAACGATTACTATAAAGGTGCGCTGCACTTACAGGGCTTTATTCACACCTATTGCGGTACAGACTCAACCACCAAGCAACTTAAAGCCATTGAAGAAGTAAAGCTACAAGATTATTGGCCAGACGATTACAACATTTGGTTTGAATCGCTGGCTTGGCATACTCAAAGCCTTCGTGAGCAAAAAATCAGTAATTATTACTCTGACAATAAGGCGCAACAACATCAAGAGCAATTATTACAAACCCAAAAACAGCTTGCCGAGCTAAAACAAAAGCTTGCCGACATAGAAAAACAACGTTTAGAAACCGATCTTTCTGAAAACCCATCACTTGAGGAGGATTCACTATGAGTCAAACACAACAAGGCGCAAAGTTACTTTTAGTGGATGACGATACGTCTTTAACTGAGCTACTGGCAATGCGTTTAGAAAGCCACGGCTACGAAGTTGAAGTAGCTCATCGTGGTACACAAGCGTTAAATATCCTCAAGCAAATGCCTATCGACTTGGTCATTACCGATTTGAAAATGGCGCACATGAATGGCTTTGAACTTAATGAGCAAATAAAAAAGTATTACACTGGCATGCCCGTTGTGATGATGACCGCTCACGGCTCAATTCCTGACGCTGTTGACGCCATGCAGCAAGGCTTTGTGAGCTTTTTAACCAAGCCCATTGACTCTCAGCAAATGCTCGATGTCATCAATGAGGCGCTTGCAGGAAAAGTGAGAACCGCACAAACTTCGGATCCAAATAACTTCCATGGGTTGTTATTCCAAAGTGCCGCCATGCGTCAATTAGTACAACAAATTCAAGCACTTGCCAGCAGTAATGCAAACATTCTCATCCAAGGCGAGAGCGGTACAGGTAAAGAAGTGACGGCAAAAGCAATCCATTTGGCCAGTAACCAAGCGCAAGGTCCGTTTATTGCGATTAACTGTGGCGCAATGCCCGCTCACCTGCTGGAGTCTGAGCTATTCGGCCATAAAAAAGGCGCGTTTACCGGCGCAGTGAGCGACAAAGAAGGTTTAGTACAAGCAGCGGATGGTGGCACCCTATTCCTCGACGAAATTGGTGATATGCCGCTTGATTTGCAAGTTAAGCTACTGCGTGTTTTACAAGAGCGAACCGTTCGTCCTGTGGGTGGCCAAACTGAGCATAAGGTCAATGTTCGTTTTGTCTCTGCAAGCCATAAGAACATTCAAAGCGCCGTTGCCGAAAAGCAATTTCGTGAAGATTTATACTATCGATTAAACGTAGTGTCTGTTGAAATCCCAAGCTTAAGAGAGCGATTGGAAGATATTCCACTACTTGCATCACGCTTCTTAAGTGCACTTAGCGATGGCGAAAAGCAATTTAACCAACAAAGTATTACGCATTTGTTGAATTATCATTGGCCGGGCAACATCCGTCAGCTCCATAATATTGTGGAGCACTGTGTTGCTATTACGCCAGGTAAAATGATCACTGAAGATATCGTACAAAAAGCCCTGCCTAAGGATAAAGAGCAGAATGCGTTTACAGGATTAAATGAGGCGAAACGCCAGTTTGAGTATGACTACATCCAAAAAGTACTGGCACTTTGCGAAGGGAATGTGTCGGAAGCTGCAAAACTTGCACAACGCAATCGCTCTGATTTTTACAAATTACTTAAAAAACATGAGATCCAGTGCTAAACCTATTAGAGGGGTAACATTAGTTTTAATTTCTGAAGCACGTTGCTTGGTCAAATTTACCACGGCAAAGAGCTTGTTATACGGACTTGAACGAGCCACGCCCGTGGCTCAAGTTAGCCCCGAGAATATGCGCTCCTCCTAGGAGCATAATAAAAACACTCGGATAGTTAAGGGTTGTCTGTATGAAAATGCGCAAAAAGCTCATTATTAGCTTTGTTCTCACTGTGATCATTCCTATTTTAGCGATTTCTGTGGTCAGCATTTCTCAGACCAAAAGTGACTCTCTCGATAAATTCCTTGATGCTTCTGGCAATGAGATAAGACAAGCCGAACAGTCTTTTGTACTGTTTTTTGAGCAGATGAAGAAAAATGCTCGCTTCCTCGCCGAGTCCAAGGCCGTGCAACAAGTGGGTCAAGACACCACCACTTATTTTGGTGCAGAGAAACCAATGACTCCGCTACAGAACGGTCAAACAGAAGCCAATATTTTTGAGCTTTACCGCGCATTTGGACAAACCCACGAAGAATTATTGTTTGTATATCTTGGCACTGGATCTGGTGGTTTTATTCAGTATCCTGCGGAGCCCCTTGGCGATTACGATCCAAGAAAACGCCCTTGGTATCAAAATGCCTCTAAAGATCCCAGCAAAGTTATCCTTACTGAGCCTTATCAAGGAGTAACAGGACAAGCCATGGTTTCTGTTGCCACAGGTATAAAACGTGACGGCAAAGTAATTGGCGTACAATCATTAGACGTAACGCTTGCTACACTGACCGATATCGTTAGCAATATTCGTCTTGGGGAGTCAGGATATTTAATCCTTCTTGATGCCGACGGCACTGTACTTGCCGATCCTAAAAATAAAAATCATAACTTTAAACACATTAAAGATCTCACCAGCACACTTTACGAGGCCATTCGCAGCGCCACAAACGAACCCTACCTCACTATTGAAACTGATAATAAAACCTATGATGCTAAGATTTATCGCTCTGACACACTCGGTTGGCAATTTATCGCGGTGATCGATGAAGATGAAATCTTAGCTTCAGCTTACGATATGACGATTAGTATCACTATTATCGCAGTCATCATGGTGATTTTATTTATTATTATTGCAATCACACTTGCCAATAAAATAGTTGAACCTATTGAAATGGTGTCTGATGGTTTAAAAGAAATAGCACAAGGTGAAGGCAACCTTTCCAAACGTTTAAAAGTCATCACCAATGATGAAATTGGAGAGCTGGCCGCGTGGTTCAATAAATTCTTGGACTCAATTAACTCGCTCGTAAAAGATATTCAAAGCAATGCCTCAACATTGAATGATGCTGCATTAGGGTCACAAAAGAGTATCAATGATATCCGTAATCAATGCCATGCGCAGGCTGAAGACTCCGCCAGTGCTACCACAACCACTGAAACCGTAGAACAACTTGCCACTGAAATAAGTGAAAGCTGCGGTCATACTTTGGAGGATGTTGTCACTGCGGACGGACACGCACAGCGTGGTAACAGCACAATAGAAAGTACAGTATCGCAGGTTGCGAGGCTTAATCATTCGTTGGCTGAGTCCGCCAACGCCATGAACCAGCTCGAAAGTGAAAGCCAAGATATCACTAATATTTTAGGCGTGATCCGCTCTATCGCAGAGCAAACTAACCTTTTAGCGTTAAATGCAGCGATTGAGGCTGCCCGTGCAGGTGAACAAGGTCGGGGCTTTGCGGTGGTTGCTGATGAAGTAAGAACCCTTGCGCAGCGCTCACATGACGCCACGCAGGAAATAGAGCAAGTGTTAACCAATCTCATCGCCCAAACGAGGACGGTATCAGCCCAAATGACGTCAAGCGTAGGCGAGTCAGAGACGACTATCAAACAATCACAAAGCGCGCAGCAAGCATTTACTGATATCGCGCAGGCAGTATCAAGAATAAAAACTTCGGTTTCCAATATAGCATCACAAGCTTCATTACAAGGAGAAAATGCAGGCCACACTAGACGTTTGATTGACTCGGTGGATGTTTCTGTACGACAAGTCGGAGAAGAAACAGCCGCATTAAATGCAGGCGCTGACCAATTAGTTAGCTTAGCCAAAGACTTAGAGCGTTTGGTTGGCCGCTTTGATATTGACTGAATAGAAAACTAATATCTTGTTTTTCGCAATTGTTACAAAATATCGTCTCAATTAGTTGTCCTCATAATAAGAACTAGTTAGACTCGATAAATTGATTTATTACAGAAGAATAAAAATGAAGAAATTTAAATTTACATTAGTAGCAGCATCTTTGGTTGCTGTACTCGGTTGTCAAGAAGCGCCGTCACAACACACAAAGTCTGAAGTCACAGCTGAGCAATCCACAGCGGTAACTGCACCTGTAGCTGAAAAGATCCCACACAAGACCACCATTCACGGTCAAGAACTTGTTGATAATTATCACTGGCTACGTGACGATACCAGAAGTGACGAAAAGGTGTTGTCACACTTAAACAAAGAAAATGCCTATACCGACAGTAAGCTCGTAAACACAGAGCAACTACAACAAACCTTATTTGACGAAATTAAAAACAGAGTGGTCAAAGATGACCGCAGCGTGCCAGTATTAAACGGCAGTTATTATTATTTTAGTGCCACTGAAGGTGACAAAGAATACTTCACTTATTACCGCAGCGAACATCAAGATGGTAAAAATGCAGAAGCTATTTTTGATGCGAATATCCGCGCTGAAGGTCAAAACTATTATGGTGTCGGTGGTCTTTCCATTTCAACCAACGAAAACCTGTTAGCTTTTGCTGAAGATACATTAAGCCGTCGAATTTATACGATTCGAATCAAAGATTTAACGACAGGTAAGTTATTGGACGATACGATTGAAGGCGCTTCGGGTCCTATCGTTTGGGCAAATGACAACAAAACTATCTATTACATCAAAAAAGATCCGGTTACTTTGCTTGGTTATCAAGTGTTCCGCCATACTCTAGGCACAGCACAAAGCACAGATGAATTAATTTACGAAGAAAAAGATAACAGCTATTACACGTATATCTCAAAGAGTAAAGACAAGAGCAAAATATACATTCACCATTCAAGTACCGAGGCGTCAGGTGTATCTTTACTCGACGCTGATAATGTAAAAGCAACTCCTGAGCGCTTTATTCCAAGAGAAAGTGGTCACGAATATAGCATTGCTAAACTTGGCGACTGGTATTACATCCACACCAATAAAGATGCCGTAAACTTTAAGCTGATGCGCGTTAAAGCCAGTGATGCAAGTGACGTTTCAAAATGGCAAACCGTTGTACCACACAATGCCGATGCAAAACTAGATACCTTTGAACTATTTAATCAGCACCTAGTTTACGAAACGCGTGAAAATGGCCTTAGCCAAATCACTGTATTAAATTTAGATAATAACGAAAGCAAGCGTTTAACCTTTAATGACCCGGCTTACGCCGTTTATTTAACTAGTAACGAAAACCTAGATGCAAATGCGGTAAGAATTGGTTATCAGAGTATGACGACCCCGGCTTCTGTGTATGATGTCGACCTTGCTAGTTTGGACAAAACATTATTAAAGCAAGACAAAGTATTGGGCGACTTTGCACCTGAAAACTACCAATCTGAACGTATTTTTATCACCGCACGTGACGGCATAAAAGTACCGGTTTCAATTGTTTATCGTAAAGATAAGTTTAAGCAAGATGGTTCAAACCCGTTATTACAATATGGTTATGGTTCATACGGTTCTAATGTTGAGCCAACCTTTTCAATAAGCCGATTAAGCCTTTTAGATCGTGGTTTTGTCTATGCTATTGCACACATTCGTGGTTCAGAAACGCTTGGCCGTCCTTGGTATGATAATGGCAAAAAGTTAAACAAAAAGAACACCTTTAACGACTTTGTTGATGTCACTAAAGCACTCGTTGAGCAAAAGTATGGGGATGCTTCACGTATTTATGCCAGAGGTGGCAGCGCAGGTGGCCTATTGATGGGTGCAGTCATTAACCAAGCGCCAGAGTTGTACGATGGTGTACATGCGGCAGTTCCATTTGTAGACGTGATCAATACCATGCTTGACGAAACGCTACCGCTAACTACAAATGAGTACGACGAATGGGGCAACCCAAATGAGAAGACGTATTTTGATTACATGCTGTCTTACTCACCTTACGACCAAGTTAAAGCCCAAGCATATCCAAACCTGCTTGTAACCACGGGTTTGCATGATTCTCAGGTGCAGTACTTCGAGCCTGCGAAATGGGTCGCTAAGCTACGCGAATATAAAACAGACGATAATCTACTGCTGCTAAAAACTGATATGGAAGCAGGCCACGGTGGTGCGTCTGGTCGCTTTAAGCGTATTCACGATGTCGCATTAAGCTATAGTTTCTTTATCGCACTTGCTGAGAATAAACTGTAGTAAACGTTCACATTATACAAAGGAGGCTTCAGCCTCCTTTGATTGCTCTTGCCCAACTATTCAACTGACTTTCTTTAGTACACATTTTCCCTAAAAAGATCTAAATATACTTTAGCAGTGTCAATACCTAAGTGCGTCAATCTAAGCATTGATGAAGCATATTAAATACATAAATATTGGGAATTTTTAGCCCAAGTTCTCCATAACACAAGTTTAGTACCCTCTCCTAACAAACTAGCTATTTGTTGGCTATATTTAAAAAATGACTACTCCGTACATAAGTGAAAAATGAATTTATTTCGCTTTGTTTTTATTTGCTGCTGTATCTCTCTGCCGCTTTTATCTAACGCTGCTCCCCATAAACCTGAATACTCAGCACCTATTAAAGTAACCATTTTGGTCGACGATGCTTACCCACCCTATAGTTATCAAATTAACGGCGAGCTTTATGGCATCTATGTCGATATAGTGAAGCAAGCTGCGCGTTTGCTGAGTCATGAATATCAAGTTAACTTGCAAGCGGTACCTTGGAAGCGAGGTGTTTCCTCTATGGCATCCGGTGATGCAATGGCGTTAATGCCACCTTATATTCATATCAAAAAACGCCCCTATATCTGGCCGTATTCAATTCCTCTTCAAGAAGAGGTGGTGGTTGCCTTTTGCAATCAGGGGATCACGTTAAAAAACTTGCCTCATGTAAAACCAGAAAGAGTGCTTAATATTGGTATTAATGACGGTTATATCATCTTAGATGAAAGCCTAATGGAAGCGCAAAAACAAGGACTTATTCAACTTTGGGAAAACAAAAGCACACGTTCAAATATCGAAAAGCTCGCACGTGGGCGCGTTGATTGTTACGTTAATGATCGCCTTTCCACGTTACTTGGTATTAATAAAATGTCACAGATAACACCAAGTTTAAACACCAGTAATATTGTTGAAGATAAAATAGTAATGCGTCGCACTGCCCACATTGGGTACTTAAAAGGGTTTGAAGAAAAATATCCATTTAAGCAAGATTTTATCCTAAAGATGGATGCTGCATTGAGGCAGGTAATAGACAACGCAGCAGCGGCAGAAGAGTGAACCTGCACGCATGATAAAACACCTTAAGCCACTGCTTTATAGAAATAAACAGAAAATAGAACAAAAAGGATGGATCATGATTAAATTAGCAAGAAATTCGTTCGCTGCCATTGCGTTTGGATTGATAAATACTTCAAACGCACAAGCTGATGCCGTTGAGTTTAAGTTGCAAGAGGTAACAAAGGGCCTTCACGTGCTATTTGGGCAAGGCGGTAATATTGCGATAAGTTCAGGCTCAGATGGCGTTTACATTGTCGATGATCAGTTCGCTAAACTCAGCGAACAAATTAAAGCAAAAATCAAAACTATCCAACCCAATGCACCTGAGTTTGTGATTAATACCCATCATCATGGCGACCATACAGGAGGCAACGAAAATTTTGCACAAGCAGGCAGCCATGTTATCGCGCATCACAATGTATATAAGCGGTTGGAGCAAAAACACGGTGATGGATCTGACTACTTGCCAACTTTGACGTTTGGCAGTGATATGAAGCTCCACTTTAACCAAGAGCATGCTCACTTGTGGCATTATCATCACGCCCATACCGATGGCGATGCAGTGATCTTTTTTGACCGAGCAAATGCCGTACATATGGGCGATATCTATTTTAATTTAGGCAGCTTACCTTTTGTCGACGTCGACAGCGGCGGCTCCTTAGATGGAGTCATTGCAGCGGTACAAGATGTGATAAAGAAAATAGACGACAAGACCACCGTCATACCAGGCCATGGCCCTGTAACAGATAAACAAAATTTACAAGATTATCTAGCTCTATTACAAAAAGCGAAAACGATTATGCTAGATGCAATGAAAAATAATACAAGCTTGGAAGAAGTTGTAGCCGCGCGCCCACTACAAGTACTTAATCTTAACTATGCTAATTGGCTACCAGAAGAGCGCGTTACCACTTTATTCTATCGAAGTTTAAAATAAGCAAGCTGAAGAATACAGAATACGATGGACAGTTTGGTAAGATAAAGCGAAGAAAACACATGTTTCAAATTCGTCCATCCTAATCAACGTGACACCAATAAATCCGCTCAAAATTTACTTTTGCTCATTTTTTAAACAAAAAGTTGCAAACTTCATTGGACAGCGCCTTAAGAACGCTATACTATATGCAGGCTTTAGATACTTAGAGCACTTACTACTGCTGCACTGTTTTTTCTTGATACTCTTTTTTTTAAAAAGTCGTTTATAGATATACCAATGCGTTACTAGCTAAGTTTTATCTATCGCTTTATCGGTGATTTTCACCACATATTTAATTTTTTGAAAAAGGTTTCAATTATGTCTAACACAGTAAACGGCACAGTTAAGTGGTTCAACGAAGAGAAAGGTTTTGGTTTCATCACTCAAGAAAACGGCGGTAAAGACGTATTCGTACATTTCCGTGCTATCGTTTCTGACGGTTTCAAAACTTTAACTGAAGGCCAATCAGTGTCTTTCACAGTTGAAGAAGGCCAGAAAGGTCCTCAAGCAAGCAACGTAGTAGTTAACTAATACGTATTGCTCAGAGCTAGTGCCTGCACTAGCTCTACGAATTTCCTCATTCCTCACTTAGCCTTTCGGCAACATATCTGACAGCAACAACGCAATCCCCAAAAATGACATAAAACCTGCTATATCTGTAATTGTCGTAAGTACAATTGATGAAGATTGCGCAGGATCGAGTCCAAATTTTTTCAATGCAATTGGTACAATAGCGCCTGAGCTTCCCGCAATGACAAGAGACGATATCATCGCCAGCGCAATAACAAGTGCAAGACCGAGTGATTGACTCCACAAATATACGCCAATGCCACAAGTAACCGCTATTGCTATGCCATTTAACAGCCCAACCATCATTTCTTTTAGCATCACCTGATACCAGTGTCGCGTTGAAATTTCTCGTAGTGTTAAGCCTCGCATCGTTACAGCCAAAGCTTGAGCCCCTGCGTTACCCGACTGCCCAGCTGCTACTGGCAGCAAAATAGCTAAAGCGGTAACTTGAGCAATCAATCCCTCAAATGCCCCCACTACGGCAGCGGCTGCAAATGCGGTTAACAAGTTAATTTGTAACCACGGAAGCCGTTTCTTTACTGCAAACCAACTACTTGATAGGGCTTTTTCGTCTTTACTTGCACCTACCATGGTCTGCATATCACTTGCTAAATCTTCTTTGGTTGACTGATAGGCATCAAAAAATCGGATCTGCCCAACTAGCTGTTGCTGCGCATCAAGTACTGGAATTGCTCGCACTTTGTGCCCTTCAAACGCTTCCACGACCTGATCTTTATGATCCATCACATTTAGCGTGACTCGGATCGGCGTCGCAACCTGCATTAGCGTTTTACTTGAGGAGCTTCCCACTAAGGTATTGAGTGTTGTCTCGCCCACTAAATCCTGCTGTTCGTTTAATACGTAGATAACGTCTGGCACTTTTCCGTCTAATCGTTTCAGTTGCGCGAGCACTTCACGTAGTGTCGTATCTGAGTAAAACGCTTGCACTTTTTTGTTCATCATTCTCGCAGCGGTATTTTCAGGAAAAACCAGCAACTCACTGAGCTCATTCGCTATGGTTGAATGCTGCTCTTTTAATTTAGCGAGTAGCACCTGCTGCGCTTCCTGCGACTGCTTGTTCAAAAGCCCGACCGCAATATGGCTATCTAGGCTCACGATAAATTGTGCTTGATAATCCACCGGAAATTGCTGGAAAATTTGTTCAGCGGCTCCCGGCGGCAAATATTTCCATAAACGATAAATGATATGTTGTGCCTGCTGTTGTAATAATTCAGCGGCTTCGTCTGGAGGTAAAGTGCCAAGGAGCTGCGCACTTTTGAGCGGAAACTTATTTAAAAACTCATCACTGAGCTGCTCTACCGCTGACTCTAATGTATCTTTTGCTGCGCCCATCGCTTATTTCCCCTTGACCTTAACTGGCACCAATGTATCTAACATACTGGCAAACGAACTGGTGTAGGTATCTAACAAATCTAAAGATTCGCTTGGCTTGTCTTTTGTTTCATCCATTCGACCCAGTGCACTTCTCACCCTGTGATGTGGCAATACCCCAATAAAATCACCACTTCGATTGGCAACTGCAACCTGATCTTGTTGCGCCCAAACGGGCGATTTCAATGCACTATGCAACTCGGTATAACCACTTAGAGAAACGACGTGAGTATCCATTAAATCTGCAATTTTCTGTTGCGGCGCTTTGCGAAGCAAATGAGTTAGTGATAGCTGACCCACCACATGGCGATGCTGGTTTACCACATAAACTAGCGTAAACCCGATATAGTCACGTTTTTTTAAGCGCAGCAGTGACTCCTCAACTGTCATTGTTTCTTCAAGAATTAATACGTCCGTTTCAACCCATGCTCCCACGGTATAATCAGGGTAGCTAATCAACATCTTACAGAGTGTTTGTCGTCTTACTGAGATGAGGTTAAGAAAACGGGCAAGTTCTTCATCCTGTAAATGCCTAAAGATAGCTGCAATATCAGCCAACTTCATTTTGCCAAGCCACCTAGCAATATCCACATCCGTTTGCGTTATCAGAATTTCCGCTGCACTGCGGGGCTGCATGACTTTAAGCACGTTTAAAGCAACTTCATTTGGTAACGTTTTTAGTAACTCGGCAGCTACATCTGGCGTTTGCAAAGAAAGTAAGCGCGCGGCGCCAGCTGGCTCTTCTTGTAAAAAGTGTTGCGCAATTTTGAGGTTTAACGCTGACATAGAGCCTCCCTACTGCTTACTTGAATGGCTGTGTGTCGCGGTAATATGTGCCGATTCTTTTAAAAATTGCCTTGCCGGTATTAGGGTTCTCCCTTTTTGGGTTTCAATCACTAGCATCGTTGCCGTGATTTCGGTGAGCGTACCTGAAACGCCTGCAATTTCAATTTGATCGTTAATTCGACAGTGACGCAGCGCTTGTTTTGCCGCGACGGTATTTGCGATTAGCTCTCGACTCCCAAGACCAAAGGCCAATGCAACTCCTGCACACAATACGCCTGTCAGCACCACCACCATATTGGTCACAAATTGAATATTGATCCCTAATTGCTCAATACCGATTACCGTTGCGGTAAATAGGATAGCGAGTTTGGCTATGTTACCCGCAACTTCGACTCGCGCAAACCCAACTGACTGCGCTCCGGCTCTTGCCATGGCACTGGCCAAATTACCAAGCAGATAACCACCAACGATAATAAATATACCAGCGAGTAGATTTGGTAAGTAACTAAGTAGCGAGGAGATCCAATCACTGAAGAAGTTTAAGCCAAGGCTGGACGTGGCTGCTGCGATAAAAAACATCATCGTGACCCAAAACACGGTTTTCCCTATTAATCGAGCGTGTTTTAGATTTAGCTGAAGCGTTTGTTCAGTTTGCACTCGTTGGCTCAAGCCCGCCAATGCGCGATTGCAAAGCTTAAATAACGAAATAGTCAGTTTGCTCAATAGCCACGCCACTATCCATCCGACGAGCAGCATAAGTGCCGCGCCCAATAGTTGCGGTGTATGAGTAACAAGTTGATTGATTAATTGCTCGTAACTGGCAGATAAGGCCTGTTGCCAATTATCAAAGGTATCCCCGGTGGCCATGTACACTCCTGAATTAGCTGAAACAACTTACTTTTAAATCAATACATTCATTGTTATCACAGTGTTAGCCGTTGTCCAGAGAATTCCCCAAAGTCCTAAATATTTAAACTACCAACAATACATTTGGGAACATTTTCATGTAAGTGGAAGCAATGAAGACGCAAAAACAAGTACCGTCTTTGCGCCCTAGTTGTTTCTTTATATTGGGTGATATAGCTACCTAAAGCGGATGGTTTCTCGCTCACCCATTTCTTCCGGTTCCACATTTTTACCCACGGCTAGTTTTAATAAGCCGCTCAAGTCGGGGCTAACATGCCAAATTTCAGCATCATCCAGTTCAAAACGGAGCATGATAAGCTCGGGGTCATCTTTACCCTTTTCAAACCAGCTCTCGGCCTGTCTTGACCAATGAGCATCAAGTACGTCTTGTCGTGTTTCTTCAATTAAGTGTCCGCGAATACAAGCAAATACATTGTGCCCTTTACTGGAAAATTGTGCTGTTGCTTTGCCACACTTAGCAATACGATTTGTTTTACTGGTAAAAAACCAAAACTCGCCGTTGGCGTCTTTATCCAACTGTGCTCGCATTGGCTCATGGTGGTTATTGTCATCACTCAAACCAATCATCACGTTGGGGCTGCTGTCTAGCGCTTCCCAAAAAGTTTTCTTTATGTCTGACATTATCTTCTCCTTATTTATACCAATTAGCGTCTGCTTGAAACGGCACAAACCCACTCTTTCGATTAATTGATAGTATCTTGTTGCAAAGCCTCAATAATTGCTTCATTAAAAGCATCAAGATCATTTGGATTGCGACTTGTGATCAAGTTGTCGTCTACCGCAACTTTAAGGTCAATCCAGTCTGCGCCTGCATTTTTAAGATCGGTTTTGATACTTGGGAAAGAGGTAAGCGTTTTTCCCTCCACCAACTGGGCTTCGATTAACAGCCAAGGGCCGTGGCATATCGCTGCAATTGGACGCTTATTACCAAACTGTGAAAAGGCTTGAATAAATTTAACCGCCGATTTTTCCTGCCTTAGTCTGTCAGGGTTGAATAACCCGCCAGGTAAAACGAGCCCCGCATATTTACTGGGTTTGGCTTCACCCAAGGTTAAATCAACGGCGACTTTCTCACCCCAATGGTCTTCATCCCAAGCGGTAATATCTCCCTTTTTTAATGAAATGATATCAACGTTAAATCCTGCGCTTTCAAGCGCCTGCTTGGGTTTAATCAGCTCACTTTGTTCGAATCCATCAGTGGCTAAGATCGCGACTGAAATATTGTCTGACTCCGTCATCATTCTCTCCTTCAATACGTTGCTGGTGTAGAGGTAGGTGCGGATACTTATGCAGAATCAATACCATAATATAACCTTATGATATATATAAACATTAAAGATTAATGTATTGATTGGATGTAATCTTTACAGAACTGAGGAATGTAAATCTGGACTAGGTTAGCCCTAGTCCATCTTTATTATAATGAAGAGATAGAGACTGAGTTTGTGCCAAACTCAAACACGTTCAATTTTCCGCATTGAGCAAAGTGATTATTGCTCGTGTATGGCGTGTCTTGTTGGTTAATATCCCCTTCCCAGCCTTGACCATTTTTAACGAATGCTTTTACTTCAAACCAACCGTTGAATGTTTTGCTACAGTCCATTTCTACTTCCAGCAACCAGTAATGTGCTCCCCACTGATTGAGTGACATGACGCCAAAACCATCGCTATCGTAACGCTTTTCCGCGCCCCAGCTAGCAGGCCAAATATTGGTTGTCCAATCCAGCGGACTCCCTTCGGCATCACTAGACTGGCCTGCTTCAGCCGCTAGCCAATCCAGTCTGGTATCAGCCACTTTCCAAGCCGAAGTTGTCATGTTTCGCATGTTCAAATGCTTGATAGGTAAAGAGCAAAGAATAGGATTGGCGCTACAATCAATCCCGCGCTGCAATGCTGCGGCATGATCAAGGCCACCTCGAACGAACATATCCTGGCCAGATTGAGTTTCTGCTTTAATAAAGACTAATGTGCGTTGCCAATCACCAATCTCTGGTGGTGTTGCCAGTTTACTTTGATGATGAATGGCTAAGGCATCCATAGCAGCTAAATTAATTTGTGCGTAACCATTGGTATCAACTTCGATGCTTCTACCCGCGCAGTTTTCTTGGCCAATACTTCCACTTAGCACATCACAATAGGTTCCGGCAGAAAGCCCCGTTTGCAGGCTTTGGACCATACTAGAAGATTCGCGGTTAATGGCGACAAAGCCTAAATCACCTCGAGAAAATGCAATTTGGTTATTACCATTGTCCCACCAATTTGCCACCGTCCAATTGCCATTAGTATGATTTCTAAACTGCATTGCACCTGCAATCATTGGGCGACGATGCTCACACTGCCATAATTGACTGGTGCAATTGAGGTTACCATTTTGATGAACAGGCACCGAAGGGCCACCAGCATCAGTGTCGCCATTAAATTCGTAGCTCGACATCACTTTAGGATAACCATAAGGATATGCCAGCATAAATACATTCGCTAAATCATACAGTTTACCATCATGAAAGGTAACGATGGATCCTGCTCCACCATGGCCGCGTTGGTTGTCATGGTTGTCTGTAAATACCACGGCTTTATAACTTGGCATCATACCCCAAGCTTCGCCAAAGCTTTTTAACCAAGCCAACTTGCCTTGCTTAAATGTCTCGCTCAGTTTAATGCTGTATTTAAACTCGGTGACTAAACCATTTTGATGATATTCCGAAGCAGAAACCGCCTCGCCTCCTTGATCAATCACCTCTTGGAAAACGACCGCTGGTTGATTTAACTTGGCTAACACATCACCAATATCGCTTGCAGGCATGTGCTTGCTTGCATCCAACCTAAACCCTGCCACGCCCAGAGACTGTAAATCGTTCAAAAAGCCCGCGAGGGTATTTTGTACGTAGCTCGCATCGGTGTCTAAATCATGAAGCCCTACGAGTTCGCAGTGCTGTACTCGCCATGCATTATTACCGTAGTCTTCAGGGTTTATTGCACAGGTTTCATGAAAATCTTGTGGACCATAGATAGGATATTGTTTGTTGCCAAAAGTGTTACCCGCAACTCCGGTCCCGCTGCCATGAGCCATGTGGTTTATAACGGCATCAACATAGATATCTACTCCGGCAGATTTACACCTCGCGACCATATCGGCAAATTCGGCTCGACTGCCACTACGACTCGCAATCTCATAACTGACTGGCTGATAACGAGTCCACCATTGATCCCCTGTAATATGCTCATTGGGTGGTGATACTTGCACTGCCGCGTATCCATTTGGCCCCAAAAATGTTTCACATTCCGTAGCAACATCTGGCCAAGACCATTCGAATAAATGAACGAATGTTGTTGGGTCGCCTTCAGCGGCATGTGCTGGTGTAACGCAACTGGATGTTAACAACACTCCCGCTGCAATTTGGTTTAGTTTTATATTTTTCATCATTGCGCCTCTTATTTACACAAGATTAACAATATAGAGTTCCTAGCTAAACAATCTATTGAATACGTATGCATAAGATCATCGATGTTCGACTGCTGAACGATAATTTGAGGCTTTAAAAAGCGAGTTTAATAAGGTGACACGCTTGCTTACACTTTAAGCAGCGTAAGCGCTTGAACTCATTTTGGAGAAAATGTAGTTTCAATTGGTCTTTGAAGTAGACAGCTTCAAGCACTGATATAAATAATAACAATATGGATAAACGATGCTAAATCGAATCAAATCAGGGCTCATGATTGTTGGGCTCTTCTGTGCTCACGTCAGTGCACAATCTCAATCACTTGAGTTAGAAGCCGTTTCGGTCTCAAAGAATGTCTATAGCGTAATATCTCCTTTTTATGGCAGACCAACAGTTGAAAATAAAGGGTGGAATTCAAACAGTCATTTTATTATTACGACTCAAGGTGTGTTAGTGTTCGATTCTGGTTCATCCGAGCACATTGGTAACGCTATTATCGCAGCAATTAAACGTGTAACTGAACAGCCAATTCGCTGGGTAGTCAACTCTCATAGCCATGCCGATCATTGGCTTGGTAATGCCGCTTTTGCAAAGCTCGGTGCAGAGCTTATCTCCACCTCTTTGTCCGCTGAGACGATGAAAAGCGATGGACCGGTTGATGTTAAGGCATTTTTTAATATGACTAAAGGCGCAACTGGTGAGAGCACACTCGTCATCCCTACCTCAATCATTTTACATCAACAAACCCGTACTTTTGGTGATACTGAAGTTGAATTTGTATTCGCCAACGATGGCCATTCGCCAGGTGATGTTATGCTTTGGCTACCCAAACAACGCATTCTAATTGGTGGTGACGTAGTAAACTCCAACTTTATGCCCATCATGACACCTAGAGGTAACATTACCCAGCTCATTTCGGTACTCAAAGAAGTGGAGCAATTAAGCCCTCTCCTCGTACTAACCGGACACGGGGAAAATACCTCGGTGAAATCAGTTTCTAGAGATATTCAATTTTTAACTTATGCCTCGAATGCAGTACATGAAGCACTAGTAAAAGGTACAACGCCAGCAAAGATACAAGAATCATTACAAGCTACATTGCGTACAAAGTTCGGTAAAGCGTATCAAGATTTTGATACCAGTATTTCGTACCTATTGGAAATGATGATTGATAAACAGCGGCTTCAGTTTTCTCCAATAACATAAATATAACAACAGAGGAAATTGATGTAGCTTTGAAAGTAACAACACAGCCAGCCTCCTCTAGTCAAAAATGAACGCCAACCCAATAATTGACATTAACAAAACGAACGATATTAAACCCGACCAATTAATAACTTTATTCATCAAATTACATTGAAATATTGTTAATAAATTTGTTCTATTAAATTTTTACGAAAAAAACAATTGCAAAAATAAAAACAAAAATCCTATAAGTCCCTGCTTTAGGTGACGGTTTTTAATAACTGTCGATACTAGGCTTCAAAACATCAACTACACTCAAATGACATCTTTGTATAAAAAACCCACAAAGATGTCATTCAAAGCAGTTCTATTAATGTTATCAACCTAGTAACTGAAACACTCAGGGGTCACTATGATTACACAGCGCTCACTTTTAAGCCGTGTTCGTAAGATTGTCTCTAACAGCTGCATAGCTGGCAGTATATTTTTCGCCTTAACCTCATCCGCATTTGCACTCGAAAATTGGAAGAAAGTCGAACGACTCACGCCATCAGATGAAGTGACAAATGCTGATGAACTGGTCTTTAAAGTCACGTTTGTTAATGCACATACCGTTGCACCAACTGCCAGTGACTTTACGATACTAGGTGATGAGAAAGACACTGACAACAACACAACTGTTGACACAGGTAGTAAAACAACCGCATCAGTCACACAAGTCACCGTCGACTCGGGTAATAGCTCGATTTACCATGTTACGCTCTCTGGAGGTGACCTTGCCAGCTACAATGGTGTTGTCTCGTTGTTACCGGCGAGTAACCGTATTAAACCTGAAGTATTTGAGGCCTACTATGTTAGTAATGGCACAACGTTGCCTGCTTCAGATAAACTCATGGTATTTGACTACGCCGACCAAACAAGCGAATTGAGTAATGGTAACTTTGGTGCAACTGCAGCAGAAGCCAGAGCGAATGCTGATGCAATGTGCAAAAGTAAATTTATACGCAAGCATAGCCGTTTAAACAATATAATTGATAGTTCAGCGCCAACCGCTGTAAGTAATGGACCCGTCAACGCACACGCAGTTATGTCATTCACTGCATCAGATGATATTGCCAGCCTTGACACCAATTACAGTATGCCTAGTGTCAATGTCTATAATACCGGTGGCACAAAACTGGCAGATACAGATTGGGATGATTTTGTTAATGGAACATTGAGCTCTCTTAACAGTAATGCGCCAGATATATTAGAATCTTCAGGTAACGTTAAATACTTTTGGAGCTTTTCAGAATCCAATGGCACTCTAAGTACCGCAAGCAACTGCTCAGGAGGTACTTCATCCTCAAGTAGCGTCAAAGGAATAGTCAATCAAAATGGCAGCTGGTATGCATTAATTGGTAGTATCCCCTGTAATAACGCTATCAACTTTATCTGTGTTGCATGGCATGAGTCAGCCTATCTAGACGCTAATATCTCCAACACAGCTCCTACAATTAGCAATTTACCAACAAGTTTTACTGTGACAGAAGATGTCGCGACAACGATTGATCTCTCTGCAGTAACGTTAGCTGATGGAGAAGATGACAACTTAACAGTCACCTTAGCGCTGGACAGCGGCACCATCGCAAGCACTGATGGCAATGGTACAGTGAGCAGCGTCACAATAGCTGGAAGTGGTACCGCAAGTATGACATTAAGTGGGTCGGCGGCTGCGCTTAATACCTACCTCGATGTGACGACTAAACTCAACATTACCACGGCAGCAGACGCTACAACGGCGATGACGCTTACGGTTACGCCGAATGATGGTACCGTTGATGGTAGTGCCGCAACCAGCACAGTAAACGTCACGGCAGTCAACGATAAGCCAACCTTTACTTCTACAGCGGTCACTGCATCAACTGAGGATTCAGTATACAAATATTCAGTGACAACTAGCGACCCAGACAAAGACGCAGTCACCGTTTCCGTCTCGGCTAGTACTCCGCTTCCTAGCTGGTTAAGCTTAAACACAAGCACAGAGGCAACGGTGTCGACCCTTGCAGGTCAAAGTTCGGGCTATGCAGATGGTACAGGCACTGCCGCCTCGTTTAAATCGCCGTATGACTTGGTAACCGACAGTAACGGTAACGTGTACGTCGCTGACTATGGTAACCATGTTATCCGTAAAATAACCCCTGAAGGGGTAGTAACGACACTAGCTGGTTCTGGAAGTGCAGGCTCTGACGACGGAACAGGAAGCGCAGCTTCGTTTAACTTCCCCAAAGCCGTTACGCTAGATTCATCTGGTAATGTTTACGTTGCAGATTCTTCTAACAATACTATTCGTAAAGTTACGCCAGCAGGTGTAGTAACGACCTTTGCTGGTAGCGGCACCTACGGTAGCGATGATGGAACGGGTACGGCCGCAACCTTCGCAGCACCAACTGGGATTACTATTGACAGCAACGGGAATCTTTATGTCGTAGAGACAAACCCTCATATTGTTCGTAAAATTACACCTGCAGGCGTCGTAACCACCTTTGCTGGTAGTAAAAATTCGTCAGGATTTACGGACGCAACGGGAACATCTGCAACATTCAACTTCCCTTATAATGGTGGCAGTAATAGCAATAACGACCTATTTATTGCTGACCGCAACAATCACGCTATTCGTAAAGTCACCTCGGCAAGTGTTGTAACCACTTTTGCAGGCACAGGCTCTGCAGGTTCAACAAACGGTACAGGAACGCAAGCAAGCTTTAATAAACCTTATGATGTGGCCGCAGATAGCGCAGATAACCTTTATGTAACCGAGCAAGCTGCACACACCATTCGTAAAATCACCAGTACTGGAGTGGTAACAACCTATGCAGGAAGCGCAGGGGCTTCAGGAAATACCGACGGCCTAGTAAGTGTGGCACGCTTTAGTCAACCCTATGGCATTGCAGTTGACAGTAATGACGTTGTGTATGTTGCAGATACTGGTAACCATCGAATTCGGAAGATATCACCTGCTGAAACGACCTTAACAGGTACACCGACCAACGACGATGTTGGCGATCACTATATTTGTTTAATTGTTTCCGACGGTACTGAGACTAGTGAGCAATGCTTCACCATTACGGTTACAAACGTTAATGATGCGCCCGTTGTCGCAACGAATACGGGTTTAACGCTTGATGTAGGCACAACGATAAACATCACGAATTCTGCTCTGTCTGCAAGCGATGTAGATGATAGCGGTACAGGTTTGACGTATACGATAACCACCTTACCAAGCCACGGAAGCCTCTTTGTAGATGCCAACAGTAATGACAGCTTAGACAGCGGTGAAGCACTCGGCAGCAATGGTACATTCACACAAGCTGATATTGAGAGTGGTAATCTCTTTTATACCCACGACGACTCTCAAAATGCGAGTGATAGTTTTGTCTTTTCATTAGAGGATGGCTTGGAAGACGGTGTTACCGCTATTACCAACCAAACCTTTAGTTTTGTTGTTGTACTAAATAAAGCACCGGTTATTAGCGGTACTCCAGCGGCGACCGTCAACGAAAACGTTGCATATAGTTTTACGCCTACCGCAACTGACGAAGATAACGACACCTTAACATTTAGCATCACCAATAAACCAAGCTGGGCAACCTTTAGCACCTCAACAGGTAGCTTGACGGGAACACCTAGTTATACCGATGCAGGTGCATACAATGGTATTGTTATTACAGTGAGTGATGGCACAGCCAGTGATACCTTGAATTTTGATATTACTGTCGTCAATGTGAACCGCACACCAAATATTAGTGGAACACCAGCGACCAGCGTTAATGAAAATAGTAGTTATAGCTTTACTCCAACCGCCTCTGATCCTGATGGAGATACGCTTACTTTCAGTATTACCAATAAGCCAAGTTGGGCTACTTTCAGTACTAGCACAGGAGCCCTGAGCGGCACACCAAGTTTTACTGATGCTGGTGACTACAACGGTATTGTAGTTACAGTCAGCGATGGCAGCGCAACACAAACGCTGAACTTTAATATTAATGTTGTAAATGTAAACCGTTCCCCCTCAATTAGTGGTACTCCGTCTGCTTCGGTACTTGAAGGTGGTGTTTATAATTTCACACCAACGGCAAGCGACCCTGATAATGACAACCTGAGCTTCTCCATTACTAATCAGCCGGGTTGGGCATCATTTAGCTCGACGACAGGAGCACTAACAGGAACTCCAGACTTCGATCAGTCGGGTACTTACAGCGGTATAGTTATTACGGTAAGTGATGGTAGTGCCACTCAAAACCTGACATTTTCTATCACCGTAAACGATGTGAATCGAGCTCCTACAATAAGTGGAACACCTCCTCCCACGGTAAATGAAGGAGTAAGTTATAGCTTCACTCCAATCGCTTCCGATGACGATAATGACAATCTTACCTTTAGCATTGCCAATGCGCCTGATTGGGCAACATTCAGTAGTACAACGGGTACACTAGCTGGTACTCCAACCTTTAATGATGGTGGCGAGCAATACAACATCACAATTCGTGTTAGCGATGGTATTGAAGGTGCAAACCTTAACTTCTCGCTAAGTGTGGTCAACATCAATCGCTTGCCAACTATCAGTGGTACACCTGGTGTGAAAGTCACTGTCGGGGAAAACTATAGTTTTATACCCGCAGCAACAGATGAAGATGAGGACACGCTAAACTTTACAATCACGAATAAGCCAAGCTGGGCAATATTCTCAGCATCAACCGGCGAACTATCTGGTACACCATCAGAGACAGATATTGGTACGACTAGCGGTATTCAAATAAGCGTTAGTGATGGCACTGACAATGCGAGTTTACCAGCTTTTAACCTTGAAGTGGTTGCTGAAAACACAGCGCCAACGGGTGAGAACCTCTCGCTCAGCGTTAAAGAAGATACCTCTTTGACTATTCTGCCGACATTACAAGATGCTGAAGATGATACCTTAACGCTGACAATTGGTAGTCAGTCGACAAATGGTTCATTAACCAGCAGTGGTACAGGCTGGGTATATCAACCAGAAGCCGACTTCAATGGGGACGATAGCTTTACCTATTCAGTAAGCGATGGAGAGCTGCAAAGTGATAGCTATACCGTTACATTAACTATCACAGCTGTAAATGATTTGCCTATTGCCAATAACGATAACTTCCAACTTGATGGTAGTGCCAACAATACGTTCACCCTGAATGTGTTAGCCAATGATACCGATGTTGATGGTGATACCCTTATTATTGAAGGCGTCAAGGCAAGTTTAGGCAGCGCAAGCGTAGTCGACAATGCACTACAGTACACCGCTCCAAGTAACTTCGCAGGCGCTGTTACTCTGAATTACGCTATTCGTGATGGTCATGGTGGTCGAGCTAAAGCAAGTGCGCTGTTAGAAATAAGTGGTGCAGTCAATGGTGAACCTCCTGTTGTCACCGCCCCTGCCGATCTAGAAGTTAATGCTTCGGGCCTATTCACCAAAGTGAACTTGGGTACTGCGACAGCACTCAATAGCAGCGGTGAGCCTTTACCCGTTACGCTAACAGAAGGTAAAACCATTTTTGCACCGGGAGTACATAACGTCTACTGGCAAGCAACAGATGCAAACGGTAATTTAGGAACCGATCAACAGCTGTTGAGAGTTAATCCGCTAGTGTCGTTGAGTAAAGATAGAACCATTGCTGAAGGCGCTAAGATAGACATTCAAGTGCTACTAAATGGCCCTGCTCCACAATATCCAGTAACAGTCGATTATACCGTAACAGGTAGCGCAATATCTGGTGTGGATCATGACTTGAGTAGCGGATCGGTGACGATAAACTCGGGCACGAAAGCCAACATTTCAATTCAAACTGTTGCAGATGGGGAGTTTGAGGGAGATGAAACGATCACGGTCAGCTTGAATAGCGGTGTTAATCTTGGTGCAAAACGGGAAACCACTATTACTGTGAGTGAACAAAATATTGCGCCTGAAGTCTCGCTAGTTGTGACTCAGAATGACCAAAACAGGCTAACCGTTAGCCAAGATGAAGGAACTGTATCTGTCGTTGCAACGGTAAGTGATCCAAATGTTGGTGATACTGTGGCGAGCACATGGAAAGTAACGGGCATGACTTCCGATCAATATACGGAAGATACACTGCAACTGAGCTTTAACCCGCAGGATCTACAACCAGGCACTTACAAGGTGACACACACAGCAACAGACTCAAGTAGTGCACAAGATAGTGATAGCGTATTTATCCAAGTGACCCAATCATTGCAGCAATTATCTGATACGGAAGATACCGATGGCGATCTCATCCCTGACAGCCAAGAAGGTTATGCCGATGACGACGGTGACGGGATCCCTGATTTCCAAGATGCAATCACCGAGTGTAATGTTATGCCTCAAGAAGTGGTTACACAGGATGGCTTCTTAGTTGAAGGTAACCCTGGAGTCTGTTTACGTAAGGGCGAGTTTACCGCGAGCGGTGAAACTGGTGGGCTACTGATGACAGATGACGAGGGTAACTCACAACTGGGCAGCGATGATGACGCGCAAATCACTGGCGGCTTGTTTGACTTTATCGCTTATGGATTACCTAAAGCAGGTCAAGTGTATCAACTAGTGATGCCACAACGCTTACCTATCCCAAGAGATGCCGTTTATCGTAAGTTTAAAGCGTCATCAGGCCTTTGGGTGAACTTTGTGGAAGACGCAAATAACCTTGTCTTTAGTGCAGAAGGTGAACCTGGCATTTGTCCTCCTCCAGGAGATGAGAATTGGTCATCAGGACTGACTGAAGGTCATTGGTGTGTGCAACTTCAGATAGAAGATGGGGGTATCAATGATGACGATGGTGAAGCAAATGGCAGTATCGTAGACCCAGGTGGTGTGGGTGTACTACTCTCAAATAATCAGATGCCTGTAGCCCTAGACGATACAATTAGTATGAAGTGGAACACCAATATTACTATTGACGTTTTAGCGAATGACACTGATGCTGATGGAGATATGCTTACCATAGCAAATGCGTCAGCCAGTTTTGGCGAAGTACAGATCAATTCAGATAATACCCTGTATTACACACCAAACGCAGGCTATGTAGGAGTTGATACTTTGAATTACGCCATAACTGATGGTAATGGAGGAACCGCAGGAGCGAGCGTAGTAATTACTGTAGTTGCCAATACGGCTCCCATAACGGTTTCCGATGTTGCAACGGTTGTTTCAGGAAAGCCAATTACCATTAATGTGCTAGCAAACGACAGTGATAGCGATGGCGATACGCTGCAAGTAACTGAAGCAACAGCACAGCACGGTAGTGTCGCAGTTAATGCCGATTACAGCTTAACCTATAAGTCAAATGCTGGGTTTGTTGGCAGTGAAACCGTTACCTACACAATCACAGATGGTGAGGCAAGTGTCCAAGGTAGTGTGAATATTACTGTCAACAAAGCACCTACCGATACCGTCACGAACAAGAGTGATGGCGGTAGTATGCCATTATGGTTGATTTGGGTCTGTCTGGCACTTGCTGTAGTTCGCCGTTGGCAAGCTACTACGCGTTAACCACCTTAACAGGTTAACAACCTAACGATAGGGGGTAATGGAGTTAAGCTTCATTACCCCCTTCTTTTTGCGATAAAACACAGTGCTAACAGAAGCGAGTATGCTCGGTTATTCACTCATCTAATTGATACTTTTTAAGTGTTGCCTGATAAATACCATTCGTCTTAAGTTGTATCAAACCCTTATTGAACACCTCAATTATTGCTATTGCATTCGGATGAGATTTGCTAACGCCAATATGAAGCGGCCATTGTGCTATGGTCGGTTGATGTACTTTGAAGCTGCGAAATTCAGCGTGTTGAGATTGTAAATACACAAAAGCAAGCTCGTCGCTAACTACAGCATCTACTCGCGCTTTATTGAGAAGCGACAGACAGGAAGTCAAGTTTGTGAGCTTTTCTAGGCGAATTTGTGGGATCTGAGCGAGTGCAATTTCAGAACGAAAGCCCCGGATAGCACATACGCTTAGTCCTTTAAGATCGTCCAACTCTTTAAAATGAATGGTTGGCTCCGTACGTGAAATGAGTACCAGCCGATTACTGTAATAAGCTTTACTAAAAATAAAGCGTTCATCGCGACTTTCAGAACGCCATAAAGCGGGGATCATATCGACCTGCCCTTTCTCAACCATTCGCATGGCACGACTGAATGGCATAATGAGCATTTCAAAATCTTGATTCTCGGCCTTAAATGCCGCGCGAACTAAATCAACAGTAAAACCGGAATATTCGTTAATGACGTAGGGAGGCCAAACATTATGTGCTCCCACTATGGCATCATTTGCCGATGATGTGCATGACAGGGCAATAAACAGAAGGCATGACTGTTTTACACTCTTTATCGCCATGTTTACGCACTCCCGCCTTCACTTTCAAACTAAGTTGACTGGCAACTTTGCTACAAATACTTGCTCCGATCCTAATTGAGTATAGCGCAACCGTTGCATCTCGAAATATACACATAATTGCTCACAGGCAACGTTTGAATATGGCATAAAATTCAACGACTTTTGTCCTTCAACACACAATTTAGTGTAAACCAATGTAAACAAACAGTGAAGTTTAATTGAATTGTCATCAATAGCGCTTAAAATACTGCGTCCGAATAAAAATTTGGATAATTCTAATACACGGGAAAATAAAAAATGATTAAAAAATCTATCCTAGCTTCAGCTATTGCATTAGCTTGCCTAAATGCACAAGCAGAGGTGATTATCTCTGAGTATGTTGAAGGTAGCAGTTATAACAAAGCCGTTGAGCTCTACAATGGTAGTGATGAAGCTGTCAATCTAACTGGTTACTCAGTCAACTTTTTCTTTAATGGCGCAACAGAAGCTCGCACGAATATAGAACTAAGTGGTGAACTTGCGGCTAAATCAACTTATGTTATTGCTCATGCTGAATCCGCAGCAGAGATCATCGCAAAGGCACAGTTAACAAACACAAGTAGCTGGTTTAATGGTGATGACGCCGTTACGCTTACGCTCAATGGTGCAGTTGTTGATAGCCTAGGTCAGGTTGGTGTCGACCCAGGTAGTGAATGGATTGATGGCGATATTAGAACAAAAGATAAAACGCTTGTCAGAGATCCTGCAATAACCACTGGCCGCACCGATGCAACTTCTGCATTTGTTGGCGCTGGGCAATGGCTTGCACTTGCTAAAGACGATTTTAGCAACCTAGGTATCCACATTAATGGCGGTGACGTACCTGAGCCAGAGCCTGTTATCTGTGGCGAAAATAATACCTTGATCAGTGCTATTCAGGGCGCAGGCGATGCAAGTCCATTGGCTGGAGAAACGGTTGAAATTCAAGCTGTTGTCACTGCAAGTATGCAATCAGATGACGGACTTGGCGGCTTCTTCATTCAAGAAGAAAGCACTGACTATGATGCTGATAGTAATACGTCCGAAGGTATTTTTGTCGTATATACTGCAACACCAGTAAGCACAGGCGATGTGGTTAAATTACGTGGTAAAGTTGAAGAGAAGTATGGTCAAACTCAACTCATTAACGTCGACGCAATTGAGCTATGCGGTTCTGCAACAGCTTCAGCGACTACCGTTACTTTACCTGCAGAGAATGGCCTTGAAGCCTACGAAGGCATGTTGGTTTCGATTTCAAATGAGTTGGTCGTTAACGATACATACGGACTTGCGCGCTACGGCGAAGTACGCTTAGGTACTGAACGTTTGTACCAAAGCACTCAAGTAGCAACGCCTGGTGATGCAGCAAACCAGCTAGAAGCTGAGAACAAGCGCAAAGAAATTTTACTTGATGATGGTTCATCAGTACAAAACCCTGACGTTATTCCTTATCCATCACCCACACTAGATGCCTATAACACCTTACGACTGGGCGATTCCGTGACGGGCCTTGAGGGTGTCATGGGATATGGTTATAGCCAATACCGTATTCACCCAACAACAACACCAAACTTTGTTCATACTAATCTACGTACAGAAGCACCTCAAGTAGAAGTGCGTGGAGATTTACGTATTGCTAGCTTCAACGTATTAAACTACTTCAATGGTGACGGTCAAGGTGCAGGTTTCCCAACGTCACGAGGAGCTGACAATCTTGAAGAGTTTGAACGCCAAAAAGCAAAAACGATTGCTGCAATTTCGGCGCTCGATGCCGATATTATCGGTCTGCTAGAAGTAGAGAACGATGGCTTTGATGAGTTTAGTGCGATTGCCGACCTCGTTAACGCTTTAAATGCAGCAGACTCTGCTAATACTTACGCATTTGTAAACCTAAATGTTGACCAAGTGGGTGGGGATGCAATTACATCCGGTATCATCTATCGTAGTAACAAAGTAGCTGAAGTAGGCACGCCTGCATTTACCGAAGCCGTACCATTTGATTACGGTAACCGTCCTCCTGTCGTACAAACTTTCAAAGAGGCAAACGGCGAAGAAATCTTCACTGTGGTAATGGCTCACTTACGCTCTAAAGGCAGTTGTTCAAAAGCTGAGGGCTTAGATCAAGACCAAAATGACGGTCAAGGTTGTTGGAACCAAACTCGAGTCACAGCGGTTAATACCCTAGCAACTTGGCTTGGTACAAATCCGACAGGAGTTGCAGAAGATGATGTGATTATTCTGGGTGACATGAATGCGTACGCTCAGGAAGATCCAATCAACACCTATGTCGAGAATGGTTATGCCAACATCAAGCAAACGCTTCATGGTAATAGCTTAGATTATTCATACGTGTATCAAGGACGTATCGGTAGCCTAGATCACGCCTTTGCTTCAAACACAATGATGGAAAAAGTAAAGTCAGTAACGGATTGGCATATCAATGCTGATGAGCCCGTCGCGCTAGACTACAACACTGAGTACAAGTCAGATACTCACAAAGCAAGTCTTTACGCAACACACGCTTATCGCGCATCGGATCATGACCCTGTGGTTATCGACCTTAACCTTGTTAAAGAGCCGACGATTATTGAAGGCGAGTTTACAGGTCTTGCAGGTTGGTTCTGGTGGCAACATCGCTCAATTGAGCTACCAGCGGGCTTTGATAAACTAGAAGTAT
Source organism: Pseudoalteromonas sp. OANN1 (assembly GCF_024124685.1). NCBI lineage: Bacteria > Pseudomonadati > Pseudomonadota > Gammaproteobacteria > Alteromonadales > Pseudoalteromonadaceae > Pseudoalteromonas > Pseudoalteromonas sp. OANN1. The sequence goes on from NZ_JAMXSE010000027.1 coordinate 62,815, forward strand.
CAATCACAGGTCAAGGCGAAGCAGACCTATATGTGCGCCATAAGAAAATGCCAAACTTCTTCAAGTACGACTGTCGTCCATACCTTTGGGGGAGTGAAGAAAGCTGTGTATTTGACGAGCCAGCAGAAGGTAAATGGAATTTCCGCCTGCGCGGCCTATTCCCTTACTACAATGTAACTATCAAATACAAAGCGACAAAAGCGAATTAAAGTAATAACCATGGTAAAGGGAAGCAATTAGCTTCCCTTTCTTTTAAGATTAATTAACCTGAGGTTTGGATAAGGAATGTTCCAACTCATTGTTGCTAAAGCACAACTTAGTTTTTTCCTTGTCTAGCCAGAGAGTTTTAGGGAAAACAAGGCGAATTTACGCACCAATAGCTGGCTATTGGAAGTGAATTCAACGCAGTTAGCGCTAAAACTGGCTGCTAGAAAGGCATTAATTATCCGCAGTTTAGGTTAATTAGCATAAACCTATTTTTGTGCAGGTCTGCGTGCGTATAGGGCATTCTTGTGCGTTAGTGATCAATGGGGGCTGGATTGTTGTGTCACCACCGGCAATCATCGGTGTATATTTGTTATTAAGTGTCTTACTATTTACCGAAAGTTCTACAAGTTTACTTTTCTTGAGCTTAATTTTCATATTTATATTCCTTATCAATGATTTTTTGATTTGCCAATCGACTTAAATAACTCATTCAAGAGACTGGTACTTTGAAGCTATCAGTTTACTCACGCTTGGTAAAGTAACACGGGGTGAATTTCAATCATCGTTAAGCTAATACCCGGCTAATAAACGGCCACTTTTGTTGAGTATATTGCTCGCGGTCATCTTTGTATTCTTGTGCTAATGTCTGCTTTAACGCACAGTACTCAGCTCTTAAATCTGATGATGCTCTTAATTTATCCCTAAAAGAAATACGCTCTTGCCAAAGTAGGCTGTTGAAAGGAACAAGGTGTAAGTGATGGGTTCTAAACTCAGGCCTTGGTTTGCAAAACCAGTGCATTACGTCAGCTTTATAGGGGTAATAACAATAACCGTGTTGAGTAAGGACTTTGATAGCTTCTTTTGACGCTTCTAGTGACTTAACACCCACCATAATATCTATCACCGGCTTAGCAACCATACCAACCACCGCTGTACTACCCACATGCTCAATACCACCTTCAACCCAGGGGCAAAGCAAAGGCGCTAATCTTAGCTTTTCATCTTGGAACATCCGTTGCCAATCTTGATTATATTTAGAAAGTGAAATAGCTTGGTCTGCCATTGAAAGGAAGCACCTGTATTTGCTCTAAGTTTGGTTTGGAACAGTATACAGCTAAAGCAAAGCTTTGCTCATCACCACCACATCAACGCCTCGGTAATTGACGTTTTCGAGCGGTTGCCAGCCGAGTTTCCGATAAAGTCCACCTTCTGGATGTTCCGTTTGTAAATATAACGTTTTGACACCGAATTTAATGGCTAGTCGCTCTGCTTCTTTTACTAAGCATGACGCCAACTGCTTTCCACGATAGGGCTTGTCCACATATACACCACCAATCCAGTGCTCTTTATCTGTGTAGATACTCATTTCATGAAATTTAAGCTGCACGGCTCCTGCGATTGTGTCGCCATCCAGCGCAACGATTACACAAGGAATGGCGGACTCGTTAAGATAGTCTAAAAGCTTTTGCTCAAAACGCTCTACAGAAGCCTCTTCAACAATGCTCCCCCACTCGTCAAAGTACCACTTAGCAATAATTGGTATCAGCGCTTTGTGCTGTGCTAAAAGTTCAAATTCCATTTTAATTGCCTCAAATCATAAAAGCGCGGATACGTTCGCGCGCTGTGCAGTAAAACGCTACGCTTAACGCCCCGGAATGGAGGTGAATTTACAGTTTCGCTTTGCTTCATCCAAATTTTTTTGCCCTTGAATTACAAAATAATCAAGCTTCGCATCGATTAATATAGCCTGACGCGCAGGGTTGTTATCATCGGGGATCCAACGCCACTTTTTAATAGCCTGAAGTGCGCTGATATCAAAAACGCCCTCGGGATAACTGCTGGTGATTTTATAGCTTCCCACTCTCCCATCTGGGGTTATACCTAACGTCAAAGAAACACATCCCGATATCCCATCTTTGGCCGCCTCTATTGGATATATGGGTTCTATCCGGCGTTTTTGAATCCAATAGCCATCCGCTTGAGTTTTGATGGGTAAATGTCGCATATCTACATAGCGAATATGTTTTAGCTCTTCAGCTGTTAACGGTACAGAAGTGTTACTAGTTTGACATCCAGAGAGTAACAGCAACGCCAGGAAGGTTATTCTTTTCATGTCACGTTTAGTCCTTTAAAATCAAGCACTGTAATTAGTTCCCTTTTACAGGTCAAGCTTCATAAACTAAAGTTAATTTCTATTTAACTGGAAGTTTAGATAAGGAGAGAGCCAACTCATTGTTTTAAAATCACTTTTAATCATTTTCTTATCTAGCAACTCTGACTATTTAATTGATAGACATAGATATCATGCTTTTCACCGCCTATATCCAAAAAGGCTTTTAGACGGTTTTTGCGTTTCATCCCTAGCTTCAGCATCAACCGCTGCGATTGCAGATTCTCAACGGCGCATATGGCCTGAATGGTATCGACAGAGCACTGTTGAAAAGCCGCCTCTATCAGCGCCGCAGCAGCCTCATAGCCGTAGCCGCAACCAATTTCATCCTCCGCTAATCGAAATCCAATTTCACCAACCTTTTTCTCTTCGTCGACATATTTAAAAACTAGCTCGCCAATCAGTTTTCCTTTTTGTTTGTTCACTATAGCCAAGATCAAGCGCTCATCGACCGCACCTTTCCAAGGTTGGCAAGCTTGAATTAGCCTCTCTTTTGCCGACTCGAGTGTGGCAGGCGCACCGATATATTTTGACGTATTTGGGTTTTTCCGATGGCTGTAAACCGCATCTAAGTCATCCATTGTCATTCGCCTTATGGATAAACGTTCTGTTTCAAGCTGCATTGTTATTTTTCCCTACCCTAAGATCACATACATAGCCACCAGTCTCATAGATGAACGCTATGTCGCAGAAGCGCTGCATTCTATTACTCTTTACAAATCGGCATAAGGACAGTGCGTAAATGCCGCCAAGTTATAAACAGTAACAGTGCACAACCAAAAACGAGTGCCGCGAGTGACTCAACGCCACTCAGTAGCCATCTGTTGACCAACCATGCCACGCAAGAAAAAAATAACAGCTCAACCGCGCCGACTAGCGCATTTGCTGTTCCTGCTTTCTCTGGATGTAACACGCCAATAAGGTGCATGTAGCTTGGAAAATAAGCGCCAAATACAAACATAATCGCAGCATAAGCAAGCAAAACAGCAAGCGCACTACCACTTGCAAATAGCAGCAATAACACGCTGACAACGAGCGCCGGCCAAGTCCAAATCACGATATCCAAATAAGTGCGCTTGCGCTGCAATACCTTAGTTAATATTGACCCTATGAGTAAACCAAACATGGGGATCATCATCGCCTGACCTATTGCGTTGGCTTCCAAGCCAAACTGCCGTGCCAATAAAAACGGCAGATACAGTTGAATGGTGAGATACAAAAAAGTAGGCAACCATTTGAGCGACGCGAGGGAAATAAACGAGCGATTTAGCAATAGATTTTGATATTCATTAAAGAGCGCTTTTGGCCGTAACGACATAGTAATTTTACTGCTCTGCTGCATAGTTTTATAGCCATAAACCAGTATCAAAATATAATAAGCAAACGCAAACCATGACATCCCCTGCCACCCTACCCAGCCAGATAAAACACCAGCTAAAAAAGGGCTACAAATAGCAGTAATACTCACCGACATTGATAACGTCGCCATCGCGCTTTTAAGTTCTCTACCTGATAATCTTGCAGCAAGAAGCGTTCTACCAATTAACACCGGCGACGCAGCACCAATGCCTTGCAACACTCGACCGATAAAAAATACCTCGGCGCTAGATGCAATAGAACAAAAAACCGTCCCTAACAGCAAAATACCCAGCCCACTAAAAAATAAAGGTCTATCACCAAACTTATCTCGTAGCGGCCCAACCAGCAGTTGCGCAGCTCCTAGTGTAGTGAAATAGCTAATTACTGCTGCTTGTCCTTGACTAGGCGTAAGCTGTAAAGAATCCGTGATATTAGGTAAAACAGGGATGTAGATTTGGCTTGCGATCTGAGAGCAAGACATCAGCAAAACAGCTAAAAACACAACTTGAAACACGTCAGCCCCTCTTAACTTAATAAAGGGTAATTTTACTGAGCTTTTAATATCCAAAAAACAAGGTAATAATAAAAACACTTATTCCCATCAGGAAACAATTAATGGATTGGTTAACTGGAGTGCGTAGTTTTAGCAAAGTTGTAGAGTTTGGCAGTTTTACTCGTGCCGCAGATGAAGAGGGGGTTTCAGCGTCTGCAGTGAGCAAGCGAATTGACTGGCTAGAACAACAACTTGGCTTAACGCTATTTATTCGCACTACTCGCCAAGTCAATCTCACTGAGGCTGGGGAGCACTTCTTACCGAAGGCTTCTCTATGGCTTGCGCAGTTTGAGTGTTTAACTGATCACGGACAAGCACTGAATCAAGCGCCATCTGGTAGCTTAAAAATCGCTTCAACACTCGCGGTAGGCAGCACCATTTTAATGCCAAATATCGCCTCATTTTTAGCCAGATATCCTAAATTAAAAATTCATCTTAATGTCATCGCCCCTGGTGCACATCCAGATCTTACTCACGATTTAGTGATCACACGCTACTATGAAGCTTTTGACTCAGCCTCTCATAAAGGCAGCAGACTTATTGATTACCAAATGCAGATCTTTGGTGCTCCTCACTATCTCAAACAGCATAAATCTATCAAGTCCCTTGATGATCTGCGCCAACATAAAATGTTGTTAAGTAGTTATTATCATAAGCTAGGCGGGATTATTTTAGAAAATGGCGATGTCTTCCAGTTTGACAACTATAACTTTGTCTCTGATCAACTCGACGCTATGCTGACAGCAGCAGTACAAGGTTTGGGACTGGTATTTATTGCGCCTAGCTATGTGAAAAGGGAGCTCGACCAAAGTTTACTCATACCTGTATTACCTGAAGTAAAATCCGAAACAAAACAATTATGGGCGTATTACCCCAAGACAAACTACACCCCCTATAAAACCCAACTTTTTATCGAACACCTTAAAAATCACCTTAACTCAACAAAGTAGAGAAGATTGGCTTTCACATATGTTCACAATTTAAGTACAAAAAATCCTCTAAAGATTTAGAGCCATATGGTAATTTAGGGTGTTTACTCAATTTTGTAGTGCTAAAAGGTACTAACCGAGCATTTCGCTAAATAGTGCTATACACAATGACTTTAAAGGACTAACAATGAGTTTTAATCTCTTTAAGAAAACCACACTGGCAACGCTAGTCTCTGGGCTAGTAGCAATGAATGCGCAAGCGAGCCAACCGCTTAGTTTAGATACCATCACTAACCCAAAAATAGATTGTGATACAAAAATTGAATTACTAATGGCAAATGCTGAAAATGGCAAAAGTGACAATTTATTGCCCGCCGAGTCTATGTTGGATGTACTCAATACCCACTGCTTCCAAGAACAAAAAACTACAACTGAAACCGAACGAACCCCACCAGAGTTAAGATCAATCCACTTGACCTCCAACTCAGTTAACGTCAACGACGGTGACAAAACCGTTGATATTACATTAAGGTTTTATGATGAAAGCGGTGTAAAAGGCACACGCGTTTATTTATCGCCTCCGACAGGATTTAGTTGGGGTGACAATAAATCAGCTGCCGCCGCGAATTGGCAGAAAACAGACGAGCCGGGGGTTTACGAAAGTAAGGTCAGTTTCACTTTTACCGATGCCGACGTTAATGGTAAATGGTTTTTAACCCTAGGTCATATACTTGACGTAAACAACGCTGTCCGATTTTGGCTACGCGAGAGTGAAATTGAAGCTGCGGGCTTTAACCCACATATCATCGTCGCGAATGATAAAGTCTCTGAGGGCGTTAACCCTGAAATAAAATCTATTACGATTTCAGACACTGAAGTTAATGTAAATACAGGCGATAAAACGGTTAATATAGCCGTAGAAGCTTATGACCAATCAACAATGTCTAAAGGTGTAATTAGGGTTTCGCCACCTAGCCAGTATAAATCACTTGCGATAAAACAGGCTGAGTCATCTGATTGGCAAGAAACGGATGTCGAAGGAGTTTATCGTTCGAATTACTCTTTTACCTTTACCAATAAAGATCTACCAGGTGAATGGTTTGTTGCCTCTGCGATGCTCACTGATAGCAATGGAAATATGGGCGCTTACAATCGAGGCCACTTTAATCAGCTCGGTCTACCTTCCGTTATTACGGTTAAAAATCAAACCGAACTAGATATTGTGCCACCAAGTATCGACCATATTGCTTTCTCATCAAACCAGCTAAACTCAACGAATGGTGAGCAAAACGTTACTTTAACCGTCACGGCTTCAGATATATCTGGCATCGCCAAAGGTTACTATTCTCTCAGGGCACCGGAAGGCTCCGAGGCAAAAGATAAACTCTTCACCATAGAACAGTGGCAACAAGGCAGTGATCAGAATGCGTTTGTTGGCACTACAAGCCTAAATTTCAGCAATGATGACTTGCAAAAAGGTCAAGGTGTCTGGCAGTTAGATGCCAACATTCAAATAGATTCTGCTGGCATTTATAGCCAAGGAGCGAAAGCCCGAGAATTAACAACGTTAGGCGCCACGCCTTATATCTTTGTTGATGAAGAGCAGATCAGTGAAATCTCAGTGAAGAATATAACGGGAGCAACACAGGTAAAAACCGGAGTAAGCAACCAAGTTACGCTGGAAATAACTGAAAACACATTGTCCAGTTTACCACGCCTATTTGATCTTTACCTCGATGCTGACACCGCAATCAAATTGGATTTCCATTCTATAGATCAAGGATATACAGTTAACTGCATCGACCAGAGTAACAGTCGCTTATGTAGTTTTTCTGGCGCATCTGATATTAAGTCAGTCCAAGTTTCGTTTACTGTAACGCCTAGCGAAGCTGGCGTGTTCGCACCCACTGTTCGCTTTTCGTCAGAAGCCCCTGAATTAGACTACACAGACAACAAAGTCGCATTTCAGGTAACAGGCTATGAACCACAGCAATTTAGTGTCGTGTTTAAGAACTGGGATGGAAGCGTGCTTTCTACTCAAACTATTGAAGAAAATAGTGCAGCAACGGCTCCTCAAGTTCCGCCCCGAGAAGGTTATACATTTACTGGCTGGAATACAGACTTTAATGATGTCAATCAAGATCTTACCATTACGGCACAATTTGAGATTAACAAGTATCAAGTGAAGTTTGTGGATTGGAATGACACCGTCATCAAAGCAGCAGAAGTTGCTCATGGACAAGCAGCAACGCCGCCCACTGAGCCAAAACGAGATGGTTATACATTTACCGGTTGGGATCTAGCTTTTGACCAAGTCACCAGTGAGCTGGTTGTAAAAGCACAGTACAAAGCGAACTCAACGCCAACGACGACCGATAAGGAAGATAAAGGCGGTTCAGGTGGTGCGTTCGGCTACTTGTTTATTCTACTGAGTAGCGTCATGGTTGCAATTAGACGCAGAACATTACGCTCGCGCTAACTGGAAAACATCTTAAGGGAAGAATAGACTCAACCAAGTAGCCGATTGAGTCTATTCTATTTAGCTATAGCAGTGTGATTACCAAGAGATACTGACGGTATAAGTACCAAGCGATTTTGACGTAATCACACTATCAATGTTACCTTCATTCTACAAAGCGGCCGTTCATCCAACCATTTCTGGCCCATTTTAATTTAACGTAATTACTCAATAGCAGATCGTAGTATAGAAATCACAGTACATTTCCTTATGACTGATAGCTATGGAGTGGTGTTTGAAAGCTCACCAACTTTTTTCGTTTCTTTGTTCAGCGTGGCATGGAAGCTTTGCTTTACGAGCTTGTTGAGTTCGTGAACGCTAGAGTTGCCCCAAAGGCTACAAGTCCGACACCGCAGGTTTGATTAACTCTGTTTCCAACTCTTTGAAAAACAGATAATACTTTTTCAGAAGTGACAAGAAATGCGATCAAACAGAACCACAAGATATGTAATACAGAAATGTATAGCCCATAAATCAACGCAAAGTATGAACTATTATCATTGTGCGGGGAGATAAGCTGACTAAATATACTTAGAAAAAACAGCATTGTCTTTGGATTCAGCATATTACAAAGAAAACCCTGTGTAAAATATTTGCGTGCGTTGTCATTCTGCAGCGATATCGATACAGTCTTGCAATCAAATTTAAGTTTTGAACAAAAGATGCCTGTAATCCCTAAGTAAATCAAGTAGGCTGAACCCGCGTATTTAATCATGCTAAACAATATTATGTTCTGTGATAATAAGTGACCAATTCCCAATATTGAGTAAGTAATATGAATACAGACACCTATCCCGATACCAAGTCCGGTCAATAACCCGGCTTTCCTTCCATTGTTAATACTGTTTTTTAACACCAAAACAAAGTCAGCGCCGGGACTTACAACGATTAACAATCCCAAAACTATATAGCTTGTTATCTCCACATTCATTCTCTAATATTGTCGATTTAGGATTATTGTAAGTATTTTTTTAGCCAGATATAATCGAAAAAAACGCATAAATTATGTGAGAAAAAATCACAGATGAGACACCTTAAAGCCTTTCATGTTTTTCATATCGCCGCAGAGTCTTCCAGCTATAGTGTGACGGCAGATAAGCTTCACATAACTCATGGAGCAGTGAGTAAGCAGATTAAATTATTAGAAACTTACCTTTCTCTGCCACTGTTTTACAAAAAAGGCCGGGGAATGGTGCTTACCCCAGATGGAGAGTTACTTAAGCAATATACCAATGTGGCTTTTGATGCATTAGATCAAGGTATTATTAAGTTAAGAAGTACCAAAAATAATTATCTTGAAATATCATGCGAGCCTACATTAACCATGCGCTGGCTTATGCCCAGACTTTCGGACTATTACAACCTATCTGGAACTGATATAAGGTTATCTACTGCTGGGGGCCCTATCACGCTAGGAGAAGCAGGCTTGTCGATGGCAATTCGTCGAGATGACTTTGATATACCCTCAGATTATGTAGTACAAAAGTTAGTTGAAGAATGGGTCGGTCCTGTTTGTTCTAAAGAGTACTGGAATAAGGTTCAACATGATTATTCGAATATAACCCTGCTTCACAGTAAGACACGCCCAAGCGCATGGAACAATTGGTTGATGAAATCAAACAATGGAATTCATCTAAACAAGTTTAATCAATCATTTGATCATTTTTACTTCTGTCTACAGGCAGCCGCAGATGGACTTGGAGCTGCAATTGGCTCATACCCTCTAGTTGCAGATGATTTGACTAATGGAAGGCTGGTTGCACCTTTCGGCTTTATTTTATCGGGGCATAATTACGTATTACTGCGGCAATCAAGCGAATTAGGAACGAAAGAGGAACACTTTCAGCATTGGCTTAAAAATAAGCTTTCTAAGTGTGTACCTGACAATTAGGAGTTTTCCATCTTCGATTCAGACAGAGCAGGCTAAGGTGCTTGCGCGACTGCGCTTGTCTGCTGTAACCAACCTTTCTTGCAAAGAGCCCTTTAATCGCACTATTTTCTAGGCTGGCTTCAGCATACATTTTTTGAGCTTAAGGTTTTCTTCTACAAGCTTTTTAACATCAGAAGCCTCCGTAACACCATACTTCTACTTCCAGTTGTAAAACGTACCATTGCTAATGCCGTGTTTACGACATACGCCCTCACTTTCATAACTGAGTCAGCTTCTTTTAGCACAGCAATGATCTTTGATTCGGTAAACGTGATTTTTTATAAATTAGTCTCCTCTTTAATGATTGCAGAAAACTCCAATTATGGATGTCTCATTTTATGGGAAGGTGACAATACAACTCCAATACAGCGCATAAACTCAACTTGATTGGATAAGTTAAAATCAAAATACTATTCATTTATGCACCTAAATAGGAAAAAGTAGATATTTTTTCGTTCCACCTTTGACAATTATTAATATACAGCTAACTTTGTTACCAACCTGTTTCAAAAGTTAATTTTAAAATAATTATAAATAGGAACAATAAGATGAAAAGAACACTACTTACTTTGTCTATCATGTCGACGTTTGGTGCTACTACAGCTTTTGCACAAGATGCAACGTATCAAGGCGCAGCCGTGGATGCGGAAATTGCGAATACCTGCATTGTGCGTTTTAAAGATGATGTTTCAAAGTTTGATGTTGAAGGTAAAGCGCGTGGCATGGTCGCAAAAGCGAATGCACAAGCGAAACATGTCTATAAAAACACCATTAAAGGCATGGCCGTGAACATGAGCTGTGACAAAGCTAAATCTGCGTTTGCAGGAAATAGCGATGTGATGCGCTTTACTCCCGATGGTAAAGTGTATGCAAGCCCGGCAAAAGCAAAGGGAAAACCAGGTGGTGGTAGTAACTCACAAACAACACCTTGGAGCGTAACGCGTGTTGGCGGTCCTGTGAATGGCAACGGTTATACCGCTTGGGTGATTGATACTGGTATCGACTTAGATCATCAAGATTTAAACGTTGACGCAAGCCGCGGTTTCTCTGCTTTCTCTAGCGGTAGAAATGCTGGCATGGACGACGGCAACGGCCACGGCACACACGTTGCGGGTACGATTGGCGCGCTCGATAACGGTATTGATGTAGTGGGTGTTGCAGCTGGCACCACTGTCGTTCCAGTAAAAGTGTTAGATGCTCGCGGCTCAGGCAGCTGGTCAGGTGTTTTAGCTGGTGTCGATCACGTTGCGGTCAATGCAAGTCCTGGCGACTGCGCAAATATGAGCTTGGGTGGCGGCTTCAACCAAGAGCTAAATGATGCCGTTGAAAGCGCAGCGCAACAATCAGGTGCTTTCTTTGTGGTAGCCGCTGGTAACGAAAGCCAGCATGCGGCAAATGTATCTCCAGCTAGTGCGTCACACAACCGCGTATTCACTATTTCAGCGACCGACTCAAATGACCGTTTTGCAAGCTTTTCAAATTATGGCAACCCACCTGTAGACTATGCAGCTCCTGGTGTTGGCATTTTATCACTTAAAAATGGTGGCGGAACAACGACGATGTCAGGCACTTCAATGGCTTCACCTGCCGCCTGTGCTGTGATCATGATGCGAAATGGTAACCCAGGTACTGATGGGAAAGCATCGAACGATCCAGATGGCAATGCCGATAGCATCGTTCATCTTTAATATAACTTGGAGAGCACCTAAAGGTGCTCTTCTCCTCTCCCGAATCCCCTTCCCTGCTCAATAAACTATTGTTACAAATAAACACGCCCAATTCTGGAGCTGATGCTTAATATGTTGCTAAACTGAGGACAACAATAATAATCAAATTTACTGGAATCGCTATGTCATTACAAAAATGGGGAGGCGTCGCCGCACTCACAGAAGCCGCGACTTATTTATTTGGCTTTGTATTATTTTTTGGGGTTTTGGACTCAAGTGAGCACAATACGCCAGCGCTTTATCTAGATTTCTTTGTGCAAAATCGCGATACCTTTTTTCTTGGTTATATCGTGATTGGGATTATTTTCAGTTTTGCTTTGATTGTGTTGGTGCAGGCAATTCATCAACGCTTTAACACCATGTCACCTGACTGGATGAAGTTTGCAAGCGTTGTTGGCTATATTTGGGCGGCGATTGTCCTTGCCAGTACTATGATTTTTTTAACCAGCATTGAAGCGATTGCAAAATTTTATGAGATGGATCCTTCGCTTGCATTAACAGTCAATCGCACCATTTCGATAGTGGTAGATGCGCTTGGCGGTGGCATTGAATTGGTTGGCGCGATTTGGGTACTTACAATCAGTTGCGTCGGTCTCAAACATAAAATATTTAGCCCACTGCTTCATTATTGGGGTTTGCTTGTGAGTCTAGCTGGGATTCTAACTTTATTTTCAGGTTTATCTTACCTTGCCAAAAACCCATTTTTTGAGGTTACTACGGCTATATTTGGTCTCGGACAAATCCTATGGTTTATTGGATTAGGCGTGATGCTATTGAGGAATAAAACATTATCAGAGGTTGCTCCCGACTAAGTTAGGCGCAACCACTGCTAGAATAATATCCCCAAGAGGCGATTGAAAAGTTATCGCCAAAACCACGCGTTTACTCAGGTTCTGGTAATACTGGTGGAGTGCTATCCATATAAGTCAAAAAGTTAGCCCAAAGTGTATGGGTTCTGGTTTTAACTAATTCCTTACGACACTCGAGCGCCATCACACCGCGAATAGTGCCTTCTCGCCATTGGGTATATACCGCACCGCAGTGGGCATCGAGATAGCTTTGCCACGCCAACTGCGAAGCTTTAATCGCTTCCACCAGTTGCTCATCAAAGGCATTATGCTCAAGGCTTTTTTGATAGTAACGTTCAAGCGCTTCGGTTCGCGCGTTAAGCTCACTCATTGCACACTCGTTGATGTCTATGGTTGAAACAGGGTTTTCACACACATCTCCTCCCGCCAACGCGAATTGGCAATTTAATAAAAACAATGCAGCCGCGATTAGTCTCATGGTATTTCCTTTTGTGTTTAACCTTAAATGAATTTCAACATATTACCGATGGAGTCGAGGTTAATTCCACCCATCAGCTCTGGATTATTCAACGCGTAGAGGTAATCTTCGATCAAGGTGCAATCAATCTCGTCACGCAGTTCAACAAACCCAGCCCAATTTTCGAGGTCATCTTCGTCGATTTCACCGCTGAGATATTTTGCTAATACCACACTTAACATCGCCTTGCTGATAGCGAGCGATACTGCGCTGTTATCGCTCAATAATATATCTAACGCCTGCGCTTTGTGTGGGCCGAATGTAACAAATTCGGCCAGTGCTTGTTGCTTATTCATGATTTTTCTCCAGCTCTGCGACCAAAGCAAATAACTCACTCAGCCCAGCTTGCTGTTGCTCGACTTCTTGCGCCGCAAAGCCTAAGCGAATATGACTTAAACTACTAGCCTTATCGAGAGTAAATTCAGGCTCACATTGTACGTAAATCCCTTTTTCAAGCGCTTTTTCAGATAATTTCGAGACGTCGCGTTTGCTGTTTACCCAATACGCCATACCGCCTTGTGGAATTTCAAAGTCGATATCTAACTTAGCTTTAAGCTCGCTTAGGTGCTGCGCCATCGCGTGATGGCGTACTTGATAGGATTTGGTCATGCGGCGTAAATGGCGCTCAAACCCGCCCTCTTCCATCCAGTAAGCCACAGCCAACTGGGTAAGCGCATCATTTTTGTGATTAAGTAGCTGCTTACGTGCTACCAATTGCGCAAGCACATCTGTCCGCGCACTCATATAGCCCACACGAGCACCGGCAAACATGATTTTTGAGAAGGTGGAAATATAAATCACTATACCACTTGGATCGCTTGCCGCCATCGGCTGTAACGGCGGGCAAAGATAATGAAACTCATGGTCGTAATCGTCTTCAATAATAAACACGCCATACTGCTGGCACAGCTGATAAATCGCCATTCGCCTCGGTACGGATAACGTGACCGTCGTAGGGTATTGATGCAGCGGTGTTAAATACAGCAGCTTCACCTTGTTTTGTTCAAGACAGCGCGCCAAGGCTTCCACTTTAATGCCTTCTGCGTCTTGTGCTAAAGCAAAAATTTCAGCACCTGCATTGGTAAAAGTATGCCGCGCAGGTGGATAACCAAGCATCTCGATGGCAACACCATCACCTGGATTAATAAATGCATTTGCCACCAATGAGAGTGCTTCTTGGGAGCCATTACAAATCAGTAAATCATCACATACTAGCCCCCTTGCTCGGCGCAAATATGCCTGAATTTGGGATTTCAGTAACTCGCACCCCGCAATGTCTGAATAGTGAAAATGACTGACATTGGTTTTGCGACACGCCTTTACCAAAAACCGCTTAAACTCATCATAGGGAAAGGCATGAAGATCTGGTAGGCCCCCTGCAAAACTATAGCGATAGGCCGTACGCTTAGTGCTGCTTACTGAAGTCAGTGTTTTAGCAAATTGAGGTACAATTTGGGGTGTAGAAGGCACTTTAGTGTCTATCTGTTGGCTACTGAAAATAGGCAGTTCAGTATTGACTCGATAGCCGCTACGCTCTTTGACCACCAGCCAGCCTTCAGCTACCAAGTTTTGTAGTGCATTCATCACCGTATGCCGGTTCATACCATGTAACTCAGCCAGCTTTCGGGCTGAAGGAAGTTTGTCACCAGGTGTGAGTTTACCCTCAGTAATGGCGCAGCGTAAAACATCTGCTAAGCGTTTATGTTTAGCATCTTGAGACTGTGTTTTTGGGCTAATAGAAATCAAAACTGGTCTAATTAAATTATTAAATCTGGTTGTTTTATATCAACCAAAATCAGCGCAATATGCAAGCATTAAAAACACAGAATGAATGGAATATTGATGCTTTCAAAACAAACGCTAGAATCCAATCGCGTTAAGCTCACCCCACTTGAAGCAGCACATTTACCTGAGTTATTGGCTCGAGGCAAAAAAGCCGAGATCTGGAAATGGGTATTTAACAATTATTGTCGCGATCAAAAAACCATCGAGCAATGGTTTTACGGTTCAGCGCAGTTTGACGAAAGCGAACAACTTGTTGTTGCAATCATAGATAAAGACTCAGGTAAACTGGCTGGTAATAGCCGCTTGTTTAGACTTGATAAACTCAACCTAAGTGCCGAGATCGGCCATACTTTTATTGGTACTGAATTTCAACGCACGCATGTTAATACCCACGCCAAATACCTGTTGCTCAAATATGCCTTTGAGGCGATTGGACTGGTACGTGTGCAATTTCAAACGCATGAATTTAACCATAAGTCTCGTAATGCCATCGCACGTCTCGGTGCCCATTTTGAAGGATTGTCGTTAAAAGATAGGCGCCTGCCCGACGGAAGTTATCGTAATACGGCACGATTCGCCATCACCGACGAGATGTGGCCTGAAGTGAAAGCGAGGTTGGAGGAAAAGTTATGAGCTACCCTAGAAACTACTACGTTGAAAGCAATCCAAACATACTCAGATCTGTGATCACAAAACACCCGCTGGCCACGCTGACGGTGATACAGGAAGGCAAGATAAACACCGTTTTTGTACCGCTAACATTAAGTGATGATCATGCTTATTTGCTCGGACACGCTACAAAAGACAACCCGATTTTTCACACAGGCGGTGTTATTCAAGCAGTTTTCCACTGTGAAGATCACTACCTCTCACCCGCAGTTATCCCTGACATTAAGCTCCCCACATGGTTGTACGCAAATGTGATAGTTGAAGGTGAGCTCGCGCTTATTGCTACTGACGATGAAAAATACGCGTCAATGCAAGCGCAAATAACGCATTTTGAGCAGTTTTCAAATAGTCATTGGCAGCTTGATAGCGTGCCTGCCAATCAACGCCAATCACTGTTTAACGCCATTAACTTTTTCAAGGTTAAAATCAATTCGATGCATGGCGCTTTTAAGTTAAGCCAAAATCAATCGAGTGACATTCGCGCAATAATCAAAGCACATTTAACGCCATCCAAACCAATGTTAGCTAGTTATGTGCGTTAACTACTAAACTCATACTGCATTCATGGTTGAAGTGCTTGAATCTTAAAGACCAGCAAGCAATTTCTATCTCAATGCGTTATTTCAAAAACCTAATAACAAAATTTATTTTGATGATGCAAAAGTGGCCGGGCCTGATGGCAGTGCTAGCTTTTTGTAGCGGTATAGCAAGCTTTATTTTGGTTGAACGGAAAGAGTCGTTTTCACAGGTCATCGCTCTACTATTACTCACTAGTTGGCTGTGGCTTATTATTGATAACTGGCTTCGCGACAAAGTAGAGCAACGTTTTGGTATTGTGTTGTCACCCAACTTTATGCGCTTTGCCCTACAAATGGTACAACAGGAAAGTCTATTCTTCGCACTGCCTTTTTTCTTGGCTGCCACAACATGGAATCATCCACAGGCCGCGTTTACCTGCTTAATTGCACTCTGCGCGTTTATCTCCGTTGTGGACCCGATATATTACAAAAAGCTAGCCCGGCATAATGTGCTTTTTATGGTATTCCATAATTTTGCCTTATTTGTTGTGATTTCAGTTACGCTTCCTATTTTGCTTCACCTGACAACCGACCAAAGTATACAAATAGCGCTAGTCACCGCCATTATTCTTACCCTACCGAGTCTTGGTAATGTCATGCCACACGCAAGATGGTGGCGTTTTCCCTTATTGGCTCTGCTACTAAGTGCGCTTAGCGCTGGTTTGTGGCAGTTACGCAGCTGGGTTCCTCCTGCGGCCTTACGACTCACCGACATAGCACTCGCTTATGAGGTTGATAGGCAACAACGAAAGCCAATGAACAGTATCCAACACCTCGATACCCATTCGCTTCACGAACAAGGCTTATACAGTTGGAGCGCGGTAAAAGCACCTCGGGGACTAAACGAAAAGATATTTCACGTGTGGGTACACAACAAACAAGTGGTTGACCGAATTCCGTTAAATATTAGCGGTGGACGCGAAGAAGGCTATCGAGCTTGGAGCCATAAAACTAACTTTCCGGCCGACTCAACAGGTAAGTGGGAGGTGCACGTTGTCACCAATTCAGGACAATTGATTGGCCTTACAAAGTTTACTGTCTCTCCTTAGGAAGTTTTAAGGAATTACAATCAATTATCGACACCGAAGCGCCGTGATAGCTTTATTATGATATGGTTAAGTGCCTCTTTTTTAACTCAAGGAAGTCTATGACTGATTTTTCCGTTTTACCGGACGAAAACTCAAAGCGATTTGTTGCTGTGCTCAATAAAAAAGTTGAACTTGGTCGGCTTTTTAATGCGCTTGGCCATCTGACCGCTGGCCTCATTGACCAAATTGGTAATACCGATGAGCTTTGCTTTTTACCGTATCAAGACAAAGATGGCGGCATTCACCCTTCGATTTCACACTACCCTTTTATTGTGCTTAAAGCGGATAATAGTAATAAAATCAGAAAAGTGCGAGCAGAGCTTGTGGCTCGTAACATCCCTTTTACCGACTTTACAGATACCATGATTGTTGGCACATCCGAACAGCAAGTAAGTGCAACCGCTGAAACATCAGAACAAGACTTAGAGTACTTTGGCATTTGCATGTTTGGCGATAGCGCGGAGCTTAAAGAATTTACTGGGAAATTCAGCTTGTTTAAATAACCCGAGGCTTATTTTTGGTATTACTGATTTTGTTATAGTTTAGATTTAATTTATGAAACGATTTTCAAGTATTGCGTTGGTAATTGTTGTATTACTAGTCATCCTTAATATGAGTAATTTGCCTTGGGAGTTAAGATTTGCAGCTCCTCAGCATAATTACCTTTTCGTTATGATACTGGCCATCATCTTACCCGCTTCAGTGTTGTTGTGGTCGTTATGTCGACGCATCAAGTTACTCAAAGTGTCAGGCTTCTTAGTCGCTTTGGCAGCAGCAGTGCCGAGTTTCATCGTATTCATCTTTGCCGCTGGTGATTATTCCGAGATCAAACAAAGCGGCGTTGACAACTCCTTTGCCGAACTTAATCGACTGAATGTCAATGACGATAACTATGTGCTTTACCGAACCGACCGCGGAGCCACCACCTCATATGGTTTAGTTTTACGCTTAGAGCGAGAAATCGGATTTGGTATTCATGCAGTAAAGGTCGTTCACAGCAAATACAAAGCCGCAGAAGGTCAGCTGGAGTTGCTTTCTGAGAGCCAAATAAAAATGCAGATCCAGCCTTATGATACGCAAGACCAAATGGAAGTGGTGGTGTTAGATATTTAAAATACTTTCTATCTCTATTGCGTGAAATACATGATAAAAGCAACAAGATCGCTGTGTGAAACAGCTCCTACTGCGTAGCGTAAATACGCGTGTAGGAGATGTATGGACTCCTCCCCCTTAACGGGAGAGTACGGTATAAAGATATTGCAAAACACTTTTACCAAATAAGGAGTCCATACATGGCACAGTCTAATTTAATCGCTATCGACTTGGCAAAAAACATTTTCCAAGTAGCACAGCTGAAAGGCAATAAACTCAAGTTTAATAAGCCAATGAAACGCGAACCTATGCTTGAGTTGCTAGCAAAAGCCGAGGGTTCAAAGGTCGTGATGGAAGCTTGCGGTAGCGCCCAGCATATTGCTCGCAAAGCGCTGTCGCTGGGGCATGATGTCATGTTGCTTCCCCCTAAATTTGTTAA
>NZ_JAMXSE010000028.1:0-76786 GCF_024124685.1 Pseudoalteromonas sp. OANN1
AACAAAAGAACAAATCTCAGACATTTCTGGTCGTGGTGTTGGGATGGACGTTGTTAAAACGAAGATCACTCAATTGAATGGCTCGGTAAATATCCAATCAGAGTTGGGGGTTGGTACCGTATTAGAGATTAAGGTACCGCTTACACTGGCTATTTTGCCTACCTTGATGGTGGTAGTCGGAGAGCAAACGTTTGCGTTACCACTTGCTGGCGTGAACGAGATCTTCCATTTAGATTTGACTAAAACGAATGTGGTTGATGGTCAGTTGACTATCATAGTGAGAGAAAAAGCAATTCCGTTATTTTATCTTGAACATTGGTTGGTAAAAGGTGCGAACAGGAGCATGAGAAAGGCTGAAGGCCATGTTGTCATTGCGCAAATTGGCACTAAACAAGTCGGTTTTGTGGTTGATTCTCTGATAGGTCAGGAGGAAGTCGTAATCAAGCCACTAGATGCGTTGTTACAAGGTACGCCAGGTATGGCCGGTGCTACCATCACATCTGATGGTGGTATTGCGCTTATCCTTGATGTCCCCAACTTATTAAAACACTACGCCTAATTTTATTAGGCGTAGTTCGAATTCTAGAGCAGCATTTGCTGCTCTGCTGTAGAGCAAATTAAAGAGCGTTGCCAATGGCAGTTAAAGTGTTAGTCGTAGACGATTCTAGTTTTTTTCGTCGTCGAGTCAGTGAAATTTTAGAAAAAGACAGTGAAATCAAAGTTATAGATTTCGCAGTTAATGGAAAGGAGGCGGTTGAAAAGGCCGCTTCATTACGTCCAGACGTAATTACGATGGACGTGGAAATGCCCGTGCTTGATGGGATCAGTGCGGTGAAGCAGATCATGCAGGCCACTCCGACCCCAATCTTAATGTTTTCTTCGTTAACTCGTGAAGGCGCTAGTGCTACGTTAGATGCACTGGATGCGGGCGCTGTAGATTTTTTACCGAAAAAGTTTGAAGACATCGCTCGTAATAGCGAAGAAGCAATTAAATCATTACAAAATAAGGTAAAGGAAATTGGCCGCCGTCGCGTTAGCCGTTTTACTCGCCCTAGCATTGCGACTCCGCCAAAGCGCGTCGAACCTAGAGCAACTCGTTCTGACACAGGAAGAACAACGATCCCTCAACCGGATAGAAGTTTTCAAAGACCGGTATCTGGTGGTACGTCTAGTGCTGCAGGAGCAAGAGCATCGGGTAAAAAATATGGACTGGTTGCAATTGGCACATCAACAGGCGGACCCGTTGCACTGCAAACAATATTGACCCAGCTGCCAGCAAACTTTCCTCATCCAATTTTACTTATCCAGCATATGCCGGCCGCATTTACACCTGCGTTTGCAGCAAGATTGAATAGTTTATGCCAGATTAAAGTTAAAGAAGCTGAGCAAGGTGATAGATTAATGCCTGGTGTGGCCTATTTAGCCCCTGGTGGTAAGCAAATGCTGGTTGAAAATCGCGGTGGCAGTAAGACACTAAAAGTGTTTGAAGATGATAGTCCAAGGATCACCTATAAACCCAGCGTTGATGTGACATTTGCAAGTGTTGCAAAAGCTTATGGTGGCGACACGTTAGCGATTGTCCTAACGGGAATGGGCGCAGATGGCCGAGATGGTGCTCGTATGCTAAAACAGGTGGGGGCCACTATTTGGGCGCAAGATGAAGCGACTTGTGTTGTGTATGGTATGCCTCAAGCTGTCGCTGGCGCTGGACTTTCGTCGGATAGTATCGCCCTACAAGACTTTGCTGCGAGAATTAATAAAGAAGCGGGTAACCAATAGACCAAGTCATTACTTGGTTGCTTTGCTTGAAGCTTGTAAATATCAAACGTCTAAAAAGAATGAATAACATTGAGTTGGTATAGTATCTATTGAACGAAATCAATAGTGATAAGCGAAGGAATATAGAGTGAAAATTTGGACAGTAGCAAATCAAAAAGGTGGCGTGGGTAAAACCACGACGACGGTGAGCTTAGGAGGCATTCTTGCTGAGCAGGGTCACCGAGTTTTGCTTATTGATACTGATCCACATGCTTCACTGACATATTACTTTGGTATTGATTCTGAAGAGTTAGAAGTCAGTGTGTATGATATTTTTGCACGCGGCAGCAGTATGACGAGTGAAGAAATTTTACAGTCGCTTTGCCCCTCAACCATAGAGAATCTTGATATTTTGCCTGCCACTATGGCTATTGCTACGCTTGATCGTAGTATGGGTAATAAAACGGGCATGGGGCTTATCTTAAAGAAATCGCTCGAAAAAATAGCGGATCAATATGACTATGCTATTTTAGATTGCCCACCAGTGCTTGGGGTACTGATGGTTAACGCATTAGCAGCGAGTGAGCGAATTTTAGTACCTGTCCAAACTGAATTTTTGGCGTTGAAGGGACTAGATAGAATGATGCGCACGATGGAGCTGATGCAGTCTTCACAGCAGAAACAGTATCAATATACTATCATTCCAACTATGTATGATAAACGGACCAAAGCGTCGTTGGAGGCGTATAAAACGTTGCTAGCAACATACAAAGAGGCCGTTTGGCCAGGTGTGGTTCCCGTAGATACCAAATTTAGGGATGCGAGTCTTGCACAGCAAGTCCCAGTACAATTTTGTCCTAAATCACGAGGCGTGTTCGCTTATCGTGCGCTATTGGACTATTTGAAGCAGTTAAGCTAGAGAGCATAATGAGTAAGCATTTATTTGCAAATGAAAAGGTGATGAAGCAGTATCTTGGCGCCCTATTACAAGAGGAGCCTGAGATTGAGCAATGCGAATTATCACCAGTTGCAAAGCTACTTGAACAAGTAAAAGAGCCGGAATCCGAACTTGAAGACACAGACTCTCCAGTTGTCGTTGCAACAGAGCCTCAGGAGTCGGTGAGTGAAGTTATTGAAGAACAACCGAGTAAATTAGCTCAAGATCTTGAAGTCACTGAAAATACATCTATTATCAAAGAACAGACAACGATAGAATCCGTCTCTGCAAGGGAAGCCTATCAAGAAGGTGAATTTCAGGCATTGTTTTTTGAAGTTGCAGGCTTAACACTGGCGGTTCCGCTTAAATCACTTGGGGGAATACACCAACTGGGTGAAGTCAATCAACTCTTTGGTAAACCTAAATGGTTTAAAGGCGTGATGCTAAATCGTGAAGAAAAGCTTAATGTTGTTGATACTGCGCGATGGGTAATGCCTGAGAAGTTAACACCAGAATTAGAAGATGCTCTGGATTACCAGTATTTGATTACGCTTGGGGATAGTAACTGGGGACTGTTAGCAGAGAAGCTAGTCAACAACTTAACACTCAAGCCTGAAGACATAAAGTGGCGCACAGCGGATGGTAAACGGCCTTGGTTGGCTGGGGTGATTAAAGAGAAAATGTGCGCGCTGATTGATGTAGAGAATTTAAACCGTTTGCTAGAACAAGGCCTCGATAGTCGAGAGCAGTAACTAGTATATTGATGGAGTGAAACCATGAGCCAAGATAGACTACTTTCTGCAGACAAAAATGCTGATAGTAATGATGAAGTATTGCAATGGGTTACTTACAAGCTTGAAGAGGAAACTTACGGTATCAATGTAATGCAAGTGCAAGAAGTATTGCGTTATACCGAAATTGCACCAGTCCCAGGTGCGCCAAGCTACGTACTCGGGATCATTAATCTGCGTGGTAACGTTGTAACGGTTATAGACACGCGAGCTAGGTTTGGCCTGCAAAGTGCAGAAGTAACGGATAATTCAAGAATTGTGATTATCGAAGCCGAGAAGCAAGTTATTGGTATCTTAGTCGATAGCGTTGCTGAGGTGGTTTACTTACGTAGCTCGGAAATTGACAGCGCGCCAAACATTGGCACCGAAGAAAGCGCTAAGTTTATCCAAGGCGTATCAAATCGAGAAGGCGAGCTATTGATCTTAGTCGATCTTAATAAGCTATTAAGCGATGATGAATGGGATGAGCTGAGTCATATCTAGATGTCTGAAGTAGTAAACGCACAAACCGTTTTACTCGTCATATCAATAACCTCAAGCATACTTGCGTTAGCATGCTTGAGGTTTGTTTTTGTGCTGAGTAAAAAATTACAGAATGCGCAGGGCCAAACAGCGCAACTTTCGAGCTCACTACAAGGGTCTGAGCAACAAATAGCAATATTACGCAGCGAAGTTGCAGAGTTACGTGCCAGTATCATGAGTATTGGCAAGCGAGTGGTCGCAACCGAGCAAGAATTAAATGATGTTGCGAATCAGCAAGCGGCACAGAAATATGATGACCCCGACGCAAAAATGTATTCTCGCGCCGTGAAAATGGTGGAACTTGGCGCTGATATTGAAGAGGTGATGCGCGAGTGTGAGTTGCCAAGAGCTGAGGCAGAGCTGCTGATGTCTTTACATAACAAATCAAAATGATTGTCTAGGGCCTGTTGACCTTTCAAGTTTGTTTTTGCAGCAGTTTGATTGGTATTTATACAAGGCAGAGCCTGCGTAGCATAGTTATTCTATGTAAGTTAGGCGATAACACAGAAGAAATTCCAATCAAGCGCTGCCCTTTGGGTTCCCCTGAGTGCGCTTTGTTCTTTGTTGCTCAACTTTTGCCTAGATTACTAGGCGGCAAGTCGAGCGTCGCGATCAAAACCCACTCAGGGGAACAAAAATCAAACAGCAAAGGTCAACAGGCCCTAGAAAGTAGGAAATTTTGGCTATGCCTTAATATCTAGCTTGCCACGAAAACCTTCCCAGCCAGGTGGAAACTTACCACGCATAATGTAAGAAAAAGCGATGAGTTCGGCAATCACATAGTAGAGCTCCTTTGGGATCTCTTGATGTAACTCAAGCGCACTGAGCGTTTGTACTAATGATTCATCTTCATGGATCATGATGTTTTTCTCTTTTGCCAGCGCAATAATTTCCTCTGCCAGCTCGCCATATCCTTTAAAGGTGACCTGAGGTGCGCTTCCGGCTTCATATAACAACCCGATTGCAGATTTTTGTGTCATCTCTTTTACACCTTAATGTTGATAATTGCGTGTTCATTAAAGAACTTATCTTGAAAGCTGGCTTCTTCCCTAAGGCCTATCTCAGCGACTTGTAGCCCATGAGATGCTAACTTATGTCTGAGCATTGCCAAATGTGGCTCTGCGAGCTGTTTGACCTGATTAGAGGTGGCTACTAATGCACATTCTAGAGCTTTATCCATCAGCTCGGCTTGAGCATGGATCTGACCTTTTTCAGCAAAATCAAAACAAAGACGAATAAACCACACGGATTTCTCTGGCATACCAGGTTTGGGCGACTTTTTATATTCACCTATTTGTAATTGTGTTTGCTGTTGCTCTTGTCCTACTTTAGTGGGGAAGAGCAGGTTAACAATCAACTGTGCTTCGCTGTCTTGTTTTGCAGAGTTGGTCGCTGTAGTGTGTGATTGTTGCGGTTGTAATTGATTATGCAATTGCCCCAATTCGTTCAACAGCTCTTTTGCTTGTGGTTGTTGAAGCGAGTCTGCTGCTTGCTTGGGGGAGAGCAGCTTCAGCTGTGGTAGCAGCGCATCCAGCAAAGCTTGTATTTTTTGTGTTGCTTGTTCATTGCTCTGAGCTTGGTTTGCCACCTGACTACCTAATAGCGACACAATTAAACGGTCCAACATTTGTGTAAAGCTCGATTGAGCTAAACTTGTTGGCGTGTTAGCAAAGGTTGCCACGCCCAGTTGGCTTTCTAACTGGTTTTTAACGGTGAGCGCGTTGACTGAGCGGTCATCAAGCAAGCGCGAAAATGCTTGGTTGACTAATTTCTGTAATTCAGGCGTTTGTTTGAATGTATCTGCTTTTGCGAGCTTTTCGATGGTTGCAGAAGCTTGGCGTAACATGTTTGGTGTGTTTTCTTTTTGTTCGGGCTTAGCCATGGGCAGAGTAAGCAGGGCTTCAATTACCCCTTTAATTTGATTGCTGGTAGGCTGAGGTACTTGAGGAGGCGAAGCGGTTACTTTTGTGCTTTGTGAATGTGTAAATTGCAACTGGAGCGTTTTAGCAGGATCTACAGGCACAGAACTCGCTTTACGATAGAGCGGCCGCTCTAAGACTTGTGTCAGCTGTTCAACTTGCTTGTTGCTAAGCGACAGTTTACCTGTGAGGGTGTCCAATAATAAGGACAGGGCTTTTTGTTTCACCTCAAAATCAACCGGTGGCGCTTGATATTTTGGTGTCTCTGCTAGCTGGTGTTGTAAGTAACGAGAAATGGAGCTGGCTAACTTTTCGTTTTGCAAAGGTGTGTGACTTTTTTGCAATGGTAATGGTTGCTTTGCCATCAGCTCTGTAAGATTAAGCTTTATTTGGTTTGAGAGTTGTTGCAGTGGCGTGCTTGATTTATTTTCATTGTGAGCACTTACTTTCTCGTTTGGCGCAAGCAGAGTTGAGACCGAGCGACTCAAAACATCATTTTTACCTTTCTTGACTGGGGAGTTCGCGGGCTGATCTACCTGATTTGTGAGTGGTTTACCAAAAGGTCTTCCGATCAGTACTTGCAACGCTTTTACTACCGTTGACTTAATTTGTTGCAGATTGACTTCAAGTAACGGTTTGTCATACGCCAGCGTATGTACTGACGCTAAGCGTGACTCAAGCGGTGAAGGTGCATCCTTATTGACTACGCTTACCTGTTGCAGCAAAGCGCTAAGCGGCTTTATGGTTTCTACTTTTACTTGTTGTGTCGATTTTGTGATATCAATTCCATTGAAAGCCGTTTTTACTTCGCCCTTTTGCCATGTGGTTGCTGCTGGCCAGTTACTGCTTATTGGCGATAAGGTGACTGAACGGTCATGAATGTTAAGTGTTATTCCGCTTGGCTGCGGCTTTACCTCAACATTGCTAAGTTGACTTGAGATAAGTTTTGCAATCATTGACTTAGGTAAAGCTGTACTAAACAGCAAGTCTTTAAATTGATTGACGACTTGCAAGGAAACATTACTTTGTTGGGCACTAAGATGGGCAATGAGTTTGTTTTCACTTGCGAGCAATTGTGCCACGGCTTGCGGAAGCGGTACTTTTAAATCAAGCGCCTTGATGTGTAGTGTGGCGTCTGGCAACGTGGTAGCTGAAGACTGTACTACAGGGCTTGGCGTATGTGTCTTTAGCGTCGTTAAAATATCAAAAAGCTGTTTTGTTAGCGTTACTTGCGCTTGTAATTTGGGCGTTTGAAAGGTGATCACCTTGCCAGTTTCATCGATACTAACCTGTGCTTCTGGAAGCTGATTGGGCTGGGTTGGAGGCTTAAGCGCTAGTTGGATAGTTTGCCAGCGGCCATCAATTGCCACATCCATTTTTAGTTTATCGTTACTAATTTGGATATTCTTCGCTGCAAACGGTTGGTTTTTGGCTAAGTCTAATCTCGATACTTCGCTATTATCTGTGCTTATCACAGATGCTGTCGTCGTATTTGTTGTAATTGGCAGCTTATTCATTATTTTAAATCAAATTTTCGCTAATCGGTCGCATCGGATTATTCGTATTACCATACCATTATGTTAGACTAACGCCCAATTTTAGGTAAAGAGAAGCCCAAGTTTGCTAGAGATAGACGCCGTCACTTGTACCAAACAAGATAGATGCTTGTTTGACTCATTAAGTTTCACTCTCCATGCGGGGCAGATCATGCAAATTGAAGGCCCAAATGGTGCCGGAAAAACCTCTTTGTTGAGGATCATTGCTGGGTTCGCCAGAGCGGACGAAGGGCAGATCCGCTACAACAGCACTGATATCAGCGATGATTATGATTCATTCGCTGCCGATTTATTATTTATTGGTCATAAGACAGGTGTCAATCAACAACTTAGCGCCTACGAAAATGTCCAACATTGGCTTATGGTTCATGGCGCTCAGGCCGATGAAGAAGAAGTCTATACACTGCTTGCCAAGCTCGGTTTAATAGGGCTTGAAGATGTACCTGTGCGGACATTGTCGGCAGGCCAACAGCGCCGTGTTGCGTTAGTACGTTTGTGGCTGAATCAGGCCAAGCTTTGGGTGCTAGATGAACCATTTACTGCACTGGATAAAAAAGGGGTCGCCATGTTGCAAACCCAATTTCAGTCTCATCTTGACAAGGGGGGCGCCATTTTATTGACGACCCACCAAGATCTCACCGCACATTTTGCACAGTTACAAACCTTGGCGTTGGAGTACCGTTTGTAATGCAGACTCAACATTCTTACTGGTTAGCTTTTAAATCGGTTTACGCCAAAGATGTGACCTTGGCCTTTAGACAACGCGCTGAGATAGTCAACCCGCTGTTGTTTTTCTTAATCGTGATCACCCTATTTCCGTTAGCAATTGGGCCCGAACCTGCGCTGCTTACCAGAATGGCACCGGGTATTATTTGGGTAGCGGCGCTTTTATCGACTATGTTAGGTCTAGATAAATTATTTAGGGACGATTACAACGACGGCTCATTAGAGCAATTGATTGCTTCACCTTATCCTTTATCGCTATCAGTATTAGCAAAAGTAGCAGCGCATTGGACAGTCAGTGGTTTGCCAATGGTGGTGCTTGCGCCCTTGTTCGCGCTGTTAATGAATCTCGAGTCGCAGTCTCTCAATGCGACTGTATTGACCTTACTGATAGGTACACCGTTATTAAGTTTTATTGGGGCCATTGGCGCAGGACTCACCGTTGCATTGCAAAAGGGTGGCATTTTAATGAGTTTACTCGTCCTACCGCTTTATATCCCCGTATTGATTTTTGCAACGTCTGCCATAGATACCAGTAGCATGTCTTTAGCGTATGGTGGTCAGCTTGCAATCCTTGGTGCGATGCTTGCCGTCGCAATTGTTGCCGCACCAATTGCCATATCGTCAGCTTTAAGAGTGAGTGTAAGTTAAAATGTGGAAGTGGTTACATCCTTATGCCAAAGCGGAGCGTGCTTACCAACTGTGTAACACCTTGCTTCCTTACTTTGCCGTGATTGCGGTAGTGGGCTTAATTGTTGGATGGGTTTGGGGGTTAGCCTATGCGCCAGCCGACTACCAACAAAAAGACAGCTATCGTATTATCTTTATTCATGTGCCGTCGGCTATCTGGTCAATGGGCGCATACTCGTCTATGGCTATTGCGGCTATTGTTGCCTTGGTATGGCAAATTCGTAATGCTGAATTGGCGGTTATAGCCATTGCTCCTATTGGTGCGGCAATGACCGCGATTGCGTTAATCACTGGTGCTGCTTGGGGTAAACCTATGTGGGGTGCTTGGTGGGTCTGGGATGCAAGATTGACGTCAGAGCTTATCCTATTGTTTTTGTATTTTGGTGTTTTGTCTCTATATCACGCCTTTGAAGATAAAAAATCAGGTGGTAGAGCTGCCTGTATTCTTGCCATTGTCGGGGTCGTTAATCTGCCTATTATTCATTTCTCGGTAGAGTGGTGGAATACGTTGCATCAGGGGTCAACTATCACCAAATTTGATACGTCAGCGATAGATCCTTCCATGTTGTGGCCTTTGTTGATCAACATAGTGGCGTTTGCGGGTGTGCTTGGCGTGGTTACCCTAATTCGTTTGAAAAATGAAATTTTACGAAGCGAGCAACACCGTCCTTGGGTCCGCGAATTAGTGAATAGGGGTTAATCATGCAGTTTGAATCCTTCAGTGAATTTTTAGCCATGGGTGGCTATGGCTTTTATGTTTGGCTCTCATTTGGCTCATGTGCATTAATACTTGCTGGTATCTTAGTCAGCTCTATCTTGGATGGTAAGAAGCTAAAGCAAGCAGTGAAAGCGCAAATGGCAAGAGAAGCACGCATTAGAAAAGCAAAAGAGGAGTCGCAAGCATGAATCCTAGACGCAAAAAGAGATTATTCACCGTTGTTGCCGTTATCTTTGGTATTGGTGCAGCGGTTGGCCTTACGCTGTACGCTCTACAAGAAAATATTAATTTGTTTTACACGCCGAGCGAGCTTGTTGAAGGTAAAGGTGAGTTAAAAGAAATACCGCAAATTGGCCAGAAACTGCGCATTGGCGGTATGGTTGTACCAGGGTCAGTGGTGCGTGATGAAACGTCTTTAGATGTGTCATTTAAACTTATCGACACCGGCCCTATGGTTACTATTCGTTATAAAGGCATTCTTCCTGATCTATTCCGTGAAGGTCAAGGTATCGTAGCGCAAGGGACGTTAGTTGAGTCTAATGTAGTTGAAGCGTTTGAAGTGCTGGCCAAGCACGATGAAGAGTACATGCCATCAGAAGTGGCGGAAGCCGTGAAAGGCATTAAGCACGAAAAGCCAAAATATAATTTAAACAGCGAGAACTAAGATGGTCCCAGAAATAGGTTACTTCGCTTTAGTTCTGGCGATGGCATTGAGCTTATTACTGTGTATTTTCCCATTGTGGGGTGCTTATACGGGTAATTTGAGGCTGATGAAAGCCGCTCCTTCACTGGCTGTTGGTCAGTGTATTCTTGTGGTGTTCTCATTTGTGGTACTGATCTACATCACATTAATGGATGACTTTACGGTTGCGTATGTGGCACATCATTCGAGCAGTACTTTGCCTTGGTATTATAAAATCACCTCAACGTGGGGTGGACATGAAGGCGCAATTTTACTGTGGTTAGTGATGCAATCCATGTGGACCATGCTGGTTGCAGTGATGTCAAAGTCGCTACCGTGGGTATTGCGAGCGCGTGTGTTAGGCGTACTTGGCTTTTTAGGTGTGGGCTTTATGCTCTATACCCTGTGGATGTCGAGCCCGTTTGAGCGTTTGCTTCCTTACTTCCCTGTTGAAGGGCGTGATTTAAATCCATTATTGCAAGACCCTGGAATGATCATTCACCCGCCACTCCTTTATATGGGTTATGTTGGCTTATCTGTGTCTTTCTCTTTTGCAATTGCTGCGCTTTTAACCGGTAAACTTGATAACACTTGGGCTAAATGGTCACGTCCTTGGACAATGGCCGCATGGGGCTTTCTTACTCTAGGCATTACTATTGGTAGTTGGTGGGCGTACTCAGAGCTAGGCTGGGGCGGTTGGTGGTTCTGGGATCCGGTGGAAAACGCTTCACTGATGCCTTGGCTTGTTGCAACCGCTTTATTGCATTCACTCGCAGTAACAGAAAAGCGTGGTGTGTTTAAGTCTTGGACCGTACTACTTGCTATCACCGCGTTTAGTTTATGTTTACTTGGTACCTTTATCGTTCGTTCTGGGATCATCGTTTCGGTGCATGCGTTTGCAACCGATCCAGACCGTGGTTTATATATCCTGTCATTCTTGGCTGTGGTTGTGGGTGGTAGCTTAGCGCTTTACGCACTGCGCGTAGCTCAAGTATATAGCGAAGGGCGTTATCAATTCATTTCGCGTGAAGTAGCGCTGTGGATCAACAATATCTTCTTAGTGGTTGCGACCTTGATTGTATTATTGGGCACGCTATTGCCTATGATCCATAAAGAGTTGGGCTTAGGCTCTATTTCTATTGGCGTACCTTTCTTTAACCAAATGTTTGCGATATTAATCGTGCCGTTCGCGATTTTGCTGGGTTTAGCACCTATGCTGCGCTGGAAACAAAATAAAATGCCGCCACTAGTGAAAAAATGGGCTGTATTGATTGCGGTGAGTATAGTGCTCACGGCGACGTGGTTGTACTCGAGCTACGAAGTGGTGGCGCCACTTACGTTTGTTGCGACCGCTTTAGCTGTGTGGATAAGTGTGGCTACTGCTGCTGACTTATTTAATAAAGTGACTGTTCACCCCAGTGTTGCAATCGGCTTTAAAAAGTTAGGATTAAGCTATTGGGCAATGGTACTCGGGCACGTTGGTATTGCCTTTGTTATCGCGTCGGTGACGTTAACTTCAGCATACTCAGTTGAGCGCTCCGTGAGCATGAAACCGGGTGAAACGGCGATGCTAAACGAGTACGAATATCGCTTTGATGGGGTAAAAGAAATTCGAGGCCCGAACTACGGTGGCCATGCAGGCGTAGTGACGGTATTCAAAAATGGTAAAAAAGTCACCGAGCTGCATGCAGAAAAACGCCGCTATGATGTAGGGATGCAGTTTATGACCGAAGCCGCTATTGATGATGGTTTCTTCCGTGATTTATATCTAGCACTCGGCGAGCCGCTTTCTGCAGGCGCGTGGTCGCTTAGGATCTATCATAAACCATACGTGCGCTGGATGTGGCTAGGTGGACTACTTATCTCTTTTGCTGGCTTCATTGTGCTTGCGGATAAACGCTACCGCAGCCGCGTGAAAAAATCATCCCAAGTGGAGGCTTAACATGAACCGCAAATTATTAGGTTTAGTGCCTTTTTTGATATTTATTTTCCTGTGTGTGTTTTTGTACCAAGGACTTTTTGGAAATCCTAGAGAGATCCAGACCGGCCGTTTAGGACACACTATGCCTGAGTTTTCATTACCGGACCTAATGGATAGTGATAAAACCTGGACCGCCGACTCGCTTAAGGGTGAAGTCTACTTGATGAACGTATGGGGCACTTGGTGCCCAACGTGTATCGCTGAGCTGGGTTATTTAACTGAGCTTAGAGAGCGTGGTGTGAAAATAATAGGTCTGTATTACGAGCAGGCTTATGACCCTGATTTTGGCGACCAGTTTGATATCAATGCTCTAAGACAAGGTGTCAATAACATGTTGAGCCGTGCAGGTAACCCATACCAATTTAACATTCTTGATTTGGAGCGTACATTAGCACTGGATCTAGGTGTTTCAGGCGCGCCAGAGACTTTTTTGGTAGATAAGCAAGGTAAGATTTTGTTGCATCATACTGGCGACATCAATGAACGCGTGTGGCGCACTAAGTTTGCGGCAATCTATCAGGAGTTAACGCAATGAAATATGTAATTGTTTTGCTTTTAATGATGATTACTGCAGCGGCACAAGCAACGGAAGACAAATATAACTTTGCTACAGCTGAACGTGAGCAAACTTTCCGAGAGCTGACTCATGAGCTACGCTGCCCGAAATGCCAGAACCAAAACATTGCAGATTCAGATGCCGTCGTAGCCAAAGATCTGCGTGATAAAGTCATCGCTTTGGTTAATGAAGGTCAGTCTAAGCAAGAGGTCATTGATTATATGATCGACCGCTATGGCTATTTCGTTCATTATCAACCACCTGTTACGCCTGCAACGATCGTACTTTGGGTACTGCCAGTGGCAATCATTATTTTAGGCTTCGGCTTTATTGTATTTCGTCAAAAACGCGCTGCGAAAAAGCAAGATTGGAATGCAGCGGACGAACAAAAGCTGACTGAGCTCATTAATCAATATCAACGTCAGGAGCGTGAGCAGTGAGCGAATTCTCGACAGATTTAACCCAAATGTGGTTTTTGTTTCTTCTGCTGGGCGTATTTGCCGGTCTCTTTGTGGTTTTTCCGTTTATTAAAAAAGAAAGACGCATCACAGTTGATCATGATGCGAATGCCGAGCGTATCGATATTTTCCATCAGCGTTTGGAAGAGCTAAAAGAAGAGCTTGCCAATCAGCGTATCGAAAAAGACAGTTATAATGAATCTGTGGTTGAACTCAAGCGTCGCTTATTGAACGAGTTATCGCCTGAACAATCATTGACGAGTCGTGGTGACAACCGTGTGTTGGCGCTGACGGGTATTGCATTTATGGTGCTGGTGACAGGTGTCTTTTATTACTACACGGGTAGTCACAGGCAAATAGCGAGCTGGCATGAAGCCGTTGAAAAGTTACCTGAGTATGGTGAGCGTGCAGTAATGCAATCTGGAGAGCCGCTCAATGCCAATGAGCTACAAGCATTTGCGCTGGGGCTAAGAACTAAACTAGCAACAGCTGGCGATGATGCAGTTGCATGGATGTTACTTGGTCGTGTTGCAATGTCACTCAATGACTTTGAGATGGCGATGCAGGCATTTGATAAAGCACTCGTGATGCAACCTAATAACAACAATGTCCTCGTGAATTATAGCCAAGCATTGTTGATAGAGGGCTCAGAGCCAAGTATGAATCGCGCGGCAAAAATGTTGTCAAAAGTGCTCAAGAATGATCCAACGAATATTGATGCGATAAGCTTGCTGGCGTTAATTGCCTATGAACGTCAAGATTGGAAAGAGTCAAAAGCCGCCTTTGAAGTCTTGTTGTCACAATTAACCAAAGATGATCCGCGTTATGAGATGATTGCAGGGCGCATTGCTGAAATCGAACAAAAGTTGGGTCAACAAAAAGACGAACCAGTGGCTGTAAAAGCTGGTATTGTCGCTACTGTAACCATTTCAGCTGAGTTACAGAATAACATTCCAAAGGACAGCACCTTGTTCGTGTTTGCAAAAGCAGCTGAAGGTCCTGCCATGCCATTGGCGGTGGCCAAAATTACAAACTTTAACTTGCCAATGACGGTAAACCTAGATGATAGTATGGCAATGATGCCTGAATTAACCTTGTCGAAATTTTCTCAAGTTACGGTCACCGCACGTATTTCTAATGATGGTTCAGTAATGCCTTCAGATGGAGAACTTGAGGGTGTTTCAAGCGTAATTGAACTTCAACAAGGCGAAAATCAGCTCAATGTCGAGATTAGTCGTGTCTTAACAAATACAGGGAAATAAATGCTTAAAGCCGTGCTCACAGGCTTACTTGCGTTGACCATTGTTGGTTGTGCGCAAGTACCCGAAGAGAAAAAGGATCCACGAGATCCATTTCAATCACTTAACCGCCCACTCTATGACTTTAACATGGATGTGTTGGATGCCTATATTTTGCGTCCTGTTGCTAAAGGGTATGTCGCGGTGACTCCCGCTCCTGTACGCAGTAGTATCGTCAATTTCACCACCAACATCGCCGCACCGACCGATGCAGTAAACGCGGCATTGCAGGGTAAGCCTGATCATATGGCAATCAATGTTGCTCGCTTTTTAGTTAATTCTACGGTCGGTATTTTTGGCTTGTTTGATGTTGCGAAAACACTTGGCCTTGAGCTTAAAGACGAAGATTTTGGCCAAACCTTGGGGGTTTGGGGTGTTGGCGATGGTGCGTATATTATGATCCCAGGTATGGGACCGACGACCGCGAGAAACTTAACGGGTGATGTAGTCGATAACTTTGTCTTGCCAGAAATTGCACTCACTACGCCACAAACAGTATTAGTGTTTGCGCTGCGGGCGGTTGAAGCAAGAGCGGCTTTGATGTCACAAGAAAAGCTGCTAAATGAGTCGCTTGATCCATACACTTTCTTAAAGGATGTCTATTATCAACGTCAATTGTACGAGCTATTCGATGGCAATCCGCCAATAGAAGAAGAGCCGGATGATTTTGACGAGAACTTTTTAGAGAACCTGTAAAAAATAAGGTCGGCAATCGCCGACCTTTTCGTTATCTTAGTATACGGTTAAAAGCGCCAGTTAAGATTTGCCCAGAGCGTCCGTCCCGGCTCATTGACTCGATCAATTTGGTCAAAGCCACTTACTGCGGTGCCGGAGCGACTTAAATGTTCGGCATAGGTTTTATCGAGTACATTATCTACACCAGCACTGAGCTGTAATGCGTCGCTATATTGATAATTGGTATTGAGTGAAAGCGTGCCAAAGCCTGCCGTTGCAGTGATGTCCTGCCCTGCAATATTCCCCTGTCCAATCGCCACTCTGTGCTGATGTTGTACTAATCTTACCAATCCGCCTAGTTGCCACTTATCGCTTAGTTGGTAATTGCTTGCAATACGTAGTTGCAGAGGTGGTTGCTGAGCTAATGCGAGATTGTCGGTAAGGTTATTACCCTTTACGTAGTTGATACTACTGGTGAGTTGTAGCGCTTTGCTCGCTTGCCACATTACTTCACCCTCAAAACCTAAGGTTTCTGCGTCAACATTTCTGGTCACTTTTGATGTTATATTCATCTTTTCAAACAGATTGTCGATTAATAAATAGTCGTCAATTTGGTTATAGAACACCGAGAAATTGACGTTAATGTCTTTGAACTGCTTTACCAATCCAGCATCTAATTGCACGGTTTTTTCAGTATCGACATTAAAGGCAGAAATAGACGTTTCACTTCCTCGGCTACCACCGACTACTTCCCAGTAATCGGGAAAACGCTCTGTAACGCCGAAACCGACAAAATAGCTACTGTTTTCAGATTGTGCTTGATAGCGGCTAAATCCGCTGAATAACGTATCGTCTCTTGTTTGTAGGGCGGTTGGGTTTGGTTTCATCGACATCATTGCGCTTATCATGGTGCGATGATCTTCACTTTGCCAATCATCAATGCGCAATCCGCTGACCCATTGGCTGGAGCGAGTCAATTGATATTCGAACTCGGCAAATATACCGAGTTGTCTAAATTCAGCATCTATTTGGCGTGGCATCGTTTCTACCGGATTGTTGAATTGATCTCGGCTGACTCGATTGCGGTGCTCATTTACTTGGTAATCGACACCGTAAATAAAAGTATGTTGGGCATTGATTTCTGAAGTCAACGTAAGCTTTGCGCCATAAGTTTTACGGTCAGGGTTGGAGGAGGTTGGGGTTTTCATCATCATATTTGCAACAAAAGGGCGTAAGCTATGATTGTCCATGATGTGGTCAACGTAGTTATAGTATGCGTTGAATGATAACTCTTCAATCAGTGATGAAAGGGAAGATAATTTGATATTCAGGCCAATATTTTCTCGATCGAAGAGGCTGCCATCCATCATTCGGTCGGCATAGGCAACTTCACCATCGCTTACCCCGTAAGTGATAGAGTAAAAAGCGTCATCGCTTGGGGTATAGGCAAACTCTGTGTCTATATTCCAGCGTTCATACGCTGAGTGAACTTTGGTGCCATTACCATCTTCATAATCATCTGCATCACTGTAATTTGCTGCTATCCGAGCGTATCCGCGTTCATTACCAGCCTTGATATCACTGTTAACACTGTGGCGGCCTTGGCTCGAAAGCACCGCATTGGTAAAGCCAATCACTTCAGATTTAGCTAGGCGTTCATTTTCACGTTCAAACACCACAGTCGCAGCACTGTTGCCTGGACCATACAACACAGTTTGTGGGCCTTTGATGACTTTTAAGGTGTCGTAGGATTGTGGCGTAATATATGCCGTAGGCGGGTCCATGCGGCTACCGCAACCACCAAGCGTTTGACCATTATTGGCGATAATGGCAATTCTAGAGCCTGCCATGCCACGAAACACAGGGTCAGCGCTTGCGCCGCCTTTTTTAATTAGTGAGAACCCCGCAATTGAAGAGAGTAAATCCGCGCCATCTTGTGCTGGTAGTGGTTGGCGTACTGCTTTGGTATCCGTTGTTAGCGTAATTGGTGTTTGCATCGGTGCAATAACAACGATTTTTTCAATTTCATCAGCATGGGTGATGGGGGATAAGGAAACAATAGCGAGAGAGAGTAGGGTGCGTTTCATAAGTTCACTTTGAAGTTGTTTTAGTGCACTTATTTTATCGCTATCAGTTGCTTAGCGGGATGCGACAGATTGTCGCATCCTTTGGCGGGTTACTCTATCGCTTTTATTTGAGTGTCACTCCACACTTGCGACTTTTGATATAGCTCGGCGATATTCTGGCTGGTTACGCCAAGAGATTTTGATATGGTTTCAACACTATCCCAGTCACCCTTTTCCATAGATTCAGCAAGGTCCAGATAAATACCAAAAGCACTCGGTTTTTTCAGTAGGGTTGATTTAATTTCTTGAGATAAGGGTAATTTCGTCAATAAACTGGCCATATCGTCATCGAGAATGGCGTCCATCAGTGACATCATGCCAACCAAAAATGTACTTCCAGTATCAGAGATCTTATTGGCCTTGGTTGCTATTGCTTCCATAAAGTGTGCGCGCAATAAAGAGAGTGAAAGTAGTTCTTTGGGCTTTTCAGTATTAAGCTGTGAAGCAAATAATAATGAGATCAGACGCTTAAGCTCTTCACTACCGAGTACAACCAAGGCTTGTTTAATCGTTGATATTTCTGCTCGGCGTTTAAATACAGCACTATTTGCATAACGAAGAAGTTTGTAGCTTAGGTTTACATCACGCTCAAAGACCTGTGTGATCCTAGCAAGGTCGGGCTCAACGCTTGAAGTTTCATAAAGCAATTCAGCCATGGCTAATTCCGAAGGAGCCAACGCTTTGGTTTTGACCATTTCGGGTTTGGCAAAAAAGAAGCCTTGA
Organism: Pseudoalteromonas sp. OANN1; assembly: GCF_024124685.1. Taxonomy (NCBI): domain Bacteria; kingdom Pseudomonadati; phylum Pseudomonadota; class Gammaproteobacteria; order Alteromonadales; family Pseudoalteromonadaceae; genus Pseudoalteromonas; species Pseudoalteromonas sp. OANN1. The sequence continues at coordinate 18,114 of NZ_JAMXSE010000028.1, forward strand.
AAATATTTGAATCCAAGCGACTTGGCGAGCTCAAACTGTTCGTAGGTTTCTACTTTTTCTGCCACTAAATCAATGTTTGGGAAATCCTGTATCGCGGCTTTAATGGCATGGATTTGCTCTAGGTTAGTTGCCAACAAATCGACTTTTATCTGGTCAATATAGGGAAAAAAATGGCGCCACACATTTTGGTGATGGTAATCGTCAAGTGCAAGCGTATAGCCTTGCTCTTTAAGCTCTTTTACACACGCTAAGAGTCGTTTCCCCGGTTGTACCGTTTCTAATATTTCTACGACGACTTGTTCAGGCGCCAACATTTGCACATAGCCTTTTGCCAGCGTCTCTAGAGTGAAGTTAATGTAAGCAGGGCGTTGATTTGTGAGGTCATCAAGACCAAAGGTAAACTGGCTGCCTTCAACCAAGCGACTTGTTGCTTCATCACCGTCAATTTCGGGAAATACATTATTTAGGCCATCACGAAATAAAAGTTCGTAGCCAATCAATTCCCTTTGGACATCAAAAATTGGCTGACGAGCCGCGTAAAAGTACATAGATACTACCGTCCAAACAAAATGCTATTGGCTTTAATATAAGGTAAAAGTGCGATCAGGTCACGCTGGGAAATTGAGTTTATAGAATATGGGTAAATACAGAACATAGGGCGAATGATAATTAACCAATTGAATTAGGTACGAATAAAATACTGTTTTGATCAATGGTCGCAGGTGGTTGGGTGTATGGTTTGTGCATGTTATAGTGGGTTCTTTATGTTTTTGGCTTTTATTCAAAGTGAGTTAGAAATCGAATAATTAAGTGATAGAAAAAGCTCACATTTGGAGAAGAGCCCAACTAACAATTAGGAGGCTAATTTGGAGATAGGTACGATAATCTCTCTCGCACTGTATTTTATTGCGATGTTGGGAATTGGGTTATACGCATATAAAAAGTCGACCAGTGATGTGTCAGGCTACATGTTGGGCGGTCGTAGCTTACCACCAAGTGTAGCGGCGCTTTCAGCGGGCGCATCCGACATGAGTGGTTGGATCTTAATGGGTCTGCCGGGCGCTATGTTCCTGTATGGTTTTAGCAGTACATGGATTGCAATAGGTCTTGTGATTGGTGCTTGGCTTAACTATTTATTGGTTGCACCACGTCTGCGTGTTTACACAGAGTATGCAAATGACGCGATAACCATTCCTGACTATTTTGCAAATCGTTTTGAAGATAAAGGAAACGCGTTAAGAATAGTTTCAGCGTTGGTGATCATTGTTTTCTTCACCTTATACACCTCCTCTGGTGTGGTTGCTGGTGGTAAGCTGTTTGAAAGTTCATTTGGTATGAGCTATGAGAGTGGTTTATACATCACCACCGGCGTTGTTGTGCTTTATACTTTATTTGGCGGCTTTTTAGCGGTGAGCCTGACCGACTTTGTGCAAGGTTGTATTATGTTTATCGCTTTGATTTTAGTGCCTTTAGTTACCTTCTCACTGCTCGATAATCCGCTATCTCAAACACTAAATGAGTTAAACCCAACGATGTTAACGTGGGTTGGCTCGGCCGGTGCAATAGGTATTATCTCGGCAATGTCTTGGGGTCTTGGCTACTTTGGTCAACCTCATATTATCGTGCGCTTTATGTCTGTTCGAAGTGTGAAAGACATGCCGACAGCGCGTCGTATAGGGATGAGCTGGATGATAGTTGCAGCGCTCGGTGCTGTGGGCACAGGTTTGTTTGGTGCAGCTTACGCACATGAACATGGGATTGTTGTGGATGATGCCGAGACCATTTTCTTGATTTTATCTCAGCTATTGTTCCACCCGTTGATTGCAGGTTTTTTACTGGCAGCTATTCTTGCCGCAATTATGAGTACTATTTCTTCGCAATTGTTAGTGAGTTCAAGTTCGTTAACTGAAGACTTTTATAAGATATTTTTGAATAAGAATGCTTCGGATAAAGAACTGGTGCTTGTTGGTCGTACTAGTGTACTAGTTGTAGCGCTTGCTGCCATTTATCTTGCGTACGACAGAGATAGCTCGATTCTAGATCTTGTAAGTAATGCTTGGGCTGGTTTTGGTGCCGCATTTGGCCCACTGGTGCTGATAAGCTTATTCTGGTCTCGCATGAACTTTGCTGGCGCGCTTGCTGGTATGGTATCTGGCGCGGTGACTGTGTTGGTATGGATCTATGGTCCGTTTACTTATAATGGTGAGCCGCTTAGCGCGACATTATATGAAATTGTTCCTGGATTCATTGTTGCGACAATCGCTATCTTTGCTGTCAGCTTACTGACCAAGGAGCCAAGTAAAGAGATTACGACGCTATTTGATAAAGTAGAAAAAGCGCTTGATTAAAGGCGGTTGAAGTGAATAAAAAACGGAGCATTCGGCTCCGTTTTTTATTTCTTAAATATACGTAAATACGGTTTAAGGAGTCACTTTAAGCTTGCTCTTTTAAGTGGTTAATCACGACTTCATGGTGATCTTTGGTTTTAAACTTATTGAACACGTGCTTGATGGTACCGTCTTGACCGACTAAGAAAGATAGGCGATGAATACCATCATATTCTTTGCCCATAAATTTCTTTAGTCCCCACACACCAAACTCATCGGCTACCGCGTGGTCTTCATCCGAAAGTAAGTCAAAGTTGAGTTCTTTTTTGTTTTCAAAGTTCTTTAACTTTTTCACAGGATCTGGACTAATGCCAACGGCTACGGTGTTTAATTCAGCCAGTTCAGCTTTGTGGTCGCGTAGATTTTCGGCCTGAACCGTACAGCCCGGGGTCAATGCTTTAGGATAAAAATAGACTAAAACTTGGTGAGACTTTAATAAAGTAGCAAGTTCAACGGTCTCGTCGTTTTGGTTTTGCAGTGAAAATAGTGGCGCTTGATCACCAACTTTTAAAGTATTCATAGTAAATCCTTAGCGAATGCGTCTAAATATATAGTCTACGTTTAAGGAGTGAGAAAGATCTTCGAACTGAACTTTAAAGTTATCAATATCCACATCCACTGGAATATTAAACTCAAGCTCGCAGCGCATATGTAGCTCGTCTTCTTGCTCAAAGGTATCTGACTTCAGTGAACAAATATTCACTCCTTGTGCTGCAAAATAGCGCGTTACTTTGCTTAGTGTACCGGGAGTATCTAGTCCTTCATATTCCAAAGTATAACCTGCACTGTATTCGCCTTGCTGATGGCTCGACGTGCGTTTCATCATGGTTAAGAGACCGAGTTCCATCCCTTTTGCTGGTAAGGTATGTTCTACACGACTAATAGACGCCATGTCACCGGCGAGTAACATAATAAAGGTAAATTCATTTCCCAATATTGCGATACGACTGTCGATAATATTACAGTTGCAGTCACTCACAAGCTGGGTCAATTCGCCAACAATACCAGATCTGTCTTCTCCTATTGCGGTTAAGACAAGTTGATGGTTTGCATGCATGGTCATTTTGGAACCTCTGATTTCACGTAATGCGCTCAAGGTTAATAGTTAACGCGAAATACTACCATATCTGAGTTTTAGCGCTAGCGCGTTGTAATAAAAAATAGAATTAGGGTTGCGTGGCATGGTTGCTTGTTTTTCTAATATATGACAAGTAACATAAGGCAAAATTTTGGCTATGGGATGTGTGTTCCCAGCATAGTACGTGGAATACTTGATACCATAGCGTTATTAATTCAAAGATTGTCAATTTTTGGCAACTTTGTGTGAACCAATTCGGCAATCCTAAATCATAACTTTGATTCGAATAATAATAGGGTTTGCTAAGGAGTAAATGAGTGCAGTATTGGATCCCAAAATCACTGGTTCTTGGAATTGCCGTGAGTCTAAGCGGCTGTAGTATTTTCACAAATGATGCACATCATGAAAGAAATTATCGTGCAAATGCACCGGTGAAAGCCCCTGAGGGCTTAGCTCAGCCTTATCGAGACCCTGAATTTGCAATGCCAGTCGGCCAATATGAAAATACAGCTGAACCGGTAAGTTACCGTGCACCGCAACAGGTACTAACAGTTGCGCAAGGCAGTTGGGTAGAGCAGGGCGAAGAAGCTGCAAGGATCTTTTTTGATAAGAATGACGGTATAGAAGATTTACCGGCATTTATTTGGCGTGCTTTGGATGGCGTTGTGGCGATGCACAATGCCGGACTTGAAAGCGATAACAAGGCGCAAGGCTCGGTAACCACAACCTGGTATTCACTGATCAAGCCAAAAGACAGCTGGTTTTGGGAAGAAGCAACAGAGCCATCTAAGCAAAAGTTTAAGTTTACTGTCGAGCAAAAAGAACATCAGCGTACGGCGTCAATTCGAGCGGAATTAGTAGATTATCAAGGCGATGGTGAGTTAACTGCGCTTCAGAAAAATCACCTCGAAGTTCGGGCACTGAACGAAGTCGTTTCAGAATTTGACTATCAATATCGTCTACTGCAAGTTGAAATGCGTAAGCGTCAGGGTGTACTGGCACTTGAACTTGGGTTTGACAAGAATGGTGATTCCGCGCTTCTGACTGAAAAAGGTCAAGAAGCGGTGCTTGATCGCTTCTCAAACTTCCTAGAAAGAAGTAACTTCACGGTTGTCCGTGTCGATAGAGAAAAGCAGGAAGTTTTGGTCCGTTACGAAGCGCCTGAAAGCAGCGTTTGGGATTCTATTTGGGGTGAAGAAGCGGTTGTGTTGCCAATTGAAAATGGTGATTACACGATAAAGATCGCTCAAGCGCAGGATACGCGTACTTCAATTACCTGGAAGGATAGCGAAGGTAACGTACTTGATGCAAACACCATGAATAACCTGCATCAAGCCTTGATCACTTTGCTTAGGCAAAAAGGTCTAACAATCTAATAAATATAATAATTTAAAAACGAAAAGAGCTTCGGCTCTTTTCTTTGTTTTTGTGGAAGTAAAAAATGACAGAGAGCACTATGACACCACGCTCCACCTTACAAACGTGGTTTGCGTTTATCGTACCGTCATTGATTGGTATCTTTTTATTTATGACGCCAGTGGCGGTGGGGGAAGCAATGACTATCCCAATCGCTGTTATGGCGAAGTGGTTACAAGCGCAAGTCGCTCCTTTTATTAAAGACATGATTGTCGCAATAGTATGTATTACCGGGATCATGAGTTTGGTGATGAAGCTCCTAAGACCCCAAGCGCTATTAAAAATAACCATAATAAAGCACTTATTTGACGTTAGCTGGGTTTGGTTGATAACCCGACTAGTCGGCATGGTGTTTATTGTGCTTACCTTCAATGGTGTTGGTCCAGAAGCGATCCATTCAGAAAACACAGGAGCATTAGTGCTAAATGACTTGTTACCTGTACTCTTTTCTGTCTTTATTCTTGCTGGCTTGTTACTGCCATTACTACTTAACTTTGGTCTACTTGAGATGGTTGGTACACTCTTGACCAAAGTGATGCGCCCGCTATTCGGTGTGCCAGGTCGTAGCGCGGTAAACTGTGTTGCTTCTTGGCTTGGCGACGGTAGCGTAGGTATCTTGATGACTGCTCGACAATATGAGGATAAACATTATACACAACGAGAAGCGGCTATCATCGGCACCACATTCTCTGCGGTTTCCATTACTTTCTGTTTAGTTGTTATTGGTCAAGTTAAACTCGAACACCTGTTTGCTCCTTTTTACCTCACCGTATGTGCAGCTGGCTTTGTTGCAGCGATCATAGTGCCGCGCTTACCACCGCTAAGGTTCAAAAAGGATATCTATGTAGATGGTAGTGATCACAATCAAGATTCAGAAGCGGTACCAGAAGGAAAAGGCCTATTAGGTCATTCTTTGGATATTGCACTTGCTAAGGCTAAAACGGCACCTGGGCTTAAAGGAACATTAGAAGAAGGCCTGTACAATGCCTTAGATATGGTATTTGCTGTACTTCCCGTGGTTATGGCAGTTGGTACTTTTGCCCTGATCATCGCAGAATACACCCCTGTATTTCAATATTTAGGTACACCTTTCGTTCCTTACCTCGAGCTACTCAATGTGGCAGAAGCCGAAAAAGCAGCACAGACAATCGTTGTCGGCTTTGCTGATATGTTTATTCCGTCAATCCTTGCTGCAGGCTCTATTGAAAGTGATACCACTAGGTTTATCGTTGCCGCAATGAGTGTTACCCAGTTAATTTACATGTCTGAAGTTGGGGCATTACTGCTTGGTAGCAAAATCCCAGTGAATTTGTGGGAGCTATTCCTAATCTTTATTTTAAGAACGCTTATTACCTTGCCTGTTATCGTCTTTATGGCGAAATGGTTAGTCGGCTAAAATAAAAAACCCCCTACTATGCGAGGGGGTTTTATTTGAATAGCTAAACTTTTAGCTAATTCTTCTAAAGAGAATATTTTCCTTATCACTACTCCGCTTCATCAAAGTAACTTCAAAGTCATTCCCTCGTCTGTAAATCTAACTGGCCCTATTGACAGGTTTAGCACATTACCGATTCTATTAGAGACTTTGCTCAAGTATGGTAAATCAATAGCCTATCGTAACCGTATAGCTAGCCGAAAGTATAACAGCCTAGCTCATTCTCCAAGCAAGCTCCGATTCGTTCCAAAGCTTCTTAAGTAGCATGTGTGGATAAACCCCGTTACCTTTAAGAACTTAAGTTCTATAAAATTAACCTTGTTAACTATTTATTTTTGTTTTTTACGGGATGTTCAGCTGTGGCTTAGGGTTGGTTATAAGTACTTGATTATAATAATTTGTTTTTTCCTGCTTTGTTTATTTTTGTTTTTATTTTGGGGTTTATTGTTTATTAAATGTAACTTTTTGGGTTTACATGTGGGGCTTGCAACGCTAGTATGTTCCTGCTTAAGGAAAACATAGCTTAAGGAAGCTGATTTATGTACGAAGTAAAAGGATTCGGCGTATTACGTTTTGCCGCATTTTTTTTCATAGCTAGTAAAAGTTATGCATCGGGAACTGAAAACTCATGTCAAGTATCAGTACAAGTTAGAGATTTTATGCCTCGTACTTGTTATTCCGAGTATTCTGAATCTAGTTGTAATGATATTTGCGTTGCCGCAGAACCTTCTATGGAACCATCGTGTTTTAGGAAGATAGAGCTGCCTTGTGGGATAAAGCAAGAGCTTAAAGCATCGGCATTAGGGTACCAAAACAGAAATGGTCATGAATGGTTTCATGTCACCGACTTAATGAATCATACCGCCTTGATTGAGCAATATTATGTATTGCAGCAATCGCTTTACGGTGAACTATATAAAGATTTTGTTAACCCTGCAGATGTTGCAGGATTTAGTCCTGCAAGTGATAGCCTTCGAAAAGTTAATTTTAGACTGAATACTATAAGCTCAACTCGAAGCGTTGCAGCGGGTTTGTCACATGCTGCGCTCTACAGAAGATATGAGTATGGCTTGCTACTCGAAGAAAAGTTAAATGCGCATTTAGCGAAAGTGAATGCAAATATCAATCAATTTGACTTAATGAGTGCTTTTGAGAAAGAAAATCTAAAGGTGGAGATAAATCAACTGGTTGATAGCCAGACCCGGCTTTGGAAAATTCTCAAAAAATATGATGCAAGTACAATTTTATCAAGCAGGGTGCGAATTATTAATCGCAGACTTACTGCATTGAATGATTCACTAATCCTCATTCCATTTGTTCAACAACAAGCATTTATCAACAAGACTCAGGTATTAAATGCCTATTTTGATGTCAGCTTCAGACAATGCGAGACAACGACTTGCTTTAACGCACTTGATGCTAGCGCCGTGGTTATTGATACCGATTATGACAAAAAACTAACGTATTTTGAGTTATATTTGGAGCAGTTAAACAATGAAGCCTCTTTGCTGAGCAATGCTTATTCGAGTGATTATCACCCTGTTGATCCTGCTTTTGTTCGAATGCCGACTTTCGCAGGGTTTGTAACTGAGCACTATCAGGATATGCGAGCGCAGGGCACAGAACTCTCTTTGAAAAAGCTAGCGACTGCGATTAATGTTGCTTATTTAGCTAAAAATGTTGATGGCCGAAGACTGTCTCAAAAGCTTGCACAGACGGCTGATAGTACGATTGATGGCTTCAGTTCAATAGCGCCATTTAATGAGCAGCACACATTGTTGTGTAAAGAGTACACACGAATAAACCCGCAACTAAGCCAGTTTCAGCAAGAGAGTTTCACTCTTGGTCATGAAGCTAATGAGCTAATTGCTACATTGATTGATTTTGGTTTAGACAGTGAACAGCTCGCTCGATTAGAGTGGATCATTACACGATTAAATGTCTTGGCGGCTCAATCAATTCAAATTGCGAACCTCAATATCACCGAAGTTGATAGGTATCAATCGGTAGTATGGAAGTTGGACCAAGCAGACAATTTCTTCACAAATAATGGCAACATCGAAATAGAATACTTGGAATACGATGGACTTTATTGGACACCAAATATGTTGCCATCAATCCCAGAGATAATGCCATCCATAGTCAATATCTCCACGCCTGAAAGTACGTTATTCCCCACCGGCAGCGCATCGGCAGGTTCGATGAATGTACTTCAAATGTTAATAAAGCAAAATCCCTTTAGTGCCTGTTCTGAGAACAATAATGAACTACAGCTCATTATAAAAGCGGAATCACCAAATGGTCAGGTTAAGCGGCACATTCTCAGAGCTACTCTAGAGCAACTCTAAGAAACGATAACTACACAGAAGGAAAATCTGATGAGCAAATATTTGCTTGCTGGACTGCTATTGTCTGGCGGAATGAGTGTGCACGCAAATGCCACGGAACAAACTATATTCGATGCCAATACCATGTGTACGGCAAAGCAAACAACGGAAGGAACAAGATACTTCCCGCCTTGTGCTTATTCGCCAACACAAGTGTATGCAGAGCAAGAATTAAGCTATTCAAGCCCAAGTATAGTAAGAAATGGATTATTCAAAACTGCGATAGAGTACACCTTTCAATGTGAGTCTATTCGACCGCTATCACTTCGGTATAGTGTTGAGTCAGATGGTGTTGCGAGTATCTCTAACCGGATTTCTGGCGCTGCTTCAAGTGAATTGAATACGATCCCATTAACTCATGGATTTTCAAATTCATATATCAGCTTTGAAGCGATGAGTGGTATCACGGGGTTTCAAGCTATCAAGCCTGGTTGTAAGCTCGTTGTTAGCAAAGTCGTAACTTATCCGGAACCCACTTATTTTAATCAAGTTGCTTCAAGCTTAAGTTCTTGGAACAGTACCTTGAGCACAATGATCAATATCTCTACACCATCTACAGGGTATTTAACTTTGCTCAATAGCATTGATAATACCTTAGATACTCTGGAGTTTGTGCTATTTGAGGTTGAAGACCCAATCACGATTGAACAACTTAATTCCGATATATCTCAACTACGCGCGTCAAAACAAATCCTCGAACAAAATTGTCGAGCAGGCACATCTGCTCAGCTATGCACGGCTGAACTTGCCAATATTCGCAGCTATGCAAATAGCAGTATTTTGCTAAACGAAATGAAAGCACAAGATTTATATCGTTACATCAATAGTCAAGTCAATTGGCTTGCAGATAAGTCGATTGGTCGTGATTACAGCATGCTAAGTCTAGTTAAGAACAAGCTAGCAAGGATTCAATGATTTTTATAACCCGTAAGGAAAATGGTATGTACTTAAAAAAGTCTGTTACATCAGTTTTAGCTGTGCTACTTAGTAGTTCAGTAGCATATGCTATGCCAGATGCAACAAAAGGAAACCCTCTTGATTCACTTGGTATTCCAACGCCAGCCGGTGTTGGTGACATCACAGTTGACCACGAGAACCCAAAAACACTACATGTTGGCCCAGCAAGCAGCAAAGTTATTATTGGCGATTATGCGGAGCTTGGTTCGTCGGGACCTCAGTGCTCTGATTATAGCAAGATAAAAGCTGACGCTTACCGTCAGAAATCAACACCAGCACAACAAGAGCAAGCTTATCGTAACAGAGAGTTTGTCAGTAACTGGTATCAGTTTACTTATGCATTGCCGCGCTCATCGGTTGAAACTATAAGAAAGATCAGCGATAGCCGCGCTGAAATGGACGAATTAGCGTTTCAAAATGCGGGTACTATTGAGCGATTTAAAGCAGTAGATGCAAAGTGGAAAGGTATTGCCATTGAGCTTGGTGCTTTAGAAGATGAGTTTGATACGCTAGATAAGGCGCAAGCTACTGAGACAAATACCTGTATCGTCTCTTACTCTACTAACCCTACGATGCTGAGTCAGTGCATAGTGGGTGTTATCACCAAATATCAAGCACCAAAGGCTGCCGTAACTGCAGAAATTGACCGAGTGAAACAAGATAGAGCGGCAATTCGTGATGAATACTACGAAGCAAAGGGCCTTTATGACGCGTATGAAGATAAAATCACACGCTTAGATAGTTCGCTTGATTTTCAAACTCGATTACTCGCAGCGCAAAGTGCAATCGTGAAATCAGCTTGGGAAGTACAAACTGATGTCGTTGAAACGAGTGGTGCCAAGATCACGGGTCTTGCTAGTGCGGGCTACAACCTTTGGGAAAATGAACGCGACTTATTAGCAAGCACACTTTACCAAGCAGGGCATGGTGACTATAGCGTCAAACAGCTGGATGTATTTAACGTGCGGTTAAACTCAGGTGTGACTCAGGCCAACCCAACCGTTGAGGCGAATAACTCTCCTCTGTTCTATAAGAATGTTTGGACTTTCCCTGCCAATACTTTGGTAAACAAAGATGTATTGCGTGATTGGGCAATGCCATTTGAGCGAGAGTTGGAAGGCGACACAATTCACTTCGACACGATGGATGCTCATTCTTTTGCATCTGGTGGTATTAACTTCTTTGTAACCCGTGACGCTCGTTGTGGTGAATACTCTGAACAAATCGAAGAAGAGTATACGGGTAATGAAAATGGGGTTTCTGCATCTTGGAGTGTAAAGCGTAAGCTTTATGAACCACAACCAAACCGTAGTGTATTCGTTGCAAACCTAGGCTTAGCCTACAACTACTACGCATTCCCTGGCGAAATCAAAGGTGAGTGTTCGATTGATGTCGACCGCATGAATAGCTACTGGAGAAATGCGGGTAAATCTAAGGGATGGAGCTGGTTCAGAAGCAAAACTCGTTCATGGGATCACATTCGTGAGGAAGCAAGAGAAGAGCTTGGCATGGAATGTTCGCTAGATCTGAAACCACAATCAAATGATCCGGCATTAGCTGCAGAGATTGCTGCTAACTTAGAAGCTGAGATGTACAACGACATGTGGACAATGTTCCTGTCTGTTTACGCTGAGTCTTACGACGTAGTTTCTGATGAGCCTGTTGTTGATGACGCAGGTAAAAGCCAAGTTGGCGCGCAACTTGGTGACGGTATCACTAAGTTCTGTAAATCGGCAGTCTGTGGTTTTGCGAATGTTGTGTTGAGAACATTAGACACTATTGGTGGCTCTAAAGCACAAGGTACTACTTCGCATGTATCAACCAATTACGGAAAAATCTGGAAACGATTTAATAAACGTACTTGGACTGTTAAGGAAGGCAGCGCATTAGTTACAGCAAAAGTTTGTGTAGATAAAGCAAGCTGTAGTTAATAAAAAATGTGGGAGAGGGTTCCACTTCTCCCACAAGTTTAAAAGGAGTACCTAAAGTGAAAGTGAAACTAATTTTGACAGGTGGGTTAATCAGCGCTGCACTCATCGGTGCTGCTGTTCATTTTAAATTACAAGACACGCCTATTGAAACCCTCAAGGTAAGCGTACCAAAACGCGCAGATAGTCCAGCAAAGGAGCTGGAACACAAAGACATTACCGCGAACGGTAAGTCAGAAGAAACAAAAATAGAAGCAGTAAAACAAGTAGAGCCAACGCTGAGTGCTCAACAACTACTAGAAGTTGATATGAGTAAGGAAGAGGAATATTACAGCTTTTTACTCGAAAACTTTCCCGAATTAAAGCAAGAAATTAGTGAGTATCGCCAGAGTGTTGGTGAGCAAAGAGAAAAAGTGCTGGGTTACAAAGAGAAAATTGCCAACCGCAATCAACAAATCTCTCAGTATGGTAGTACTTCGGCTTCATTAGATAGCATGCTCAAAGCAGAACGAGATGAGTTACTCCTGAGTGCAAACGTACTGGGGAAAAAAGCGCAAGAGCTCAATGAGTCGATTAGATTAGCCGCTGCAAGATATAACTAAAAGTTGTAGTTATAAAAGGAATTACATTTTGAATTTTAAAAAAGTTTACATCGCTGTTGTAACAGCAAACCTACTCGCTTGTGGTGGAAGCGATGCCGCCACTATCAATGCAGTCGAAGCTGGGCAAATGACAGACATCACGCAACCTCAAGCGTATTTACATGCTTCAGCTGAAAATTTGTTTTTATATCAGAATATTACGCTTGATGCTTCCTCAAGTACCGACACGCAAAGTGAGTTAACTTTTTCTTGGCATATCGCAGATAGCCAAGGTGGCATAGTTGAGAGGGTAGAAGCGGTCGATTCTGTTATCCAATATCGTCCTACCACCGCTGGCAATTTTAGTGGCGTGGTCACAGTCACTGATAGTGCTGGAAATAGCGATACTGCAAAAGTTGATTTTGTGGTGAGTGAAGAGTCAGTGATTGCGTTGGACTTGGGCCCTGATTTTGATTCTAAGAAAGGGAACAGTATTACGCTGAGCGCCAGAGAATCAGTTTCACAAGCAGGAGCCATTGAACATGCCGTATGGTCAATTACGGCTGCACCACAAAACTCGACTGCAAACCAAGCTAGTCCCTTATCTGAACTGGAAAGCACCTTTATTTTTGATGAAGTTGGTCATTATGAGATAGGGGTACAGGTGACGGATGAAGATAACAATATTGTGACTGATACTGTGTCTGTTAAAGTTTCTGACCGAAGGCAAAATGCAGCACCACAAGCCGACATTTTTGGTCTACGTACGCAAGTAAAACCTAACGAGATGCTGTTGCTAGATGGGTCAAATAGTTATGACCCTGATGTTACCGACTTATTGATATATTCATGGAAAATAATCGAAAAGCCTAGTGGAAGCTTTGTTCGCCTGAGTTCACCGTTCGATGAGCAAGTAGCTGTCAGCGCGACAAAAGTTGGTGACTATACTGTCCAACTGAATGTTAAAGATCTTGGCGGCCTATCCAGCGACGCGTTATATCACTTTACGGTGAGTAATGCTGATCAACCACCAATTGCTATGTTGGGTGCTGATATTTCAGCGACTCAAGGAGAGGTGGTTAATTTGTCCTGCGATGCATGTATTGATCCTGAACAAGCAGAGCTTAGTGGGCAGTGGAAACTGACGATTAGACCTTCTGGGAGTTCTGCAAATATTATTGGTAAAGAGCAGCTACTCGGAGCAACATTAACGCCTGATTTAGCGGGAATATACGGTATCAAGGCGTTAGTATCAGATGGCGTATCGCAATCTTGGTCGAATACACAACTTATCAATGTCAGCTCAAGCGGTGAGAGTAAACCTTCAGCGTTTATTGCTCCAATCTCAGACATTACCTTGGGTGAAAGTATCGTACTCGACGGTTCACAAAGTCGTGATCCAGAAGGGATGCCTTTGTCCTATATTTGGCGCATCGCCAAACAGCCTGGCTCTGATACTTTGCCAGCGCTGCAAGACGCTAAAATAGAGTTTACGCCTTCCGCTTTAGGTAGTTATCAAATTGAACTGAAGACTTTTGATGGTGCTCTATATTCAGAGGCGACATCGGTGACGTTTAATGTAACGGATAACCAATCGCCGATTATTCAAATTAAAGAACCATTAGAGACGGAAGTTCAAGTTGGCCAGTTGGTCAGCATTGATGCTTCACAAAGTTATGACCCAGAAGGACAAGCACTAAGTTACAGTTGGAAGCTGATAGGTCCAAACAATGACGTATTGACCGGTAATGAAAACACTAGCCTATTTTCGTTTACACCTGATTTGGCTGGGGTTTACAGAGTTGAGTTGGTCGTTAATGACACAGACGGTGCGAGTGCTAATCGCAACTTCGAATTTACCGTATTAGATTCTCCACAGCTAATCTATGGTTCAGTTAAAGGTCGACTAGTCAATAGCCAGTTACGAGGCATAGCCGATGTTAATTTAGCTATCAACGGTATGTCCGTCGTAACGGACAATCTCGGCGGGTTTTCTACCAGCGTACAGTTGGCTCGTGGTGAGAGAGTGATAATAAAAACGGCCGACGATAAAGTTATCAATGCCACTTATCAATCAGCATCACAACTCAACGATGGTTTCCAAATTTCGCTGGGTGAGGCATTTGTGCCGGTGATGCAACCTGTAAGACAGCATGTTTGGAGCTGTTTCGGTTATCAAGGTCAGAGCCAAATTAATATTAAATATGAGCTGGTTGATAGCTTTCCTGCAAGCAGCCCTTTTGTATTTGACTACAACAAAACGATAAGCGTACCGCTGAACAAGAGGCAAGAAATGTCTTTTCCCGCAACAGCTACTTACCGCATCACGCCTGCTGAAAGCGACACTTACTATGTGAGTTCCACGACTAATCGCCTTGAGGTAACGCTACTTGAAGGCTACCAGCAACCGATAGTTTATAACATTTGCAATTACAAATAAGGAAAACAATGAAATATCTATTTGCTCTTTTACTTGCGTCTTCGTCAGTGGTGCATGCTGCCGAGCCCATCTTAGTTTGGGGAACTAAGTACAGCTATAACAAAAGCGACTTTGAACCAGAAACGGTGGTTAACGGTAATATTTATACGTATACGTCAAATATAGAAATGTTGCTGGATGAATATGACGACTTTATCGGTGATTACCCTGTACTTACTTTTGATTTGAGCGCTGAAATTATGGCCGATGCAGTGCCATACCCGATACCACTTTCGTTAGTTGCTAGTTGCCAAAACGACTCTGGATATTCAGAGGCACTTGGCTTTAGTCAAAGCATTTTAATTGAAAAGTATAATTTCGTGCTGCCTGCAAGAATGAATGTTTTTAATCGTGTAAAAACAAATGGTGCCTGTAAGCAGCTTCGAATCGACATTGTCCCGCATACCGGCGAACTTATTGATTTGGACGCGATAATAAAATCTATCCGCTTCGATGCACTCATCTTATCTGATGCACAGTAATTCTAATAACTAAAGGAATAATAAGGAAAACACATGTTTAAAAAATCTTATCTTTGCGCTTCAATTGGCATAGTAATGTCTATGGGCGTATCAGCAAGCCAGATCGAAGAAACAAACGACGGGGTCGTTGGTGCGGATCTCCAATCAGGTTTAATCAATACTCCTGCGCGCCCGATTGATAGCGGCTGCTGTGATTATAGATATCCGTCACGACCTTGCCTTGAGCCTTTGTCTGATCAAAAAGTATTAACTGAAGCAGAGGTTGCTGAGAGCTTTAATCTACTGTCTGCTGAGCCTATTTATGTCGGCGGCGCTCGCTATCAATTAACCAAAAGTGACATGAAACCGATATATTCGTTTGAACCTATATATGGTCCGTGTCCTGGTAACCCGCCAGAATATATTAGAGTGCTTAAAGGGTATGAAGTTGAGCTACCGGTTGATGGTGATTTTGGTCAAGATCTGATTTATGAGGTAACAGGCAGAGCCAGTACCTCTGTGTCTATGTCAGTAAGTTGTGGAACGGGGAGTTCGGCGTTTACATTAAGCGATAGTGGAACAAAACTGATTATTTCAAAACGTCTAAATACGGGTGGAACATGCAGCAAAATGCACATCAAGGCAAAAGCAGCTAGAGGTGCATTGACTAGCCTAGATCTCACTGTTGCTGTTTATACTCCACTTCAATAAGGATATTATAATGAAAAATAAAATTCTATTTGCTTCTTTGTGCGCAGTATTGTCTTCATCTGTTATGGCATCTGGCGCTGGTTTCCCTATCGAAATAGACCCGAGACCTTGCCCTACTTCATTTGGCACAGCAGAACCAGTGACTCCAGCTCCGTTTTATACACATCAAGATATGTTAGATGTTGCCGCAAATATTACTCCACATGGCGTTTATATTGGTGGACAGCGCTACAGCTTTGATATTCAATATTTTGCACCTGTTTATGACGTGTATTACGACAGAATATTCAACCAAGAAATGCAATATATCAGTTCATATAAGGCGCAATTTATAGTTGATGGCGATTTTGGGCAGTTACTTAACTTTGATATATCAGGTAGCTTGAGTGAGAAAGGTAATATTACGGTTTCATGTGGTGACTTCCGCGCGTCAGCATACGGAACACGTAGTATACAAGTGAATAAACAGCAGCGTACAGGCGGAAGCTGTGACATTATGACAATCACCGTCGCGGCAGACAAAGCACGGTGTCCACGTTTGGGTGTACCGCCAGCAAGCGCTGAAATGGATTCGATGAACTTTACAGTTATCATTTCAGAAAACCTCGACTGAGTGCTAAGGAAAAGAACATGATAAAAACAAAGAAGTGGCCACTATGGCTACTTGCTTTACCTTTGGCGGCTGCAGCGAATACAGAAAGCTCAGCTACTGCGGTAATTATTGATAACGGTATAAAGCAGCTGCAAATTGCAGATTTTACTCCAATCACATCGAGTTGGGCTGGCAGAAATGTGATTACAGGCTATGAAGCCTTATTGGACGTAGATAACAGTAGCGGCGCCGATAGTTTGTTATTTAATGCAACAGCTGAACTCTCTGCCACTTGGTTTGCTGCAAATTTCATTGCGGATATTAATATCACTTGTAGTGGTATACCTGTGGGTTATGACCTCGCCCAAGGCTATCGAGCACATCGCTATTCTATTCCCGGTCAGGTACAGATATCTGAGTTAAGAAAAGGAGTAAGTGACTGCAAGCAAATTAAAATTAACATCTCTAAGCGAGGGTCACTCAGTCGTCAATTTTTCACTCAGATAGAAAGTATAGATTTTGATTTGAGTATTGAAAGTATCAAAGGAGCAAAGTGATGACCTCTAAGTCAATTATAATTGCGGCGATGCTATTTTCAGGTGTGTCTGCCAATGCTCAAGCTAACTCAGTACCTTTTAGTGATGCAGAGATGACGGTAAGCGACAAGGGATACACGTTGTCCATTGCGCCGCTACAATTTGAGGGTAATCGACACTTATCTATTGAACTTGAAGTAAGTGGAGTTAAAACGATAAGTCGTCAAAGTATCTCTGTGTGCACCTATCTGCAAGCTGATGTGTGTACAGGTGCAACTCGTGAGGTGAACCATACTGAGGCCGAATTTGAGGCGCAGGTTGCACTGCGTTGCGATGACAACGTTTTGTTTGACATCACAAGCCACGACAGTGAATTTACCAACGAAAATGTGGTTGCAGACATCGCAAATATTCGCGTTGAGCAGTCTGTTTTTAGAGAAAATCTGTCAAGCTGTGAGTCTTTAACACTCAATGTGAATTTAGCTAAAGGCGACCGTGTTAGCACTGTACTTGGAAGCTATACAGTGTCTGATTCAACCTCAAACTAAGGAAAGGTGTATATGATGGTTAGAAAATTGCTTTCTGGCGTTGCTTTTTGCTGCATTAGTGCAATTACTAATGCAAACCCAGTACATGTTGGTGGTGTTATATACCAATTGGACTTCTCTGACTTTACGCCCATCACTAAACCATATGGTAGTACTACAGCAGTGGTAGGCTATGAGAAAGAGCTGTTTGTTGAGGGCGATTATGGTCAGTCTCTGCTCTATGAAGTTGATGGAGAGATTAAGACCAAATGGTTTGCCGGCAATATGCTTGCTTCAATGTTTGTCAGTTGCAGTGATGCAACCAATGATCCTAGTTCTGAGCAAATAATTGGGGCGACTTTTGCCTTTGGAGTGAGGTATGACCAAGTATCCTATACCGCAAAGCCAAGAGTCAGTGAGATCCGTAATACAGCGGGTCAGTGTAAAAAGATGAAAATCCGAATTAATAAAGAGGGTAATTTAAGCCGTCAGTTTTACACGATTTATACCGATATGAAGCTGCGAGTTAAAGTCATCGAAGTGGTAGGTGGCTAATGAGCAAGTTATATTGTTCACTTGTATTATTTGGCAGTATCGCGGTGAGTACTCACTGTGTTGCACTACCAACTGTTATTACTGGTGAAACCATTAATTTGACTAAATCCGACTTTGCCGTTATCAAAGAGCGATATAGTGTTAAAGATGGCGAACCCCAGTATGCTGAAACTGGATATGAGTTTCCCTTTGAGACACTCATTATCGGCCAAAACAGCATATTGGACTTTAACCTCAGCGGTTCAGTAAATAGTGCGTGGTATTCGTCTAACTTTGCAATGGACTTTCAGTTGTATTGTGAAAATACCTTAGTTGCTGAAGATAGGGCGTTTGGTGTTCGATATCAGCAGGTTAGCTATTCGGCGACGCCATATATCAATACTAGATCAATAGCGGTACCAGATGGTTGTGGATCTGGGAAGTTGGTCTTAACAAAGGTTGGGAATTTATCGCGTGCTTTTTATACACGTATACAAGATATCAACCTTAATTTGACTATCAACAAACCATACTAGCGCTACGTTTATTTAGTGGTAGTCAAAGACAACAAGGCCAGCTCTGAATTATTGTAGAGCTGGCCTTCTTTTAGTGTGGCAACAGTCTTACTTAGAACGCTCGCTCTAAGCTGCCAAGTAACTCAACCTCAGCAACTGCAACTTGTTCTAACTTGCTTAGTTCCAGTGCAAGCTTATTCAGTTCAATATTATTTGATCTTGGTTTAACTAGAGCAATCTTATTTTCGAAGTCTCGTAAAATAATGAGATCGAACTTGTTTGCAATACTTTGCAGGTCACCATTATACTTAATTTCCAGATTGCCAGAAACTACCCGCTTGTTTCCTTGCTTGTCGGAAAGTACATCTCCTTTATAATAACCAACTTTGCGTATCGAGGCTGATTTTACATAGGCAATATCATGATGCACTCTAACTGTCTTTTCGGGTGCTGCAATCGCAGCTGGTAGAGCCTTTAGTCTTGCTTCTTTAGTTAAAACTGCGGTTTCAGCGGTATCTTTTACTTTTTTCAACGTTGCTACATCAACGGCTTTTAGTTCTAATGGCTTAAGCTCAGAGGTCATGACGTTTGCTAGTGTGTTCATTGAAATTACTGAGACAGAAGCCAAAAATAGTTTTTTTACATTCATTTTAATTACCTCTTACTTACGCCCGATAACTCTTAAACCCCAACCCTCAAGAGTCGAAGGTTCTGAGTTTGCAAATACAATACTCGCTTTATTAGCCCTATTTAAATAGTTTACTTGGTCCGGCTTATCAGTGTCCACGGCTCTTACAGTCCAAGTCCCCTTTGCCTGCTCACCATAAAATGCATTGCTCAAAAAGTGTACTGAAGGTAGTTGCACATAGCCTGAACGATAGTAACCATCTAGGATTGCGGGCATTAAGTGGGCATGTTTAGACGCAAGTACAATTGCCTTGGTACCCGATGGAGAAGTTACTTCAAGTGCTAGATCAGTACCAGCAGAGCTCGCGGTATCACCAGGAATACTTGGATTATTATATAGTGCCATTTCTGGGTTTGAAATCGTAAAGCGGAACTGCATCGACTCTACCGTCATTTCATCATCTAATACGATATTATGTGTAACACCTTGTGCATCGTTATCTGGAATCGTAAGGTTCAAACTTGGGGTTGTTGGTGCGACAAGTTCAGGGAACCCATTAGCATCGATTTTGGTTTCCAATATTTGACTACCAGCATCGATCCACTCAGAGGAAATTTGTGTGCCTAAGTCGGTCTTGTAGTTCATCGCCATTTTGACTGCTTTGCCTGCATTCGCAAGGCCAAACCCATAGTAGTTATTAAAATGGTAACCTGCAGCATTTTTCACCCAACCTAAATGTGCAATGAATTCGCCGGTTGGTGTTGTTAATTTAACTTGACTATTTTCTGGGTCATTCTTGACCGCTGTCGTAGCTAAAATATGACGAATGTCTCTTGCACTCAGATCTGGATTGGCCTCAAGTATCAAAGCAATCACACCAGAGGTGTTAGGAGCGGCTGAAGAAGTACCATTCATTGTATTTGTATAATTGCAGTTTGCATTCTGTGGATGGCCAGGGTAATTGAAGTTGGCAAAGGCCTCAACAAATGCTTGCGAGCCATACTGGTACAGCTCTTCTACTCCTGCAAAGCTTGAATAGCCTTCCAAGCATGTCATCTCGTCTGTTGTGACCATCGCAGGAGCAAATGCCCCGTATTCACCACCTGGAGCTGAAATAAATAGAGCACTACCAGCAGAAGAGTAACTCGACTTCTTACCATTTGCAGCAACAGCTGCAACTGTTAAGCTATGCGGCGAGCGGCTGGCTTGAGAAACGTTTACATCAATACAGCCTAATCCGATACTGGCGACATTCGTTCTTTTACAGTAGTCACCATTATGTGAACCATTAACAAACTCGTTCCCAGCAGCGACGATACTTAAGGCTCCTTTACCGTCTCTTAGAGTTGAAGGTGCATAGGCGAAGAGTGATTCTCTAACTTCGTTTTCTGGTAAAAAATGGGCAGGGCTATAGCCATAGCTTCTGTTAAATAAGACATTTTCATCTTTACGGATACCGCTACCATCCATGCCGTGAATAATGGCTAAATCTATTAGGCCACCGCGTTGATAATCTAAGTAGTTAATACTAATAAGGCTTGAGTCCGGAGCTACACCTCGCCCGCCGAGTCCATTCCACCCCTTAGCTGCGATTAACCCTGAAACAGCGGTGCCGTGCGCTTCAATATCATTTTTTTCGTATACTTCTTCGATATTACCGTCTTTGTCTTCTTGCTCAGTCCAATATCCTGTCATAGTCGGATCGGTAGGATCGCTTGCATTCGGAAGAAGGTTAATTGAACGACCTGAAAGTACATTATCGCTCAAATCTTCATGGCCGATATTTGTGCCGTGGTCAACAACTACGGAAATGATGCCTTTACCTGTGATCCCTAACGCATGTGCTTCTGCGACATTTAGGTCGTTACCTGCTATTTTGCTACCTACGAATGAATCTCTAAGTTTTTGTTCTTCGGCTTTGAGCTCATCTTCAGATGCAGAACTACCCAGTCTACGTTTGGCCATTTGTTCTACGAGCACTTCGCTTTGTGAGAATGCTGACTGTTCAGTGTTTCTTAAATGCCACTGTTGGTTTGCAAGCGGATCTGTAATTGATGCTGGGATCTCAATGCTACCATTTGCAGATTTACCTTTGGCTGTAACGGTATATTTAATTGTTGCTGCTTCGCCTGTAAGCGGCAAGTAATCAAACGTAGAGATACTCTTTAGTGTTAAAACACCGTGTGGCAATGTATAAACATTGTCTACCGGTGTTATCTCAGTTTCGCCATCAAATATTGCGATTGAAAGGTTATCACTATCTGGATCTGAAGCCTGAATTGTACCTGAAATGGTCTGCCAGTGTTTCACATTCTCTAGCTGAGTCACACCAGCTTGAGGTGAACGGTCAACTTGTTGCGCAGTGTTGCCATTATCTTTATCACTGCCACCACAGGCTGATAGGGCTAAAACTATCGCTGTCGATAGCGCCGTGTATTTAAATTTATTGTTATTCATGTTATTTACCTTTGTACTCTTTACGGCAACAAATGTACTCAAGTAAATTTATGTTAGCAATTTTATAATTTATTTGTTTGTAATAACGATGTGAATAAAAATTATTTTTTATTCATACTTTCAAGTAGTTAATGGCATTGAAAACGAATGTAAATGGTAGCTGAGAAAGATGAAAAAACAAACAGGTTAGAGGAGTATTTAACCTGTTTGTCTGTAATCATTGGCGGGAAGCTATTATAAATTGTTGATATCCTTTTTAACTTGATAACCTTCGTCGGTCACAATCTGCTCAAGAATGGCAACTCTTGATTTCAAAGCATTAAGCTCTGTGTGCAACTGGTCTCGTTCTTTTTGGCTTTGCGAATCTAACTTTTTGTATTCTAAACGGCGTTTATACATTTCGCTAAGTATGCCTCCACCAACGCTAATAAGTACAATTAAAAAAACCATCGTAGTGCCGGACATAATCAATTTACTCCTTTTTGTTGATAATTGATGTTGATATTTAGCTTAGTCGTATTTTATCCATCTATTACCGTATGGATGTAAATAGCCTGAATTTCTGATAATGCTTATTTATCATGGATCTTGTAGAAATTATTCCATGGTTACTACATATTGCCTTGACTAAATGACAATAGATACTTTTGCGTTTGCAAGGTGATTAAGTGCTGTCACCATAAAAACTCTATTGTTGTAACAGGCAGTTGCTATATAAAGGTTTTGACCACAATGCGCTATTTTACCGCTTACTCTGGTCTAAAGTTAATTATTCATGCTTATAAAGAGTAAACTAAAATCAGTAATTTAATCTGTATACACCATAAAAAATGGCATCATGATTTGCCATCATGATGCCATTAAGTCATCTATAAAGTGAACTGACAATTGTCAGTTAGCACTCAATAATATTTACTGCCAATCCACCGCGTGCGGTTTCTTTGTACTTGGTTTTCATGTCGTTACCGGTATCAAGCATCGTTTTAATCACTTTATCTAGTGATACTTTTTGATCGCCCGTACCGCGTAAAGCAAGGCGAGATGCGTTAATAGCTTTAATAGAGCCCATCGCATTACGCTCAATACACGGAACTTGCACAAGCCCACCGACAGGGTCGCAGGTAAGACCCAGATTATGCTCCATACCAATCTCGGCGGCATTCTCGACGTGTATAACGTTACCACCCATTATTTCGGTTAGCGCGCCAGCAGCCATTGAGCACGCAACACCTACTTCACCTTGACATCCTACTTCAGCACCAGAAATTGAGGCATTCTTTTTATATAAGATCCCAATTGCCGCTGCGGTAAGTAGATAACGTGTGGCAATCTCTATATCCACTTCTTTGATAAAAGTGTGATAGTACATTAACACCGCTGGAAGAATACCAGCTGCACCATTGGTTGGTGCGGTCACTACGCGGCCGCCCGCTGCATTTTCTTCGTTGACTGCCAGTGCAAACAAATCCACCCAATCCATTGCGCGCAGTGGATCTTGGTGCGTTTCTACACTGAGTTTTAAATACAGGCTAGGTGCACGACGACGAACCTTTAAACCGCCTGGTAAAATACCTTCGGTTTTCATACCACGTTCAATACACGCTTTCATTACTTGCCAGATGTGGAATAGCGTTTCTTTGATTTCAGATTCTTTACGTAGCGTTTTCTCGTTGGCCATCATTAACGAAGACACACTAAGCCCAGACTCTTTACACATTTCCAGTAGCTCAGCGGCTGAATTGAATGGATAAGGTGCCGGGTTTTCTGTTCTGATATCTAGCGCTGCTTGCTTTTCAGCTTCAAAATTCTGATCGGTAACGATAAAGCCACCACCAATCGAATAGTAAATTTGGCTATGAGCAAGCTCTTCGCCTTTGTACGCTTTTATTTCCATTGCATTGGAGTGCTTAGGCAGCGTTTTGCGACGGTGAAAAACAATCGCGCCTTGCTTAGGAAATTTTACTTTATGTTGCTTGTCGAGATAGATAACCTGTTCATTTTCTATGGTTTCTAAGATCTCTGGTACTAGATCTGCATCTATGGTCTCAGGGTCGTAACCCGCAAGTCCCAAAATAACAGCTTTGCCAGAGCCGTGGCCAATACCTGTTTGGCCTAAAGAACCGAACAGTTCCACTTTCACCGAAGTGATATCATCAACGATGCCTTGTGCCTGAAGGTCTTGTACGAATAACCTAGAAGCACGCATTGGTCCCACTGTATGAGAGGAAGAAGGGCCAATACCGATACTAAACATATCGAATGCACTGATCATAAATTTTACTCACATTGCCTTTAAAACGGACGCCATCATAACGTGTCTACTTAGGGAAGTAACCCATAATCGGCAAAAGTATATGCCAGCTTTGCAGTAAGCGTGATAGAAAGGTCTCTAATCTGCAAGGTGGAGGGGGATTTTAAAAAAGGTCTTACCAGTTAAGAGCTAAAATAGGGCGGTGAACTGTTTGACGATTTTTGCCGTTGCGCCCCACAGTAAACCGTGCGGTGTCATAAACCCGTCGAGTGAAACTGGTTTGCCTTTATTGGTAAAATGGAAAGTTCGCCAATTCTTGGCCGTGCTTAATTGGTTTAATGGCACTGTAAAGGTTTGTTGCACTTCGTCGCTTTGATTCACCCAAGTCGCATCTTGTTGTACAGAAGCAACAACGGGGGTGATTTGGTAGCCGGTTAGCGTTTGCATAAACGGCAATATGCCCAGTACTTGAGACTCAGAGATTGTCAGACCTATCTCTTCTTCGGTTTCGCGCAGTGCTGTATTGATGATATTGCTATCTTGTTGTTCGACTTTGCCGCCAGGAAAGCAAATTTGACTCGGGTGGCTCGGCAATTCGCTGCTGCGTTTGCAAAACAACAGGTGGGCTCGAGTGTTTACATCAACAATAGGAATAAGCACCGCACTTTGCTTTAGAGTATGCAGTGTAGTTGGTGTTTGCGCCATGATGGGCGCCAGCATAAATTGCGATATAACCTGATCAATCTTCATTCAATACCGGGAGGATTTTATTCACTTTGTGGTAAGTCTCTTCAAATTCCAACTGTACTTGAGAGTCTTTGACTATACCACCACCTGCCCAGCAATGTATCTTATTTTGATGACAAACTAGGGTTCTGATAGTGATAGAGGTATCCATATTACCACAGGCGCTAAGGTAGCCGATTGAGCCGCAATAAACGCTGCGTCTGTGCGGCTCTAGCTCTTCGATGATCTCCATGGCGCGGATCTTAGGGGCACCTGTTATGGAGCCGCCAGGGAAGGCCGCTTCGAGTTGATCAACAGCACATTTACCCTCTGCTAGTTTAGACGTTACCGTGCTGACTAGATGGTGAACAGCAGGAAAGCTCTCGATTGCGAAGAGTGATGGAACTGCGACGGAACCTGGCTCCGCTACCTTACCCAAGTCATTACGTAGTAGGTCTACTATCATGACATTCTCGGCTCGGTCTTTGCTGCTGTTTCGCAGTTTTTCAGCTTGCGCTTTATCGGCGTCAGTATTTGGTAACCTTGGCAAGGTGCCCTTAATCGGCTTAGTTTCTACAATATTGTCTTTAACTTGGATGAAGCGCTCTGGTGACACGGAAACAATGGCACTATCGCCCAAGTTAAAAAATGCTGAGAAAGGTGCTTGGTTGTGGTTTCGAAGCTTTTTATACGCTAACCACGGCGCGCCGGAAAAGCTCGCACTGAATCGTTGTGCTAGGTTTATTTGATAGCAGTCGCCACTTAGCAAATAAGATTGAATGCGCTCAAAATTTTGCTCGTATTGTGTTCTACTCATGTTTGACTGCCACTGTGACGTCAGTCTAAATGGCTCGAACGCTGAGGCGTCTTTGAGCCGCTGCAAATACATTTCTAGCCTTTGTGTATTAGGTTGTGACACATAAAACCAAGCTTTGAGTACTTTGTCATGAATTAACGCGTCTGGATACAAGCCAACACAGGCGTCGGGTAGCTTAATATCATGTTCTGCACAATGTGGTATGTGTTCAATATAACGGCCGAGATCATAGCCAAAATAACCAAGCCAACCGCCATTAAAAGGTAAATCATGGGGAGCACTGCAATTACTAAACTGGGCAAGCTTATCTTTCATCATAGTGAAAATAGAACTACTCTGCAGCTGGCCGTCTAAAAATACATTTCCGTCTTTAGCTTCAAGTAAATTAATTGGTGCAAGCGCAATGATATCGTAGCGGCTATTGATGTGATTAGAATCGCTGGAATCTAACAGGATAGCCTGAGATTCGTTTGCAAAGTGTTCAAATAATTCTAGTGCATTGTGCCTAATGTCTAATTTCGTACAGTTTATTCGCTCGTTTATCATTTACTTGACCTGCAAAGCTAGCCCCAAACGGGCGGGGAGGTTATCATAGTTACCTGCTATTCCATAGTTTAAGGTATTGAAATTGACTTTCTAACGCTGAATAACAACAATTGCCAGCGAAAGTTTCAATACCAAAAAATACCGTCGAAAATTGAGGAACCGTCATGAGTACAATCCGTCAGCAAGACTTTATTGATAGCATTGAAGATGCGCTTCAATATATCTCATTTTACCACCCACTTGATTTTGTCCAAGCATTAGAAAAAGCCTACGAAAAAGAAGAAAGTAAGGCCGCGAAAGATGCAATTGCACAGATCTTAATTAACTCACGTATGTCAGCAGAAGGTAAGCGTCCGCTGTGTCAAGACACAGGGATCGTCACCTGCTTTGTTAAAGTCGGTATGGACGTTAAGTGGGATAAAACAGACTTGACGGTACAACAAATGGTAGATGAGGGAACTCGTCGTGCCTACATGAATCCAGATAACCCACTACGTGCATCAATCGTTGCCGATCCGGCTGGTAGCCGTAAAAACACCAAAGACAATACGCCTTCGGTAGTACACATTGACTTAGTACCTGGTGCTGAAGTTGAAGTGATGATTGCAGCGAAGGGTGGCGGCTCTGAAAACAAAACTAAAATGGTGATGCTAAACCCATCAGATGATGTTGCTGAATGGGTAGAAAAAACATTACCGACAATGGGCGCTGGTTGGTGTCCTCCGGGTATGCTAGGTATAGGTATCGGTGGTACAGCAGAAAAAGCGGCTGTATTGGCAAAAGAATCTTTAATGGATCCGGTTGATATCCATGAGCTAATGGAACGTGGCGCCGAAACTGCAGAAGAAAAGCTGCGTCTAGATATTTTTGAACGTGCAAATAAGCTAGGCATTGGCGCACAAGGCCTTGGTGGTTTAACAACCGTTGTTGACGTTAAAATCAAAACAGCACCAACACACGCAGCGTCTAAGCCAGTGGTAATGATCCCTAACTGTGCGGCTACACGCCACGTACATTTCACACTAGATGGTTCAGGTCCTGCAGATCTAAAAGCACCAAAGCTCGAAGATTGGCCAGAAGTGACTTGGGAAGTGGGTGAAGATACGCGTCGCGTCAATCTAGATACTTTGACCAAAGCAGATATCCAAGAATGGAAAATGGGTGAAACGGTGTTGCTTTCAGGCAAGATCTTAACTGGTCGAGATGCAGCGCATAAACGCCTGCAAGAAATGATGAATTCTGGTCAAGGCTTGCCAGAAGGTGTCGATTTTACTAATAAGTTCATCTATTACGTGGGTCCAGTGGATGCTGTTGGCGATGAAGTAGTGGGACCTGCAGGTCCTACCACATCTACACGTATGGATAAGTTTACTGATCTAATGTTAGAGAAAACGGGTCTTATCGGCATGATTGGTAAAGCCGAGCGCGGTCCAGCAACTGTCGAGTCAATCAAACAAAATAAAGCCGTGTACCTTATGGCTGTAGGCGGCGCAGCGTACTTGGTGGCTAAGGCAATTAAGAAATCACGTGTTGTAGCGTTTGAAGACTTAGGTATGGAAGCTATTTACGAGTTTGAAGTAGAGGACATGCCGGTGACGGTTGCTGTTGATAGCAATGGTGAGAATGCGCATACCCAAGGCCCAGCAATTTGGAAAGCACGAATTGAAGAGTTAGATAGCAAACTTAGTTAATCAGCTATACATTGATGGAGAGTACAAAATAGGTACTTTCCACTTCAAACATTCGGTTTCAGTGTTAAGTTGGGAGCCGAAGTACTACTTAGGAGGCTATACGCCTCCTTTTTTGTATGGATATGTTTACAATGACTGTTTACCTTCCGTTTACGTAAACAGTAACTTCAGAAAAGTTCAATAACTTGAATTAAAATTCCTCTATTTAATTTTCTAATGGTTTGTTTTTTCTCATATGGTTTTTTTATTAAATTAAATATTTGTATTTACTTTGAATTGGGTTTATATCATCTCAATTTGTGGAATGGTGCTAGAGTTAGTGATAGAGTCTTGCCAATTTCAGCGCTATTTGCCCTTAGTGTGGTATTGAACGCAAAGTCACACTTAAGAGCTTACCCGTATGGGATAGATAATTTTTGGAGAAGAAGAAAGTGGCTGTATTTAACCAAGTTGAATTTGATAACCATGAGCAAGTCGTATTCTGTTCAGACGAAGCATCAGGTCTAAAAGCGATTATCGCGGTACATAATACTAAACTAGGTCCTGCGGTAGGTGGTTGTCGCCTATGGAATTATGCCTCTGACGAAGACGCAGTATATGATGTACTGCGCCTGTCTAAAGGTATGACATATAAGAATGCGGTTGCACGTTTACCATTTGGTGGTGGCAAATCTGTCATTATTGGCGATGCTAAGACTATCAAGTCAGAAGCACTATTCAGAGCGTTTGGTAAGCACCTAGACCGTCTAGGTGGCAGTTACTACTCAGCTGAAGATGTAAACATCACAACCGGTGATGTAATGGTAATGCATAAAGAAACTAACTACGTAATGGGTCTTGAAGGTAAAAGCGGTAACCCTTCTCCATTTACTGCGTTAGGCACGTTCCTTGGAATTAAAGCAGCTTACCAACACAAGTATGGTCACCAAGACTTGGCTGGTATCAAAGTTGCCGTACAGGGCTTGGGTGCAGTTGCTTACACTTTATGTAAGCATCTTCATGAAGCGGGTGCAGAGCTATTTGTTACAGACATCAACGAAGAGTCAGTGCAACGAGTGGTCAATGATTTCAATGCGACTGCTGTTGGTATTGACGAAATCTATGATTTAGATGTTGATGTGTATGCGCCGTGTGCACTAGGTGCTACGGTAAATGACGACACTATTCCACGTATCAAAGCCACGATTATTGCAGGGTGTGCAAACAACCAGCTTGCAGAGTCGCGTCATGGTGAGATCATTCGTGAAAAAGGCATTTTATATGCACCAGACTATGTGATTAATGCTGGTGGAATCATCAATGTTTACTATGAAACAAAACCTGAAGGTTATGATGAGGCAGCAGCAACTAAACACGTTGAAGGTATCTACGACACGCTAACCGAAATCTTTAAGCGTTCTGAAGATGAGAAAGTTTCAACACATATAATTGCTGATAAATTAGCTCAAGAGATTATTGAAAACGGTCTATAATAACATCGCCGTTTAATTACCAGAGAGGGGCATGCGCCCCTTTTTTTGTATGAAAAAGAAAATACCTCTTGATACTTGGCCTCGCCAAGAACACTTTTCGTTCTTCAATGATTTTGCCCAACCTTACTTCACCGTTACCGTCAGCTTACAAATGGAAAGAGTTTACGAAATGAGTAAACGTAATGCCGTTCCGTTTTCTCTTAGTTGCCTATACGCACTACAACTGGCATTACAAAGCTATACCCCTATTCGTTACCGTATAGAGGCAGGAGAGGTGGTTGAATATGATGCTGTAGAAATTAGCAGTGTTTTTCTGCGAGGGGATGAAACCTTTAGATTTGTAAGGCTCGCACCTGAAAGTGATTTCAACCGCTTTATTAGCGCCAATATTCATAGCAAAACTGAGCAACTAAATGGACCGCTAGTCAATGAGCAATTTTTAATGGAAAGTCAGGTGCCAAATTGTGTTCATGTATCTATACTTCCATGGTTATCTTTTTCCAGTTTTGGTCATGCGAGACACAGTCGAGATGACTTCGGCATCCCAAAATTTGTGTTCGGAAAATACAATAAAGCAGATGGTACGATGCCATTTTGTATTGAAGTCCACCATGCCTTAATGGATGGTCTACACGTCGCTGAATTCGTTCAAATTCTGCAGGAAAAAATAGATCAAGCGATTTGGGACAGATAAACAAATTTTGCGTTAGTTCGCAGAAGATGAAATAATTTGCGTTCTGTGCAATGAGAAATCTAGCTTATGCTGCTGTTTTAATAGGTTATTCATAATTTCTATTTGGAATATCTATTCAATTTATTGGAATAAATCTGATGTAAAATATTGTAAACAGCGTATGCAAAAGGTTGGTTTTACAAAGGATGTGTATCTTTTGCTGTGTTTTTGATGTTAATTTTTTGTTTTGTATATAATTATTACTTATTTATTGACAAAAAATGTTTTCACAGTGAAGTTGACACATCGTGTTGCATTTAGCATTATTGGACAGTTGATATCTGTCAAATGATATCAGGGTTGCTCTCACGTTGGTGAGAGCGCGAAAATTATAAAAGTAACATTACTTAATTGGTTGGGAACTATGTCTGTTAAAATCAGAAAGAGCCTTGTAGCTACGGCGCTTTTAGGCGCGACAGCTTTTGCAAGCAGCAATGTGATTGCAGATCCTTTGAATGACATACAAAAAGTAGGTCAACAAACTCAAACGGCTGCTAAAAAGTCTCAAGAAAAGATTGATAACCTTTACGGTCAGTCTCAAGAAATGATCGCGGAATACCGTGGTCTGGTTGAAGAAGCAGAACTGCTTAAAGTGTATAACGATCACGTTGCACGTCTTGTAGCAGATCAAAATGCAGGTATTGAGTCTCTTGAGCGTCAAATTGGTACTATTGACAAGACAAAACAGGACGTTGTGCCTTTGATGTATCGCATGATCGATACGCTTGAGCAATTCATCAAAGCGGACGTTCCGTTTAATCAAGAAACACGTCTAGAGCGCGTTGAGAAACTTCGCAGCATCATGACTAACTCATCTGTAACAACATCTGAGAAGTTCCGTCAAGTGCTTGAAGCTTACACGATTGAAACTGACTACAGTACAACTATCGTTGCGAGCCAAGGTTCTCTTGAACAAAACGGCAAAAACATCAATGTTGACTTCGCACGCCTTGGCCGTATCGCATACGTAGCTCAGTCGTTCGACCAAAAACACGCTTGGGTTTGGAACAACAACACTAAGCAGTGGGAACAACTTGGCGAAGAATATCTTAAGCCAGTTAAGAGCATGATCCGTATTGCACGTAAGCAAGCGGCTCCTGAACTTATCGATCTACCTATCTTTGGCGCGGAGTAATTAATGATGAAGAAACTATTTAAAGGTTTTGCAGTTGCTGCAGCGTTAACAGTTTCTGCTGGTGCCGCGCTAAATGCACACGCAAACACTGAAGCCTTGGACAAAATCCTAGAGCAGGTTAAACAAAACCGTATCTCTGAAGGCAAAATCAACAAACAACGTGAGCAAGAGTTTTTAAACGATCGTGCTGACAAACAAGCATTGTTGAACAAAGCGAAGCGTGAATTGGCTGCAGAAAAAGCACGCGGTGAGCGTTTAAATGAGCAGTTCAAACAAAATGAAATCACACTTGCTGAAAAAGAAGTTGAGCTAGAAAATGCCAAAGGTACACTTGGTGAAATGTTCGGTGTTGTACGTCGTTCAGCTGCTGACGCTATCGGTTCAATCGAAGCTTCACTTGTAAGTGCTGAAAAGCCAGGACGTGCTGAAGTGCTTCGTTCACTAGCTGAAGCGAAAGAGCTGCCAACTACTCGTGAACTTGAAGACCTTTGGATTGCTTTCCAAACTGAAATGACTGAATCAGCTAAAGTTTCTAAGTTTGAAGCTGAAGTTGCTGAGCTAAATGGTGACGTAAACGTTAAAGAAGTAACACGTGTTGGTAACTTCAACCTAGTTACTAAAGACGGCTACGTTATTTACGATGCTGAGAACAAGCAAATTGTTCCTCTTGGTAAGCAGCCAAGTGGTGAGCTAGGTGGTGTTGAACGTCTAATCGGTGCATCTGCTGATAAATTCGTAATGGTTGCAGTTGACCCGACTCGTGGTTCATTACTACAACTTAATACTCAACGTGCAACGATGGAAGAGCGCTGGCACCAAGGTGACACGGTTGGTTACATCATCACAGCACTACTTATCTTAGGTGCATTGATTGCCATCGTTCGTATGCTAGACCTATTCATTGTTAGCGGTAAAATCAAAGCGCAAATCAAAAACGCGAATAACCCTAACACAAACAACCCACTTGGTCGTATCTTGAAAGTTTATCATGATAACAAAGATCAAGACGTTGAAAACCTAGAGCTTAAGCTTGATGAAGCTATCCTACGTGAAACTCCGCGTATTGAGATGGGTGTAAACATCATCAAGATCCTAGCGGCTATTGCGCCACTACTAGGTCTACTAGGTACGGTTGTTGGTATGATCATGACATTCGAATCAATCACACTTTACGGTACTGGTGATCCGAAAATCATGGCAGGTAACATCTCTCTAGCGCTAGTAACTACAGCACTAGGTCTTATTGCAGCTCTACCTCTAATTCTACTTCACGCTGTTGTACACGGTCGTAGCAAAGCGGTTCTACACATCCTAGATGAGCAAAGCGCAGGTATTGTTGCTACTCACGCGGAGAAGGAGAAAGCCTAATGTTAGTCCTGATGGAGATATGGGAATCTATCAGGGATTTTGTTGCTACAGGCGGCGATGTATTATACGTGGTCGCGATAGCACTCTTTCTAATGTGGGTTTTAATGATTGAGCGCTATTGGTTCCTACTAGGCGAGTTTCCTAAGCTACACAAGGATATCGTTGCTAAGTGGGACGCCCGCCAAGATACTACGTCTTGGTACGCACACAGAATCCGCGATGCTTGGATTTCTGAAGCGTCTGAAAAATTAGATGAGCGCATGTTGATTATCAAAACATTGGTTGCGATGTGTCCATTAATCGGTCTTTTAGGTACAGTGACAGGTATGATCACAGTATTTGAAACGATGGCTACTCAAGGTACGGGTAACGCACGATTAATGGCTTCAGGCATATCAATGGCTACGGTACCAACAATGGCTGGAATGGTTGCGGCACTATCAGGTGTTTTCTTTAGCACGCGTCTAGAAGCACGTGCAAAAATGGCTAAAGAGAAGCTAGTTGATAGCTTGCCTCATCACTAGAGAGAGATTGAACTATGGCACGTAAACAACGTTTTCGTGAAGAGGAAGATGCAGCAGTAGATATGACGCCGATGCTAGACATCGTATTCATCATGCTTATCTTCTTCATCGTAACCACTTCTTTTGTTAAAGAAGCTGGTATTGAGGTTAACAAGCCAAAAGCGGCACAAGCACAAAAGACTAAGAATGCGAACATCTTTATCGCAATCCGTGAAAACGGTGAGATTTGGATGGACAAGCGTCAAGTTGATGTTGAGCGTGTAAGTGCAAACCTTGAAAGTCTGATGGCAGAACAACCTACTGACGTGATTATTATTCAAGCCGATAAAGGCGCGAAGCACGGCGTAGTAGTTCAAGTTATGGACCAAATTAAAGCGACTGGCGACAACTTGAAGATTTCAATAGCTGGAGATCAGTAATGATTCGACTTCTGTTTTCACTTCTAGCAGGTGGGGCAGTAACTCTCGGCTTGTTCTTTTTCATGTCATATCTTATCTCCGGAGGAGCAGATAGGGCAGATGTACAAAAGGAACAAATCGTAGTCGAGATTATGTCGAATCCGCCTGAATCAAAGGTGCAGCAGCGGAAGCGTGTCCCGCCTCCGCCGCCGCCACCACCTAAGCAGCCGCCAAAACCGCAGCCGCCTCAGCCAGACACGGCTGATCCTTCTGCGGGTAACATCGGCTTTAACATGCCTAGCATTGACCTAGGTGGTACTGCAGGTGGTTTATCTGGACCTGGCGAGTTTGGCCGTGATGGTGATGCAACACCTATCGTTCGAATTGAGCCAAAATATCCACCTCAAGCCGCTCGTGATGGCAAAGAAGGTTGGGTACGTTTATCTTTCACGATCAATGAGCTAGGTGGAGTCGAAGATGTTGAAATTATCGATGCTGAACCAAAGCGTATCTTTGACCGTGAAGCGAAGCGTGCACTTCGTAAGTGGAAATACCGTCCTAAAGTTGTTGATGGTAAGCCACAGAAGCAACCTGGCATCACAGTCCAGCTTGATTTCACACTAAACCAAGGTAATTAAGGAGGCAGGCATGAAAAGTTTACCCAAATTTACAGCTCTTGCTCTTCTAATTGCATTGACTGGTGGCATTTACTCAGAGTCAGTTTCTGCTGCGCCTAACTATGAAGAAATAGAGAAGCGTAAAGCGGCAAAAACTAAGATCATGGGTGAGCGAGTAGGTAAAAAGGTTGCCAAAGCGTTCGAATTATATAACGAAGAAAAAGTCGATGAAGCGATTGCAATGCTTCGCGAGCTTGACCCTTCAGATGATTTCGATAAAGCAACGGTTAACCGTTACCTAGGTCAGCTTTATGCTCAAAAGGAAAACTACGGCGAAGCGATTAAGTATACGCGTTTAGCTATTGCTCCTGATGCGCTTAACTTTAAAGATCAAGGCGATCTAATGAAGTTGCTTGGTGACCTTCTGCTAGGTACTGAAAAGTACTCAGAAGGTATCAAAGCCTATGAAGCGTGGATGGACTTTACGGGTGAAAATGACCCTAAAGTACACGGTCGTATCGCGCAAGCTTATTATGAGTTAAAGCAATATACTAATGTTATTGCTCCAGCTGATAAAGCTATCGCAGGTGTAGAAGAGCCAAATAAACAATATTATCTGATGAAAGTTGCAGCTTACTTTGAATTGAAGCAATTCAAAAAGGCTGTAGAGGTTGGTGAAGAGTTAGTACGTGTTTTCCCTGAAGACCCGAAAGCTTGGACACAACTAGGTGGCTTTTATTTGCAAACCGAAGATTACAGTAAAGGTATGACTGTAATGAAGGTTGCGTTTAGCAAAGGTTACTTTGAAAAAGAGAATGACTATAAGATTCTTGGAAGCTTATACTCTCTAACTGAAGATCCTTGGCGTGCTGCTCAAACGTTCGAAAAGGCTATGAAAGATGGCAAAATTGAACGTACTAAGCAAAACGTGACTGCGCTTGCAAGTTATTACCACCAAGCTAAACACATCAGTGATGCTGCTAAATACTATGAAGAAGCTGCTAAGTTTGACGATGACGCAGAACTTTATGGAAGAGCAGGTGGCCTTTTACTGCAAAATCTGCAGTACAGTGCAGCAGTAGTTAGACTAAATAAAGCGTTAGAGCTTGGTACCAAAAAGAAAGGCAGTACATATGCTGATCTTGCGGAAGCTTACTACTATCAAGATAAGTTCAAACAAGCTTATGCAGCAATTTTGAAGGCGAAGGAAGATCCTAGCACTAGAAGATTTGCGATTAGCTGGTCGAGCTTTATCAAAGAAAAAGCACAACGTAGGGGTGTTAGCCTCTAATTAAAAAGCCCCGGAAGGGGCTTTTTTGATTTCAAGTTTTAATGTGAAATTATGAAAAAGCATTTATTGTTCAGCCTTACTTTGGTCGCATTTATATTCCTATCCGCTTGTAGTGAGCACAAGCCAGTCGTAAGTTATCAGGAACTCAGGACTTCTTTAATTTCTCTTAACAGTAGTTTAAGTCATTCATCTACGGATGAGATTACTGTTTTACCGTTCACAGAGGGCTATTTACAGTTAAGGCACGCTTTATTATCAAGTAGTTTGAATGAATCGGATGTTATGGCGCATAAGGAGCTTGACTACTTAAGAATTCAAGAGCGATATCCAGAGCGTTACTTACCTTGGCCTAGTCATATCCCTGTACTTAAAAACGTAGAAGGTAGAGTGAGTGTTGAGGAACTTGATCTGTGGCTTAAATTTGTAATAACAAAACTAAAAGAGGCCGATGAAAGTAATATTCGCCTAAATCGGTTTGAGCGGGAAGCCATAATAAAGCAACTTGAAGATTCAGATATTGACGCACCATTACGTTCAACGCTACTGACTTATTTAAATGATTATAAACCAAGAGCTATGCTTGGGCTGCATCAGTTACCTAATGGGAAAGAGTGGTACCAATCAAAACTAAATTTTTACGGAGCTATTCAAGAATCGCCTAATAAAGTCTTGGCAATATTATCAAAAATAGATGAGAAAAAGAGTAAGTCAATTGTGCTCAATACAACGCCTAATACTCAACAGCCTTATATACTAGAGTTATTGCCAGCTAACTGCCAAAGAATTAGTGGACTCAACTGGCGTGATGGATTTATTAATGTGCCTTCGACAGTAGCAAAGTGTACAAAGGTAATAGAGCAGCATAAAGCGCTAATCGTGGCCTTAATGGAAGTGGATTTGGGAATTCATTATCAAGGGTGGTCACAAAAGCAAGCATTTGTTGCGCTCAACTCAAAACTAGCGCTGAATGAACAACAAGCACAACAATTGATTGCTAATATAGTCTATTTTCCAGCGACTATTTTTGCTGCATATCCCCATTTTTTAAAGCCTTAGTCTTACAACTGCGACAGCGTTGGGTTGCTGGATCTTGTTCTAGCAATTCAAGCTCTATTGTCTGCTCGCAATCACAGCAATAACCAAACTGACCGATCTCCATTTGGCATAATGCCGCTTCGACTTTCATCAACCTATCATAGAGCGGAAACTGCTCGGGATTTATTTTTTCCATTACAATATCAAGCCATTTATTGGGTGGGTTGAGCTCTAAGGTATTGGCAAGATTATGAGTAAACTCATTGGGTGAAGCTTTTAGCTCTCCTAAAAAGTCGCTTCTAAGTGTAGCAAGTTCAGCTTGTAAGCTTTGCTCGTAGTTATGTGTGTTTTCATTCATGGGCGCTCTCCTATCCGACGCCCCATTATCATTTCAGTCAAACTTCACTGTTATGATTTGAATCAAGGTCTGGAGACATTGCGTATTTCTGCAACACCTTCATGACGTCATCTTTGCTTTTGAGCGTTTTGATTTCATCAAAAAGAACATGTGCGCCGCTATACTGACATTTCAAATAACTTAACCACTGTTTTGTTCTAGCCGAAAAGTACTTTTCACTCATATTCTCATCCTGATGCATGGAAGAGTGGAGGATATGGTAGACCACGTTTTCCCATTTGAGTGGAGTGTAATGAGTTCCGTTAACATGCGCTTTGATTTTTGCTGCCAAATCGGGGGTGGCTAGCGCACCACGACCAAGCATCAAATCTTGGCATTGGCTGCGTGCTTGGCAGAGCAGTGCATCTTCCACTTGCCAAATTTCACCGTTAGCAACGACAGGAATGGTTAACCTTGATAATAAAGGTGGGATCTTTTCCCAGTACGCTGGCGGTTTGTAGCCATCTCGCTTGGTGCGTGCATGTATCGCCAAACTCGACGCACCACCTTGCTGGACCGCATCGACAATTTCAGTGCTATTGGCATCATCATCAAAGCCAAGGCGTATTTTAGCGCTTACTTGATGTTCTTCTGGTACCGCATCTCTAACTGCTTTAATGATTTGATAGATTTGTTCAGGCTCTTTCAGTAAAACCGCGCCGCCGCGGCTTTTATTCACGGTTTTCGCAGGACAACCAAAGTTCAAATCGACACCATGAGAGCCAAGCTTTACGGCCTTTCGTGCATTCGCTGCAAGCGCATGGGGAATCTGACCTAGAAGCTGTACTCTTACCGGTGTTCCGGCTCTGGTATAACCACCATTTAATAGTTCAGGACAGTATCTAGTGAATACTCTGCGTGGAAAGGTGAGATCAACGACGCGAATAAACTCAGTCACACAAAGATCAAAGCCGCCGAGATCTGTGAGCAATTCGCGCATTTTAAAATCAACTACACCTTCCATCGGCGCCAGAACAAGCTTCATGTGTTAACCTTTAGATACAACAAAAATAAAATGAGTCACTGATGACCCATCGAAAAGCGCGATATTTTAGCTAATTCTTTGCTGCAAGTCACCAATAGGCCCTAGTTATCCACAAATAGCAAAAAGGCAGCAGATGGACTATAACTGGATGTAAACCACAACTTAGTGATCACAGCTAAAATTTTTAAACGTTTAGCGAAATAAATATTTAGACGTTTGGGTCTACTAATTGAATCTACTATTTCTGAGAGAGCAAACATTATGAATACCGTTAAAAAGAACTCTATTGCCCTTACTTTAAGCGCAGTTGTTGCAGGTACTGCTGGGTTAACCGCGACGGATGCAAGTGCTAATCCATTTAGTTTTGAAACAATGACCGCTGGTTATCAACTAGATGCTGGTGAAGGAAAATGTGGCGAAGGTAAATGTGGTGGCGACGCCAAAGACAAAAAAGAAGGTAAGTGCGGCGAAGGCAAGTGTGGTGGCGACGCTAAAGGCAAGAAAGAAGGCAAATGCGGCGAAGGCAAGTGTGGTGGCGACGCTAAAGGCAAGAAAGAAGGCAAATGCGGCGAAGGCAAATGTGGTGGCCATGCAAAAGGCAAAAAGGAAGGTAAGTGCGGTGAGGGCAAATGTGGCGGCGACGCTAAAGGTAAAAAAGAAGGTAAGTGCGGTGAAGGCAAATGTGGTGGTCATGCAAAAGGTAAAAAAGAAGGTAAGTGCGGCGAAGGCAAATGTGGTGGCGACGCTAAAGGCAAGAAAGAAGGCAAATGCGGCGAAGGCAAGTGTGGTGGTAACCACTAAGTAGAAACACCATTGTGTTCGACCCAATAGCGCTGCTGGTTATGTTAAGGTAATAGTAGCACTATTGGGTAATTCCAAAGCGAGCTATGCATACAGCAAAGCCTCGGTGATGCGAGCTTTGGGATCTTTAAAATAATGTCTAAAGTGAGAGAAGTATGACAGTGCAGTTAGGCAAGTTAGGACTCGGTTTGCGCCGTGAAATGGTTGATGACGTGCTCAATACGCCGCCAAAGCAAGTAGACTTTTATGAGGTTGCACCAGAAAACTGGCTAAAATTTGGCGGTAAGCTTGCAAAGCAATTTCAAGCATTGACGCAACAACATACCTTTATCTGTCATGGCTTATCGTTATCGCTAGGTTCACCTGCACCGCTTGATCGCGAATTTTTATCACAACTCAAGACGTTTTTTAACCAGCATAATATCGCTACCTATAGTGAACATCTGAGTTATTGTTCGGGAAAGGGTCATATGTACGATCTGATGCCAATCCCTTTTACTGAAGAAGCAATCCATCATACCGCTAAGCGGATCCGAGCAGTCCAAGAGCATCTAGAACGCCGGATTGCAGTAGAAAATGTCTCTTACTATGCCGCTCCTGGACAAGAAATGTCGGAGTTGGAATTTACCCTTGGGGTATTAGCCGAAGCCGATTGCGATTTGCTACTCGATGTCAACAACATCTATGTCAACGCTATTAACCATGGCTACGATGCTGAACAATTCTTAGCGGCTATGCCAACCGAGCGTATTGTATACGGCCATATCGCAGGCCATTATGTGGAAGCCGAAGACTTACTCGTTGATACACACGGCGCTGAAGTATCTTCGCCGGTGTGGGACTTGTTAGAGAAAGCCTATGAGCTGCATGGGGTGTTCCCGACGTTACTAGAGCGTGATTTTAATATTCCTCCTATGGCAGAATTACTGGCAGAAGCGGGAAAAATTTCAGCAATACAGGCCAAATACGCCAAGCGCTTGGAGCAGGTATAGCTATGTCTTTTGTAAAAACTCAGCAGCAGTTTATGGCGCATATCAGAGATCCAGACAACCAACCTGCACCTGAAGGCATAGAAGATCGGCGCTTAAAAATCTATCAAGAGCTGTTTTTTAATAACGTTGAAGGCTTCGTGAGCAGTGCGTTTCCTGTACTTAAAAGCTTGTATACCAACACAGATTGGTTGATGTTAATTAGGCTGTTTTTTGTTAAGCACGATTGTCATTCGCCATACTTTTTAGAGATTAGCAAAGAGTTTTTGCAGTTTTTACAAACAGAATACGAGCCCACTGAAGCTGATCCTGAGTTCTTGTTAGAGCTTGCTCATTATGAATGGCTAGAGCTAGATGTGGCAACGATCGTTGAGGCAGAGCATGAGCTTTCAATTGAAGTACAAGCGCTTGCAGATGTTGAAATTAGCTTGGCAAGTACAGCCAGAGTTGCACATTATCAATATCCGGTTCATCAGATCAGTGAAACCTTTAGGCCAACTAAAACAGCAGGGCAAACATTTAGCTTTGCATTGTATAGAGACGAAGAGGACGATGTTCAGTTTGTCGCACTAAACCCGATGACGGCCTTAATGTTGTCGGTGATTGAAGCCAATGATGGTATGCAACTCACTGACATTGTGGATGTTATCGCGCAGCAAGTGCCTCAGTTTACTATTGAGCAGCTGCAGCAAGGGGCACAGCATACACTAGCTGAATTCGCGGATCTTGGCATTATCAAAACAAAAAACCTTTAAGCTATTGGCAACATCGACTATTATACGGCCTGTTTTTGTCGTGCTTAAACTCGGACTAGGGCGCTAGTCAATGCTTTCTGCTGCTAGGCAGTTTGCGCGAGTTGTAAAATTAAAGGTAGTATCTATGTCTAAAGGTGACTTTAAAGATCCGTTCAATGCAAAGTATTTCCTAGCATTTGTTGCTGTATTCGCTGGAATTGGCTGTTTAAACGCGATTCTAGGCTGGGCAACAGCGCTTGCATAAGTCAAGCTGAACGTATTTACCAAGAGGCTGCTATATGCAGCCTTTTTCGATTGTATACAGATATATACCAATTAGTCTTAATACTTGCTCAATTTGAAGGAGCAAATCTGACGCTAACTGCGTTAAAAATTTCTCATTTAGAACAACTAAATCGCAAAACTTTCGCCTTGTTATCGACAAGATTTTCTCGCCTCAAAATAGATCACTTAATTAAGCTAATTGGTATAAAATACTCGCTAAATTGTTCGCTTTTCCTCCATCCTGACACACAAAGTCACTCAGTCGGTTTCAACCGGATAGAAAATTGTTATAATCTCACTCTTTTGTAATAAACTTAAAGCAAAGCAATTATGACGACAGAGAATATGTCATTGATCAAAAATAGTATCGCGACGGTTCCTAATTACCCAAAACCTGGGATTATGTTCCGTGACGTGACTTCACTTCTAGCAAATCCAGCTGCGTTTAAGGCAACAATTGATGCGTTCGTTGCGGCTTATAAAGATGGCGGCTTCACTAAAATCATCGGTACTGAATCGCGTGGTTTTATCTTCGGTGCACCATTGGCGTATGAGTTAGGTATTCCTTTTATTCCAGTAAGAAAGCCGGGTAAATTACCGCGTGAAGTGATCAGCCAGTCTTACCAGCTTGAATATGGTGAAGATACGCTTGAATTACACTCAGATGCGATTGAAGCAGGTGATAAAGTGCTACTTGTTGATGATTTACTTGCAACAGGTGGTACTATTGAAGCAACAGCAAAACTGGTTAAGCGCTTAGGCGGTGAAGCTACTGATGCTGCGTTTGTTATTTCATTGCCTGAGCTTGGTGGTGAAAAGAAAATCAATGATCTTGGGATCAAAATCCTTTCACTTGTAGAGTTCGAAGGCGAATAAGCATGAGCTATCAGGTTCTGGCGCGAAAATGGCGTCCGCAAAACTTCCATGAATTAATGGGGCAGGAGCATGTTAAACAAGCTCTGGTCAACGCACTTAATGAAAAGCGTTTACACCATGCCTATTTATTCACCGGAACACGTGGTGTGGGCAAAACAACCATTGCTAGGATCTTTGCTAAAAGCCTTAACTGCGAACAAGGCGTTACTTCAACGCCTTGTGGTCAGTGTAGTGCCTGTACTGAGATTGAAACTGGTAAGTTTATCGATTTAATCGAAATTGATGCGGCTTCTCGTACAAAAGTTGAAGACACGCGAGAAATCTTAGACAACGTACAATATGCACCAACTCGTGGTCGCTACAAGGTTTATCTCATCGATGAAGTGCACATGCTGTCGAAGCACAGTTTTAATGCGCTCCTTAAAACCTTAGAAGAGCCGCCAGAGCATGTAAAATTCTTGCTCGCCACAACCGATCCACAAAAGTTGCCTGTGACTATTCTGTCTCGTTGTTTGCAGTTCAATCTGAACGCAATGACACAAGGACAAATAGTTGAACAGCTAGAGAAAATTCTGCCGCTAGAGCAAGTTGCCTTTGATCCAGTAGCGCTACAAACGTTAGCTAAAGCCGCTGATGGCAGTATGCGTGACGCTCTAAGTTTGACTGATCAGGCTATTGCACAAACAAATGGCAATTTAACTGTGCCTGCAGTGCAATCTATGCTGGGATTGATAGATAGTGCGCATGCGATCATTTTGCTGTCTGCAATTTTATGCCACGACGGTGAAGCCTTACTCAATGCGATTGAAAAAATAGCACTACAAAATGGTAATTTTGTTAGTGTGCTGGACGATTTAATTGCGTTATTGCATGTTATTCAGCTCACTCAACTCGTGCCTAGTGCTGCGCGATTATCAAATTTTGATAACAACGACATCAAGCTATTTGCCGAGCAATTAGCACCGCAACAGGGCCAGTTGTTGTATCAACTGCTGTTAAATGGCAAAAAAGACCTAAAGTGGGCACCTGAGCCTAAACTTGGGTTTGAGATGGTCATGCTGCGCTTAATGGCGTTCGAAAAAGAAAGCCATAGCGTAGTGCCTTCCGCTCCTGTGAGCCAAGAGACTTCTGAAAAGCAAAGCAAAGTAGGGGATTTACGAGCGCTGTTAAAAAAGCCAACGGAAGATAACGCTACGGTAGCGCCATCACCTCAGGTACAGCCGACAGCAACACCTACATATGCACTAGAAGCAACGACATCAACCGCGCAACAAACAACACAGTATGAGCCGGTGTCGCCAATGCCTGCTGCGCAAAGCCAAGCACCAGTCGCCTCTGTGTCATCTGAGGCGGAGATGGCCAATCAATACGACAACATCATGTCACAGGCGGTAGAGCAGGGGTTCCAAGAACAAGTTCCTGCACATCATCATGAAAGTGCGCCAGTTGATGATGCTGCATACGCGCAAACGGCATCGCAAAACCAAGAGGATTGGTCTCAACCTGAGGTGCAAAACCAAAACGCTTCGGAACCTGCTGCTACAGCAAGTGTTACCGAGCAGCAAAACCAAGCCCAGTCAGCAATAGCACGAATTTTAAAAAATCGTAATATCTCTGGGGCGGGTCGATTGGTGGGAGCCAATGGTGAGGTAAAAAAGTCTGAGGCGCCTAGTGCGCCAATGCCAATAGAGCAAGCGCCAGCTACGACAGTAACCACACCTGAGTATCAGCCTGAACCGCAACACGCACAGCCAGCAACACCTCGCTTGGCACCAAAAAAGCAAAAGAAAGAAGCGTTTCAAGAGCGCCATAAACCTATTACGGAAAATTTAGCGCCAGAATTGCTAGAGCAGTTATCGCCGGTAAAACAAGATGATAACGAACAAAGTATTCAAGTGGAGATCCCTGCACCGGAAAACTTTGTTAGTCCAATCAGTGACATTAAGTTTGCTCACCAAAGCGACGATTGGGCAAACATGATTGAAAAGATGCAATTAGGTGGTCGAATTCGCCAGTATGCATTACACAGCGTGATAACGCAGCAAGGCGCGCAGGTACAATTGCAAGTAGACGCGAGTCAACAGCACTTAGACTCCGCAGTGTTGAGAGAGAAACTAACAGAAAGCCTAAGCGCATTATTCGAGCAGCCAATAACGCTTGAGATTAACTATATCGACACGGTAAACAACACGCCGTTTTTGGTACAGCAACAATTAGATGAGCATAGGCTTGTCCAAGCTAAAGCGGCGATGCGAGACGATCCACTCGTCAGCGCATTTGTCCAAGAATTTGACGCAATGCTTGACGAAAATAGCGTTCAGGCATTGTAATTAAGGGCGTTAGCCCTTATCTTTTATCACAGTAAACCAAATTGAAGTATAAGAGAGCAGAATATGTTTAAAGGCGGAATGGGCAACATCATGAAGCAGGCGCAGCAAATGCAAGAGCGCATGGAAAAAGCCCAAGAAGAGATCAAGAGCCTAGAAGTAACAGGTGAAGCAGGAGCAGGTTTAGTTAAAGTAACTATGCTTGGTAGCCACAACGTACGTCGCGTAGAAATCGACGAAAGCCTAATGGAAGACGATAAAGACATGATCGAAGACCTACTAGCCGCTGCGGTAAACGATGCAGTTCGTCGCGTAGGTGAAGAAACGCAAAAGCGCATGTCAGAAGTCACCGGCGGCATGCAAATGCCTCCAGGCTTTAAAATGCCGTTTTAATTTAGAATCCCACGAAAATAGCGCCTGAAGGCGCTATTTTTTTGTTTAAAAAAACTCAATTGTATCTGCCATCATTGTTACACATATTTAGACGCGCACTAGGTCTCTCATACCTCAAGCATTACTGAAGTGATATTACAAATAAAAAAACAAAAAATAAATTAAGATTATGCTTTGCCTACCAATCAGTAAACCCGCCACAACTTGAATCATCAAAGATGTCAAAGGTATCCGAACTTGAAAAATCATTAAAGCACGAGTTATGACCAATACCATCATCATCTGTGGACATCACCCCATGTGAATTCCCGTTGATATCAACATTGCCACACATTGGTGAGCCATCTACATTTACACTTGGCTCACTATTAGAAACTGAAACGGAAGAACTAAACAAGAAGCTAAATAACTCCATAAAAATCACCTGTCTTAACATTAAGTTACTGACAAATTGTCTCAAAAATGCTAGCTTTTGAAAGCACTTTCGTAGTCGTTAGACGTCTACAAGCGCTTAGCTGAAAAAAAGCAAAAATAGAATTTAAAAGGGTGATATAGGGACAT
The DNA here is from genome assembly GCF_024124685.1 of Pseudoalteromonas sp. OANN1. NCBI lineage: Bacteria > Pseudomonadati > Pseudomonadota > Gammaproteobacteria > Alteromonadales > Pseudoalteromonadaceae > Pseudoalteromonas > Pseudoalteromonas sp. OANN1. The sequence continues at coordinate 62,675 of NZ_JAMXSE010000028.1, forward strand.
AGATAAACCGGTTGATTACAATATAAGTTATCTAAAACTCATTACTAAATAATGGTATCGCTAAGCCAAACTACACTAAGTTCGGCCGTGCCTAATTATGTTCCTTACCTAAACACACCTTTCCCTAATACGCGCTTATCAAACCAAGGCGTGCATTGGTAATAAATAAAAGAATTACAGAGTTATGTCGCTTTCAATAGGGCGTAATTCCAAAATACATTGATAAGTAGCGCTGTAGATGACGACTACTTTTGGAATACTAAAATGGCAACGAACACAAACTTCTCTCAAACCGCTGCTTTTATCTGGTCAGTAGCTGACTTACTTCGCGGTGACTTTAAGCAATCACAATATGGTCGCGTTATTTTACCTTTTACGCTTTTACGTCGTCTTGAATGTGTATTAGAAGAAAGCAAAGATGATGTGATTGCTCAGATACCGCAGATTGACCAAATGAGCAAAACCTTAGTTGCGTCGGGTAAAGCTCCTTTAGATGAAACACAACGGGAAAAAATGCTTCTTCGAGCGACAAATGGTTTGTCATTCTTTAATACTTCACCAATGAATCTTGGCAAAATGGGCCAAAGTGATATTAAAGACAACCTTGAAAACTATATTCAATGTTTCTCAAAAGATGCCCGTGAAATTTTTGAACACTTTAAGTTTGATGAGTTTGTTGGCCTGCTTGACGATGCTAACCTGCTTTACAAGGTAGTTAAAAAGTTTGCCACCACAGACTTAAGCCCAAAAGCGATTTCAAATCACGACATGGGTTTAGTGTTTGAAGAGTTAATACGTAAGTTTGCTGAAAGCTCTAACGAAACCGCAGGGGAGCACTTTATAATGTCATCTACGTTTTTATCGAGCAAATGCCACCTAAAAACCGCCGCCTAAACTGTTACCTATATTTGGCTAAGAACTACCTTTAATATCATCTCAGTAAATCACTTTTCGAGTACGTTGAAGAATTAGCGGATCTCCCTTGCTAAAATTGAGGCTGCCTTTAACAATACTTCTCGCTCCTCAGATATTTCTTCCAACCTAGATTCCAGCTTTTTCATTAAGAACTTACTCTTTGAGTTGTTTTTCTCTTCCCTTTTTAACTTTATCCACCGATACAGGGTACTTGAGGAAATACCCAGCTCACTAGCTACTTCAGGAACTCGTTTTTCACTGTTCATTATTTTTTTAATCGCCAGATCTTTTGTATCTTGCGCATATGGCTTATTCACAGAGTGTTACTCATCATTAAACTTAGTATTCCTAAGTATACATGATAGGATAAAACTTAGAGAATCTAAGTATTATAAATTTACTTATGAATATTCATTGGAATTCATTAACCCATTGCCATACAGGCTTAAAGAAGCTCGGCTACGATCAAAACTTTCTCAGAAGTCGCTGGGAATTAAGATTGGTCTTGAGCCCAGTTCGGCGAGTGGGCGTATGAACCATTATGAAAAAGGTAGGCATACTCCGGATTTACAAACTTTAAAACGAATAGCTGAAGAGCTGGATGTGCCGCTTAATTATTTCTTTTGCGAAACGGAGGAAATGGCCAATTTTGTGGTTATGTTGCATCAATTACCAAAAGAAAAAAGAGATAAGATCCTTGCAATAATGAGTGAAGAAATTGACTCGAAAGTCTAATCTAGTTTAGCGTTGCCCGCGCATCACTCATTCAAATACATTTCCGCCATATCATCTAATTTGGCTTTTACTTCTTTCCAATTCGGCATTACTTGGGTTAACAAACGCCAGAATCTTTCGCTGTGGTTGTGCTCAGCTATATGGCAAAGCTCATGTAATATCACGTAATCAATACATTCTTTAGGCGCTTTAACAAGGTGCGGATTGAGCATCAAGTTGCCTTTAGTTGAACAGCTTCCCCATTGCTTTTTCATTGCCATTACACGAAATGAAGGAATGCCTGTTACCCAAATGGCTTTTGGAAGTAATTCAGCTAGTCGCTCATGAAAAATTGCTTTTGCTTTGTGTTGATACCATTTGTCGATTAGCGGTTTAATTTTCACCAAACGATCATCAATATCTTTGCTAGCTTCATGCTTGATTGTTACGTTCAACTTGCCACGGCTTAGTTTTACGTTAGGTACTTGCCCAGCATCATTAATAATTTTTAAGACATAGCGCTTACCGAGGTAAAACTGAGTTTCGCCACTCACATAACGCTTAGGTAAAACGGTATCTTTTTGTTTAGCAAATTCATCAATGCTTTGCCAAACCCATCTGGCACGCTTATAAACGGCTTCCTGAATAGCCTCATCACAGGCATCATGAGGCACAGTAACTACAACACGTTGGTCAGGGTGAACCTTAATAGTTACCTTGCGTGCTGTTTTTTTAGTATCATCAGCAGGCTTGGTGTTACGAATAACATCATAGTGAATGGTGTCGTTACCATAGGTAAAAACACCACGTTTATTGGTTGTTGGTCGGCTTTCTTTTCCGCAAATTGCGGCAGAAACAGCTTGCTTATTCACTTTCATTAGCCTCTTGATAAGCCGAGTCGAGTGATCTTGAGTACTTCTTCAATTAGCTTTTGCGCGTTATCAAGGCCAAGTTCAGCAAATAACATAGGTAATAACTTCATGTGGATTGCATTTTCAATTTCCGCATGATTAATGGAATACTCAGCAACAGCCGTATTGACTACATCATCAATACTAAATGCCAAGGCAACCAACTTATCATTGTCCAATGATTTTTCATTTAAGAAGTTAGCATCAAATAGGTGCTTGAATAAGCCAAAGTAAGCTTGGGCATGTTTATTCAACTTGCCTGAGTCATCCACAAACTCATCAGGCATATCTACAATCTGTCGCTCTTTTACTTCCTGTTCAAAATCCGCGAAGAGGATGTATTGCTTAACGGGCGCATCGAACATCGCTTTGGCATCTTCAATCGCCTTTTTAAGCATTTTAGAAAAATACTCTTGAGCATAAGGATCATCAGCTAAGTCTTGCTCAATCATCTTAGTTATTCGACCTGTGATTTTATCGGTCTGGTTACGAGCTTCGTCATCGCTCATATCCTGTGGCTTAACGTCTTTTCCTAAATTTCCGACCAAATACGCACCGTCAGGCTCTTTAACTTCAATACCAGCAATGTGCTTGTCTAGAAGACTGCGAATATCTTCAGCGTATTCGTCATAATTAATGGTTTCGTCAGCATCTTCACGCACTTGTTTGCGCAAATCGACAAAGGCTTTTAGATCACGTTTGTACAAGTCACGTTTGTTATCGAATGATTTATCTTCAAAGTAGGTTGCTGATTGCAATGCTACTTTCATACAGTTTGAAAATGCAGTTAGAGCTGAGTAAAAGTCATCACGCTTTTTTAGGTTGGTATCGACAAGCTTGCCATCGACATCTTGCACTTTAGGCGCTAATGCTTGGCGAAGTGCTGGGCCATCTTGCTTGTTTTTAACCCCATCAAATATCGCCCATAAATCGCTGTGCAGCCCCGGAAGCTTTTTGTATTCCGTATCCATTCGGTTATACAATCCTTTTAGGTCATCAATATCAAAGCCGCCTTGGGTGCGCTCAGCAAGGTCTTGGTACTTCTCAATAGTGGTATCAAGCTCTTTTAAAATGCCTCGGTAATCAATTAAGTATCCAAACTGTTTTTTACTATGCAATCGGTTTACACGGGCAATCGCTTGAATAAGGTTGTGCTCTTTAAGGGGCTTATCGATGTAAAGCACTGTGTTCTTTGGTTCGTCAAAGCCCGTTAGCAGCTTATCTACTACGATCATGATGTCTGGGCCATTATCTCTGCCGTATTCTTCAATAATGGCTTTGGTGTAAGCTTTTTCGTCCATCTTATTAACGTTTGCCTTCCACCAGTTTTGCACGATGTCCTTACTTTCTTGATCAACCGCCTCGTGTCCCTCACGAGTATCTGGAGCCGACATCGCAACCACCGATGTTACCGTACCAATTTTGTCCAATGCCTTCTTATAACGAATTGCAGAGGCTTTGGAATCACAAGCTAGCTGACCTTTTAAGCCTTGCTGTTTAAAGTTCTGGAAGTGGTCAGCAATATCGTATGCGATTAATTCAATGCGACCTTCGGTTTGGTAGATTTGACCTTTTTGTGAAAACTTCTTCTTTAGGTCTGTCTTTTGCTTATCACTTAGTTTGCTGGTGCTGCGTTCAAACCAAGCGTCAATGGCTTTGTCATTAACGTTCAGCTCTGGGATGCGCTCTTCATACAATAATGGCGTAACGGTTTTATCTTCAACCGCTTGCTGCATGGTGTAAGAGTGAATGATCTTACCGAATTTGTTTTCAGTCTTATCGTCCTTTAATAAGGGCGTACCAGTAAAAGCAATATAGGCTGCTTTAGGCAGCGTCTGCTGCATACGGATATTATTTTCACCGTTCTGGCTACGGTGGCCTTCATCAACAAGTACAATAATGTTTGGGCTATCGTTGTAGCATTCTTTATATTTGATCGCTGAGCCGAATTTGTTAATGATCGAAAAAATAACTCGCTCATTGCCTTTACCTATTTGTTCGGCTAAACGCTTACCAGTGGTCGCCATTGCATCTTTTTTATCTCGGTCAGTTAATACACCACCAGATGCAAAGGTTCTGCTGAGTTGATCTTCCAAGTCCACACGGTCTGTGACTATGATAACACGGCATTGTGCTAGCTCTTCAAGCCATATAAGCGCTTTGGATAAAAACACCATAGTAAATGACTTACCGCTACCTGTGGTGTGCCAAATAACACCGCCTTCACGAGCACCTGAATCATCAAACGTGTTAATTCGTTCAATAAGAGCTTTTATGCCAAATACTTGTTGATATCGAGCGACAATCTTTCCAGCTTTTTTATCAAACAAGGTAAACAGGCGAGTCATATCAAGCAAGCGCTCAGGGCGGAGTAAGCTGACTATAAGCCTATCTTGGTCGGTAACAGTTAAGTCGCCTGCTGCAAGCAATGAAAGGTAGTCATCTTTCGCTTTGACAGGACGATGATCAAACAGCCCATTTAATTGTTCATTGCTCAACTTATGATTTTTTAACCTGACAAATTCCGCTTCAGGTATTTGCTCTTCCTTCCATTTGGCCCAGAACTTTTCAGGGGTGCCGCATGTGGCGTATAAACCTTCATGCCCATTTACTGCTATTAGCAATTGGCTATAGGCATATAAATGAGGAATTTCAGCCTGACCTTGATTACGAATGTGCTGAGAAATCGCTTCAGCGTTGGTCGATTTACCTTCTTTATTTGAATCCGGGCGTTTCGCCTCGATAACCACTAATGGCAATCCATTCACAAAGCACACAATATCTGGAATGCGATTGCCAGTGCCTTCGGCATTTTGAACCACTAACTCTTCAGTAAAATGGAATTGGTTATTATCAATATTGTGCCAATCAATGAGTTTAATGGTGGGGGAGGCTTTTTTGCCATCTATAAACTCAGTAACGCTAACGCCATACATCAATGCATTGTAAATTTTCTCATTAGCCGCCTTTAACCCTAAGTTCATAGAAGGGTTTAGCTCATGCATGACTTTATCAATAGCAGCTTCTGATAATGTATGTTGTTTACCTGCAAACGAGAATGTTTGTTTGGCTAAAAAGGCACGCATAACAGGGAGTAAAATAACTTGATGAGTGCTTTTCTTTTCGTTTGCTAAGGTATTACCACGTAACGCTTCGCATTCACTTGGCGGAATAAAGGTGTAACCCAAGTTGGTTAACAATGTCAGTGCGGGTATTTTTGCGCTGAATTCTTCTTGAAATTTAACTGTCTTAGTCATTTCTAATCCTTTAGCACATTGTCAGTGTTTGAATCGCTTCAGCGCAAATAGATGCAAAGTCATCTGTTCGCCAATATCCACCCTGAAAGTAACTGGCACTTTCTTCTTTCCATACATCGACATCTTCTGTTGGAGTAAAATGCTCTTTATTATGCAAAGCAGTATAACCAAGCATATAACAGATTAGTTCCTGCTCATCAGGGCGACCTTGAATGTCAGTTGACAGATTTGATATACCAAGACAGTTACCAATATCTTTCGCATCAATTCTTTTTTGTAGTATCGATAAAGCTATTTCGGGCTGAATGCTATAAATTGCTATAGCCAATATGGTAAGCAGTTTATATCCAAAAATTGTGTTGCTCTGAAGGTTATTTGATTGGGCTAGAGTTACATAAATTTCTATATGGCGAACAACAGTCTCTACTTCTCGTAATGACAATCTATTTGCAATAATAATTTGTTCGATTGTTCTAATTGAGCCACATTCATATAGCTTCATACCTTCCAAAACATGGCTTGATCTTACTAAGTTCTTATAGTGTTCAATTGCAGCAATACTCTCACGATGAGCATTGGTATCTACTGTTTCAGGAAGAGCGATGGTGAATTTAACAAATTTATCCAAATACCGTTGAGCGTCTACTGACTGCCCATAACAATGATTTATTGACGCCTTGAGTTGCTGAGTATTAGTAATCAAAACAAATTTCACACCCTCTACATCAAAGGTATGTTTTATAATTTCAAGCATATCGACAGCAAAATTTGGTCTACATCGATCTAACTCATCAATAAACAATATAATAGGTTTAACAGCCGTAATTTCTTTTAATGCTGCTTGCAATGCTTTTAAGTTTTTGTCTGCTTTTACGTGATCTTTTAATACGGCTTCGACAGTTGCATCAATAGCCTTGTCTGCTGTTTTCTGGATTTCTTTGTCAAAATCATCTGCAACATCTGCTATATCTTGCCTCAGAAGGTGTGAAACTCCCGCTTTAGCAATTGTCTTTAGTCCATATCTTACAGTAGGCAAAGCCTTCTTAATGAAACTTTGTTTACTGTTTTCATCAGGTAAAACTTTAATTACCTCAGCGAGAACAGTCATTAATGGCTCATCAGAATGATCAGCTTTAAATGCATCAATATAAATTAAATGATGTGTGTCATTACCTTGCATCAGGTTTATCAGTTTATGACAAAATTCAGTTTTACCCGTACCCCAGCTACCATCTATCACCATAGGGGAAATATCGATTTCCGCTTGTAATAATGAAATAGCTTTTTCAGCGATACTTTTACGCTTAAACTCATCTCGCTCATCAAATGTTAATTCTGTAATATCCATATGGTTATGCGACTTCCTTATCGTCCACTTTTACTCTGCGTTTACCTGTTAACAACTGTTGCATTAGCGCTTTCTTTTCTTGCTGTAAGTCAGCAAGCTGCTGTTCTAATAGCTCGATTTCTTGGTCAGCGTTCAGTAATACTGCCGAAATCTTTTGCTGCTCCTGAAATTTAGGAATATGAAAGTGGAGTCCTTCAAAAGCACTCTTAGAAAGCTCTAAGAAAGTTGAACCACTCGCTTTGCTAATTAGTTTATGCTTATAGAAATTTAAAAGGTAATACACAAATTCAATATTAGTATTCTCATTTGGAACGATGTTTTTAAAACCTTGGTTGGTGCTCATTTCATGACTTGCAATTGCCATTTCACCTATCGTTGCACGAGTACAAACAAGCAATGTGCCCTTAGGGAGAAGTTTTGCAGAGCTGTTTTTAATACCATCCATAGAAACTAGTCGAGCAGTTGACTCAATGTAGATAATATCTTGCTTAGTAATATCGGTAGGTGTTACCCAGTTTATATCACCATCCCAATATTCAGGCTTTGTTGTACTCGGTGTTCCACCAGAGGAAATATTCCCTAACTCTGAAAGACGTTTTTCATCCCACTCACCCTCATACGGTTTACCTGAATCATCAAGTAGACGCTTTTTGCCAGTGAGCAGTTGCTGCATCAGGGCTTTTTTCTGCTGTTTACTGTTGTCGATTAGGCGCTCGGTGGTGCTAATCGCTTTATCCCAAGTGGATAGGATTTTGGCGATTTTGCGTTGTTCTGGTAGTGTTGGAGTTAATACTTTAATTTTATCAAAATCAGCTTTACCAACATTTGGTTGAGCAGCCTCATTGACTATATTTTCTATTCTCTTTTGAACAGTGAAAGAAATAAGAAAATAATAAAGAAAGTCTTTATCCAAAAAACTAGCTTTAGGTTTAAAATTACCTACTCGGTAGTTTTGTAAACATAACTCAATGTCTTCTTGAACCTTACAGGTTTTACCTAGTGTGCCACCAGTCAACGCCATTAAGACATCGCCAGCTTCAATTTGGTATTTGGAAAACTCACTAGCTAGTTCTTCTGGAATGTAGGAGCATTTTTCAAGATTAACTCCTCGAAGATGTGAAATGCTCGCAATTTTTACTATCGGCACACCAGATTCAGAAAAGTGATGTTCTCTAAATTGAAAACCATGAATTAATTCTGCTACAGAATTGAAGTTATTTAATGTCCATCCATTAGGCACCATAACCCAACTCCCTTAAGTAGCCTTCCATTTCCGCTTCAAGGTTTTGCAGCTCATTTTTCAGTTGTACACGCTCAGTGCGTACTGCCACTAAATCAATCTCTGCTTCTTCTTCAAAGGTATCAACATAACGAGGGATGTTGAGGTTAAAGTCGTTCTCTTTGATTTCATCAAAACTGGCAAGGTATGCGTATTTATCTACATTTTCACGAGCCTTATAGGTGTCGATGATCTTTTGAATGTTTCCGTCAGTTAGCTGGTTTTGGTTTTTACCTGATTTGAATTCGCGACTGGCATCAATAAACAACACATTGTTATCTGTTTTGTGTTTTTTAAATATCAAAATGGCGGCTGGGATGCCTGTGCCGAAGAACAACTTTTCTGGCAGGCCAATCACTGTGTCTAGCAAGTTTTCTTCAATCAGTTGTTGGCGGATTTTTCCTTCACTTGATGCTCTAAATAACACACCATGTGGCACAACCACACCCATGCGACCTGTTTCGGGCTTGAGGGTTTCAATCATGTGGCTGATAAAGGCATAGTCACCTTTGGTTTTCGGTGGAATACCTCGTCTAAAGCGCCCATAAGGGTCGTTACTGGCATCGTCATGTCCCCACTTATCTAATGAAAATGGCGGATTTGCCGTTACTACATCAAAGTGCAGTAAGCCATTACCGTCTTTCTCTTTTAGTAGCGGATTACGAATGGTATCGCCCCATTCAATGCGGTGGTTATCTTCACCATGTAGGAACATGTTCATTTTGGCGAGCGCCCAAGTTGAACCAATCGCTTCTTGCCCAAATAAGGCGTACTTTTTAGAGCCAGAGTTTTTACGCACCATAGCGCCACATTTTAATAGCAATGAGCCACTGCCTGTACATGGATCGCAAATTTGGTCGCCTTCAACTGGCTCTAAGACGGTTGCTAAAAGGGTTGAGACCTCTGGTGGGGTATAGTATTCACCAGCGGTAGCGCCACTACCAGCAGCAAAGTGTTTGATAAGGTATTCGTAGGCATTGCCGATAATATCTAAACTGCCCACTCGCTCAGAACTTAAATCAAGAATGTCTTTACCAAAGTCTTCCAGTAAGTGCCGAAGTAAGTCGTTCTTTTGCTTTTCTTGTCCTAGGCGGTCAGTGTTAAAGCTGATGTCTTGGAAAACGTTTTTAAGCTTGCTGCCGTTGGCTTCTTCAATAGCATGAAGGGCTTTATCGATTCGCTCACCATTGCCTGCTTCATAGCGTTTTTCGTATAAGTCCCAAAAGCTCGCGCCTTCTGGCAGTACAAAACGCTGCTTCGACATCATGGCATGTATTAAGTCTGGGTTATCGCCATACTGAGTAATGAGCTTGTTGTATTCGTCTTTGTATACATCAGAGATGTATTTTAAGAACAGCATGGTCAGGATGAAGTCTTTATAAGTATCGGCACTGATAACGCCACGGAAGGTGTCACAAGCGGCCCATACCGCTTTGTTGATATCGTCCTGATTGATTTGAACATTGTTTTTCATGTGTTTCTATTCCCAAATTTTATTTAATTTTTCTTCGGCTATTCAGTAATCAAATGCCTAGCTCTTGCAATGCAATGGCTTCTAATTGTTGTTGCCGATTTTGTATTAACTTTTTCAGTGTCTTTTGCTCTTTTACGCCACATTGATGTAGTGCAGTGAGCCGGTTTTGCTTTTCAATCTCTAGTAGCTTAATTGGTACGCTTTCTAAAACCTGTCTTCGAATACTCAAATACATAGAACCTTCAGCGGTTGTTTTAAAATAGCGCTGTGCAGGTTGTTGATTTAATTGCCAGCACAGAAAGTTAGGTGAAATTAAAGCACTATATTCAGGCTTCAATCGCACTAGAAAAAAGTGAGGCGAGCAGACCGTTTGCTCTTTTATATTTTCAACTAGAACACAGTGGTGTTTTGCACCTTTTGCTACAAATAGCACATCTCCGTTTTGTAACCAGTCGGGTTGCTTTTTAGTTTTTAAGTGAGTTTTAACAATACTATCGTGGTTAATTTCGCCCGTTATTTCAGTATCCCTAACCTGGATGACATTGACTGTCCCATCCGTGTATTGCTTGATTGAGCCTCTGAATGGATGCCCCAAGCGAATATCAGCGAGTTCATGGAGTAGTAAGCTCTGTGCAACGTGCTTTGTTTGCGCTTTCATAAGGTCTCAGTTTTACCTTTACCAACACTTTTTCATCTTCTAAAAGCTTTCAAAAACGCGCGGCTTGATTGCTCTAAGTTGCGCAACTTTTTGTCTCTGATGAAAGCTTCATTCATCTTGCAATGGTGGATTATCTTAAAGCATACGTCAATTTGTTTTTGCAGTAACGGCATACTGCAATTTTGCATTTGACTAAAGCAAAACTTGCCGCTATATTTTTTGCAGTATTTAAATGGAGCAGTTTATTTGAGTGTAATCTACCCTAATATTGTTAATCGAACCGTTAATCTAGGTAGTCTGCCTTACATTTCTGATGTTAATGAGCAAGGTTATCGCGAAGTTATGTTTCACGAGGACCGTTTTATTGAGCGTTTTCCAAGAGTGTTATCACTTAATAGGCTACAGGATGCTCTTGAAATAAATTTGTTCCTTGAGCACAGGTATAAAGGTTTATTCATGCCCCCTAAGCGAGGCGGAAACAAGAATCCACTTGGTGGTGTGTCACTTGTAACCGTGCAGTCGTTAGCGAATTCTATGAGTTTATTCTTGCAATGGGTTGAGAAGAATAATGTGGACTGGCAAGAGGTTTATGCTGTGAGTGACAGCGATAAAGCAAAATACTGGTTGCCTGTTTATCGGTATCGCAAGCATCTTATAGAACAAGTGATTTCAAAGGGTATTGAGCGAGATACTGCAAACCTGTACATCAACCATGTGAGGCAGTTTTACGAGTGGGCAAGAAAGCAAAATAGAATTGATAAAGTGCCATTCAAATACAAAACCAAGATTATTAAGAAAAAGCGTAAGGACGGCGGTTTAGACTTGCTATTTACCGATTACGGTAGCGATGAAAAAGGGTTTACCATTACCACCACTGACTTACTGATCCCTAAAAAGTACAAGCAAAAGAAACCAGGTGATGCGGGTTTATCGCCTTATAGCAAAGAGGAACTTAAGCTGCTCTATGCTAGCAGAGAGCTCGCAAAGCAAGGTGCTAAATTGCGAGTGGATTTAGCAGTGCAATGTGGCTTACGTGCAGAAGAAATAGCGACTTTTAGTGCTAGTCATGTTGTTGATCCTGCCTTGGGTAATAAAGCAATTTATTACTTAACCATAATCGGCAAGTACGATAAGGAGCGCACGATAATGGTGGCAAAAGGCTTGATGACATCACTTTGGCAATATCGTAACGGCAAAGAACATCAAGATAGATTAGCTAAGTGGCAGCTTGAACATGGTAACTGTGATGATGCTCCACTGTTTCTTAATCGCTCTGGTGATTTCATGTCTCGTAAATCTATAGGCAATGTGATCTCGAAAGTGCGACAAGAGTTGGCACCGTTTGGTAAATCACTTAAGCGAGATTTTCATGACTTACGTTCAACATTTGCCACCAATCTAGCGGGCTTCCTTATCCACAAAAATTTACCCATTGGCTTTGTTCAATACAAGTTGATGCAGTTGATGGGCCATGCAGATTTTTCAACGACTCAAAAGTACATCAATTTCGCTCGTTCATTAACGTTTGATAAGCAAATGGCAAGTTGGGTAGATAAGTTATTTGGAGAACTTGTTGAGCCTTTACAAGAGGCGGCATTTAATCCTGGTTTTTCAGGAGAAGTAAATGCTTAATGGTGTTCTAAACTTTTCTCGCTTAGAAACTCAGTTGAGTGAAAATGTGACTGCTGAAAGCAGTAAGCGCGTAAAATTACATGTCCAATTTTTTAAACGGATACTGATGCGATATGAAGTTTTACACGGTCATTGTCATAGGCTGGTTAAGGACATTAACTCGTTAATCGATAGGGATTATTGGCTCAAGTTAGAGGTAAAATCAGCTTATCTTGAGCCTAAAGATGACGTCCTATTCAGACGTTGCTTGTTTCATTTTGCCAGTACGATAAGTGAAGTAAAATCCAGACCCAGTAGCGTATTTGTTTTTGATACTAACATTGATCTATTAAATTGGTATCGAAAAAACTTCGAGTTAGGAAGTGACTTACATGAGGCTTTAACTAACTGGAACTTGGATTCTGGTTTAGCTGGTAGTACAACTAGGTTCTATGCACAGAAAGCGCTGATGTGCTTACATCTCTTGTTTGATAAAGCACCGAAACTAGCTGATTTAATATCAAAGCATGGTTTAAGTTGGTTTAGATCGAGTCAGCACTTTAAAAATGTCTTTCATGAACACCCAATAGAAGATCGGAACAAAGTTCTTCAATCAGCTTTACTTTCAGTGCTTAGAGTAAATTACCCAAAGCGCTTTTCAACAGTCAAAATTGCAATCAATAGAAAGTCTATTGACGTAACTGATTTGGCACAGTCAGAACCGGTTTTAATCAAACAACTTCAGGCCGTTGCAGATTCTGAAAAGTTTAAGGGAGACTTAGAGCATAGCATTGAGGCTATGACCAGGCGGTTTTTAGCTATTGTTACTAGTATCCGTCGGTTTTCTGAGGAAAAACCTGATGCATTCAAAGAGCATGGACTCGATAACTTTAAGGCAAATAATTTTTCGCTACTGAAAGAAGCTAAAGCTGCCTTAAGGAAAGACCAGTTCTCAGAGCTTTTACTGGTGGTAGAGCAACATTTAGGCGAGAAAATACACCGTCATGACTATATCGCTCATTTATTGCCGTTTTATTTTAAACGATACGAAAGTTTCCGATGTATCGACTATAGTGAGGTTGCTTTAACTTGTCCTAGCTTGATGCTCGAAATTGAGCAGTTGCACCGATCAGAAATAGCGTTATTGCCTGAAAAAAATTATAACATCGAAACTCTTCATTCTAGATTTTCTAAACTCAAGCGCCTAATAGTTAATTATCTGATTCCAAATTATAAAAAAGAAGTTTTAGAGCATGGGTTTCTATGTTTAGGCATGGACCAGAGTTCTATCCAAAAAGCTATATTTGAGCAACTACAAGGTGCAGTTAAAAGTAAATCTATAAGTATTCGTAGTGGTGCATCATATACGGAAACAATGCGATGGCTTATGACTATTACAGGCCAAGAGACGATAGAAGCTTTTAAAATATCTTACAAAAGGCATCAGCGTCACGCTAGGAGGTTAAGAATTGAAGACTTATACAGCGACAGTGAGTTGAGAGAACTCATATTCTTTATTGAGAAAGGGATTAATGAGGTTCAGAACTCCAAGCAGTTACTGGCCTTATACTTCGCTCGAATTCAAATTAAAAGCTGTTGGAACACATCGCCAATGGTTGATATTGAATTGAGTGATATTACCGATGTAACCCTACCGACTGCACAAAAAAGTATAACTTTACTGCTGCAAAAGCCAAGAAAAGGGTATGACATTGATACTTACTCTTTGGATGGACGAGCTGTAAACAGCGTAATGCGTGATATTTTATTTGTTAGAGATACTATTACTAAAGATTACCGAAACCTCGCAGCTCCTGCTGTAGTGGTCAACTAATTTTGGCCACAGTTTTAGAATCTTGGTATCTAACCTCAGATTCATTTGGCGCTAAACCAGCATTATAATGATGAGGCCTAACGTTGTTATAATATCCGTTGATATAATCAC